>CALWRQ010000065.1 GCA_944383965.1 uncultured Lachnospiraceae bacterium
CACCAGAGTACAGACGGATGATTTTTGTCCCGCTCCAGCATGGATCTGGCCCGGTCAAGCACACATTCCTTCCATTGGGGAAGACTTCCGGGAACATTCCAGGACGGCTCGCAGATGCCCAGTTTCTGCCAGGATCCGTGAGTCTCCAGATTGGTCTCGTCCATGACATAAATACCGTTTTCATCGCAGAGCCGGTACCAGAGGCTCTGGTTCGGGTAATGGCTGGTCCTTACTGCGTTGATATGATTTTTCCTGAGGATCTCCATGTCCCTGCGCATATCCTGTTCCGTAACTGCCCGTCCCCGGACAGGATTCCACTCATGACGGTTCACTCCTTTTATGAACAGCCGTTTTCCGTTGAGGAGCATCTGCCCCTCTTTAATCTCAAACCGCCGGAAGCCGACCGGGCAGGGAATCCATTCTGCTATACGGCCTTCACAGTCCAGCACCGTAATCTCCAGTTTATAAAGGTACGGATCACAGGAAGACCAGCGGTTCACTTCCCGAATCTCTGTCCGGGACGCCTCCTGCCTGTCCGGACCAAAGCAGGCACTCTCATACTCTCCGCAGGCGGCTGTCTCCCCTGCCCGGTCTTTCAGCTCCCACCGGAGTCCCCAGCCCTTTTCCCAGCCTTTTTCCACGGAAATCTTCACTTTCAGGCAGAAGGTGCCCGTGCGGAGATCTTCTTTCAGTCCCGCCTGCACCCACAGATCCTCCACATGAACCCGCGGTTTTGCGTAAAGGTACACATCACGGAAAATTCCGGAAAACCGGAAAAAATCCTGGTCCTCCAGCCAGGAAGCGCTGCACCGTCTGTAAACCTCCACACAGAGACGGTTTCCCTTTTCACGGATCCTGTCTGTCAGGTCGAAATCCGCCGGCGTGAAGGAATCCTCCGTATATCCGACAAATGCTCCGTTCAGCCATACGAAACAGGCAGGCTCAACTCCCTGGAAGGAAATGCACACCCGTTTTCCCAGAAGTCCTTCCTCCAGGTCAAATTCCTTTATGTAGGAGCCTACATAGTTATGGTCCCAGTCTACCGCAGGAGGACGGATATCCGCCCCTCCGTCCCATGGATACAGAGTATTCGTATACTGGATCTGACCGTATCCCTGAAGCTCCATATGGCCGGGAACCTGAATCCTGTCAAACCCGGAATCGTCAAAATCCTCTTCGTAAAACCGTACCGGCCGTTCAGACGGGCAAGGACTCCACCGGAACTTCCATTCCCCGTTCAAAGACTGGAACATTCCTCCCTTTCCTCCGTCCTGTTCTTCCTTTGTTTCAAACCATACATGATCGGAGTGAGCCTCCAGACGGCCCACCTGAAATACCTGCGGATCCTCCAGCCATTTCAGATCCGGCAGCATTCGTTCTTTCATACATTTCCTCCTCCCGAAACTGCAGTTCTCCTGCATTTTGCAAAATTACTGTATCAGGACAGGCACAGATACTCCTTAACCCGTTAAATGCCGGCCTGTCTTTTTTATAAGACGGAACCGGAATTCCATTCAAAAACCAGAATCTTCTCCCGGGGATCATTCCCGGGAAACAGGTCCCGGCAGTCGATTTCATCCCGGATCTGCAGTTCATCTGCCGCCATCAGAAAAGAGCTGTACTCATCAGACGGATAATAAAAAAACATCAGCACTCTTCTGGGTTTTCTGCCGCAGGATTCCCGGATCCTTCCCATGGTTTTCTGAAGAATTTTCAAAGAAAAAGGATTGAAAAAATAAATTCTGTCCACTTCGTCCGGCACCTGAAACTGTTCTGCATTTTCCAGCCGGAGCATCACCCGTCCGGCAGACACGGCTGTCCTCCCGTTCTCCGCGGCTTTTGCATAGATCCGCTCGTCATACTCAATTCCCAGAGAACGGCACCTGGTCTGCCAGGACAGGAAGAAATCCACCCGGCCTTTTCCGCAGCCGTAATCCAGAAGAGTATTCTCTTTTCTGATATATCCGGAATTTACCAGACGCTCCAGCACGCAGTAAGGCGTGGGCTCATAGGGATACCGATACTGATCCGCGGAAGAGTCATCTCTTCCTGATGTTCTGATCTGCAGCAGTCTGTCCCATTTTTCTTCGTTCATATCAGCGATTCTCCTCTTTGTTCTGATTCCGTTTTTTCTTTCGCTCCTCTGTTCTTTTTCTGATTTTCACCAGCAGCTCCACTGCCATTCTGTTTGCAATCGGTCCCATTCCCTTCTCCTGTTTTTCTTCGAATCATTGTATTTTTCTGTGTTCATACGGGATCCGTCATTTTCTCAGGATCTTTTCCATGCTCTTTCCTTTTGCCAGCTCATCAATCAGCTTATCCAGATAACGGATCCGGCGCATCAGCGGATCCTCTATATTTTCCACCCGAACGCCGCACACCGTACCTGTGATCTTTTCACAGTTTGGATTCATGGCCGGCGCATGTTCAAAAAATTCCCCGTATTCCGTCTCCTTCTCCAGCTGCTCCTTCAGCCCTTCCTCATCGTAGCCTGTGAGCCAGCAGATGATCTCATCCACCTCTTTCCGTGTCCGTTTTTTTCTCTCTGCTTTCTGAACCAGAAGCTCATAGACCTTCGGAAGCTTCATGGCAAATACTCTGGCATTTTCCATAGATCCCATTCCCTTCTTTCTAACAGTCCGTTTCTTCTTTCTTCGGACGCTTTTTCCGCAGTGCAGAAGCCGACAGTATGGCCTGATCCGCTGCCCAGTGAAAATCGGTTCCGATGACCATTTTCATGATCCACACAAATCCCAGAAGGGTAAGTATGGGAATCATGCAGGAGGTCACCAGCATAACGGCCAGGGCTTCCATAAAATTGTTCAGGACTGTTTCTGCTTTCTTTACCAGTCCGGCAACCGCATCAGAAATTCCTCCTGTCACTTTGGATACCAGTCCGGAGACCAGTCCTTTCTCTTCCTGTTCCTCTTCCTGTCCGTCTGTCTGTTCCTCAATCTCCAGCGTTGTCTGTTCCGCGTTCTCGATAGCCGCCTGAATGGAATCACTGTAGGTTTCTTCCACAAAGCCGGAAATTTTCACGCTGAACGGAACCACCATGAAAATCAGGATACCGAAGCAGCACAGCTTGGCCGACAGCCTGCGGAGACTGTCCATACCGATCAGTTCCGCCGCCGCAAGCATGAGCAGGGCTATGGGAAGTACAAATCGGAACACCACATATCCTGTGGCTGTAACCAGATATTTTTCCAGAAAGATCGCACAGAGCACGATCAGGAATTTTGACGACAGGTCTGCCAGCTCCTGCGCGATGGGCGTGCCTGTATCTCCCGGAATCAGAGTGATCGCGGACGACACGGCCGCTGAAGCTGCCGTCAGCTCCAATACGGTAGTTTTTTTCTCATCCAGGTATTCAATAGTCTCTGCATGTACTTCCGCCGAGGACGCATATCCGGAAACGGCAAAAGCGGACAGAATGGCTAAAAAAACCGGAAGAACAATCAGAAGAAGCTTTTTCATACCTTCACTTTTCATTTGTTTTCTCCTCCCTTATCGGCTGTTTCTGATATTCTCTTTCAGTATATCACAAAAAACGCCATACCGGCCGGATCCGGGAAAAAATCCTGAATCCGGCCGGTATTTCCGGTATATGATTCATTTATCTGGGAAATGACCGGCCGCGCGGTCTTGTCTGAGGAGCTTCCTGCTTTTTTTCCGGCTCCTCCGGAAGCTTTTTCTCTTCCTTATGGGCGTGAGAGGGTACGGAAACCTCTCTCTTCTGCAGATCCGTCAGGCTGACTTTCTCCCGGACCGCTTCCGCCGCCTCAGGCTCTTTTCCCGCCTGCAGTTTCTCAGGGAGAAGCTGCTTTCGGAAATCCGAAGACATGGGATTGAAAATCAGATAATCCACGGCTGCTTCCCGTTTTCCTGCCGCCTGTGCCTTTTCCACCGCCGCCTTTACGGCCTTAAATTCTGCCGAGCTGAAAGTACTCATCATCTGAAGCTGATATGCATTGGGAATCTCCCCCATTTTTCCTCCGGAAACAATCCGGTCTCTGATATAATCCCCCATCACCCGGACCGCCGCATCCTGTGCCGGATCTCTCTGTGCTTCGCCCATCATGGTACCCTTTACCGCATCATTCCATTTCTTCTCTATTGCCAGTGAACGGGTGGCGTCTATGGCATTCTGGTATTTCTTTTTGTCCTCCTCCGTGAGAGTCTGGGCCAGTTCCTGATACAGGGGCGGGTAATCACCGTCTGCCGCCGGATTCAGTTTGGAAATGGGCTGCTTTTTCTTTGAATACACTGCCTCCAGGACCTGAAACGTATCTACGGATAAGCTGCTGATCATCCTGGACAAGCCGCTGACCCGGATCATATTTTCCGGTCGGTTCATAATTTCCTTCAGTTCTTCCGCCTTAATATCCAAAGGCTGTCCCAGAACATAAGCAATCTCTTTCCGGATATCCATTTCCGGATATCTCCTGATAACTGCTTTCATAATGTCTGCGGCCGGTTTCAGATACGTCTTATCTTCCGGATGATTTTTGTCCGGTCCTGCAAACAGAGCTGAAAATGCAGCCGCTACCTCTGTTCCCGCTGCCCGTTTCTCCTGCCTGAATTTTTCCGGATCTGCCAGGTCCGCAACACGGATCTGAGGATTTTTCGCCATAGCCAGCCACTGAGCCAGATCTCTCAGGCCGCCGTAATCACCTCTCAGCAGTTCCGACGTTTCTTCTGATGGAATCCCCCGGATTTTACCCATGGCATCTGAGTCAAAATACTGTCTGTTCAGAGCCCTGTCACCCAGGTCAAATCGTTTTCCTGCTTCAGCGTAAGCCGTCTGTTCATACTGTCTCTCATTGATCTGACTTCTCATGGATTCCGCAAATTTACCGGACACCCGATCCCGGATTTTTTTCAGGCGCTGCTCTCTGTCTCTGTCACCGGCATAGAATTTCTCTGCCTTTTTGGACGGTTTTGTATGATAAAACCGTTCCTGCCCGTCCAGCTGGCTGGCGTCCGCCCTCACCTCTGTAACGGCGATATCATAGACTCCGTTCTTTTTCAGGCTGAGCTGAGCCGCTTCCACATGATGTTCTCCGCTTAAAACCGCACTGACAATTTCGGCATGCGCCAGCTTTCTGAATTCTTCAGAAGAGCGGTTCCCTTTTGAGGGATATTTTTTCTTCACATAGTCCTCTGCCGGTTCCCCGTCAATGAAGAACAGGGATTCCTCTGTTTCATATCCGGCCTGCCGATATGCCGGATGATCCTTCTGAATATTCATTTCATGACACAGGTTCCGAAAGCACAGATCCGCCTCTTCCAGAATCTGTTCTTTTTCCTCCGCCGTCTGACGGGAATCTCTGTCCCCGATTTCAAATTCACCGCTTCTTCTGGCGATTCTGTAGTATCGGGCCTTATCTTCCTTCCCATAAAGAAACATATGCATCCTGCAGACTCTGCCGTGCTCCACCACAGACAGGTGCTCATCCGTAATTCCGTCCCAGAGCTTTTCCTGGGCCCGGAGCGACTGGTTCAGAGCTGTACGGTCAAAGATGTCCAGCTGCATTTCAGGCTCTTTTCCGCCCCGCGTCATATAATTCAGAATCGCCTTTTTCTGTTCATCCTCCATTCCAGAAGCGGCAATCATCGCCGCAGAAGAGAAGGAGTCCATATCCCTCACCAGAGCCTTATCCGCGGGGAGATCCTTGATCTTTTTCCCGCCCAGCCTGTCTGAAAAATGTCTGACCGTCAGGAAAGCTGCCATCCGGGCCTCATCTGCTTCGCGCGGATCATCCATGGAATAGACGCTTCTGAAAAATGTGGTTGCCGTATCGATCCGATCATCGATTTCATTCATCGCCTGAACCCCGCCGTAAACATCGGCAAAGCCTCTTTCCCTTTGTACGTCCCTCTTTGTCTGAGAATAGTCGATTCCCAACGCTCTCAGTATGCCATAGTAAGAGCTGACAGCAGCCCGCGATACCGGATTGCTTAAGTCCATGACGGGAATTTCCGCCTCCTCCATCTTCCGGGCGGCGCTGTAATACAGCTCTCCGTATTTCCCGGCAGATTCCTCCCGTTCCTGGGGAGTCATGGTATCCAGAATCTTGTTTTCCGAAAGCATTCTGACTGTCAGATCTCCCATCCTCTTATCGTCTTCCATGTTTTCTGAATGAATCACATCATCCAGCGTGCTGCCTGTAAAAAGCATATAAAATTTTACAAAGCTGGTGCGGCTCGGCAGCCTGTTCAGCGTGGAAATCTTGGCATCACGGCCAAGCGCCTCATAATAACCGCTGTCGTCACTTCCGAAAAACCGGGCAATGCTGTTTTTCTCTTCCGTTTCCTTCCTTATTCTTTCCCAGGCCGTGCCTGCATCTCCGGCCTGCAGAGCTCTTTCTGCTTCTTTTCTGTGATCTTCATTGATTACGGGCATGGAAGTCCTCCTTTTTCAACCTTTTGTATCTTCGGAATACTCTTTCATTTATATAGGTACAAAAAGTCGGAAAAACTCTCACCTCTTTCTATTCGGCACCGAAAATTCCTTCTTTTTCCAGCAGTCCTCTCAGACTTTTCTTTCCCCGGTACACCATATTGGTGATCTGTTTCACATTTTTCCCCAGGACTTCCGCCGCCTGAGCATAGCTCATATCTTCAAAATAGGTAAGATAGAGCACTTCTCTGTATTCTGTATGCAGCTGCTCCATACAGAAATGAAGAATCCTGTTTCTTTCTCCGGTCTTAACCACATCCTCAATCAGAGTCTCACATTCCGGCTCCCCGGGCAGTTCGTCAAAGCTGAAGCACAGACGCCCTTTTCCCTTATGACGCAAGGCCATATGACGGGCTGCTTTATACAGATATGCCTTTAAGCATCCGTCCCGGATCCTGGGCTTTTTTGTAAGCAGGTAGATAAAGACCTCCATCATCAGGTCCTCTGCCTCGTGAATGTCATGAAGATAACCGCTGATATACAGCGTCAGGGGATTTCCGTATTTTTCCATCAGTCTGTTCAGACCGGTTTCATCGCCGGCAAGATAGCGGCGGTACTCCCATTCATCTGTCATCTGCCGCTCTCCTCCCTTTCTCTCAAGAATTTTTAAAGACCGGCGGATCCCTGTCCTCACATACACGCAGACAGGCTGAATGAAGGGACCGGATGCCGCCATGATGCAGCCGAGCAATTTAGTCCATTATACTTCATTCAGCCTGGTAAGTATAGCTTATTTCCTTTGATGATGTCAGTACAGCAGATGCATCAGTCCTGCAACCAGTACGATAGAGATTGCAGTCCGGACAAGAAAGATCAGCACCAGTTCTGCAAAAGACATCCTGAATTTTGCACCCAGCATGGCATTTCCCGCTTCCGTCATAAAAATAATCTGACTGATGGACAGCAATACCACAAAAAAGACTCCTGCTTCTGCCACTCCCGTGCTCACAGAGATCACCGGGAGACTGACTTCAATAAATCCCAGAAGGACTGCCGGAGCCGCTGCCGCTCCGTCGGGGACTCCCAGCAGGGTAAGAATGGGCGCAATCGGCTTTCCCAGCCATGTGAAAAGAGGAGTAAGGTGAACCAGAGACAGGGTCACGATCACAATGGGAATCATATAGGCGATGATCCTCTGGGAAAAACGCAGGGCATTGATCATGCTGTCCAGGAAGGCCTTTGCCGTAAATTCTCTGGACCGCAGTGCCGCTGCGCGGACCGCCCGCTGAAAACGGGAGCCGGACGGATCTTTTCCCTCGTTTTTCTCTCCTTTTCCTTCCATATAGTAAGTTTCCGGAATACGGGAAATGGGTGGAATCCGAACGGTAACGGCCGTAAGCACCACCACCATCACAAAGGTGAGACCCAGCATGGTTCCGTACAGATGATTGATCCCGCCCAGGGAGCAGAGTACTCCCACATAACCCACGGATATGGTGGAAAAGCAGGTGGCGGCTGCGACGGCCTCCCTGCGGTTGTACACCCCGTTTTCATAATATTGGTCTGTCATGTATACCCCCACTGCGGCACTGACCACATAGGCAGACAGGCAGTTCACCGCCGCCGCTCCGGGCAGCTTAAACAGCGGCTTCATCAGCGGTTCCAGCAGTGTACCTGCAAATTCCACAATTCCGGATTTCAGGATCAGCACGATAAACCAGCCGCAGATGGATACGGTAAGCATCACCGTCCCGGCCAAACTCAGGATCTGTCCTCCGATATCCGGATTGGAAAAGACGGAAGCAGGCGGAAGGCCGAACCACACCGCCAGCACCACTGCGAGGGCGAGAAGATAGTGAATCCTCTTGCTTCGCGTTTCCCCTTTCAAAAACTGTTCGCACCAGCTGTTTTTGAATACCTCCGCGCCCACAATGGCTGCTGCAAGTGCCAGAAGCATGGCCAGAACCACATATTTGAGTCCGGCTCCCAGAAATCCTTTCACCGTGTTGACCAGTACCACCACCGGAACCGTCGAACCGGAAACAGGAATAAAATACATAAATATTCCAATGATGCTCAGGCAGCAAAATTTTATGATGTCTTTTTTCTCTACCTTATCCATAATTTTCACCTCTTGTATTTTTTTCAGGAAGTTATCCTCCGCAGACCAGTCTGGCCGCCAGCGCCACAATAGGAATGGCCACTGCGGTCCTCATGAGGAAAATTCCGATCAGTTTTCCGGGCCCCAGAGGAATATCTGACGCCAGGATCGCATTTCCCGCCTCCGAAAAGAAAATGATCTGCACGATGGACAGCAGCGCTACAAAAAAGCGGGTCTGCGCTGCCGCCTCGGTTCCTCCGATCAGGATGGACGGCAGGGTGACCTCCACGATCCCGATCAGTACGGAAGGTGCGGCTGCAGCGGCCTCCGGCACGCCGGCCGCCTTAAGAACAGGAACCAGGGGACGGCCAAGCCAGGAAAATACCGGCGTTCCGTACACAAGGGTCAGTACCAGAGTCACCGTAGGAATCATTACTCCTACGATCTTCTGCGCAAACCCCAGAGACTGGAGAACATTTTTCCGGAAATCCTCCAGGCAGAACCCGGAGGCGCATTGGCTTCCTGCCTCCAGTGCCTTTCGGAACCGGACGGAAGCTCCCAGACGCTCCGCTCTTTTTTCCGGTCTGCTTCCGTCTATGTACCGGTCCGGGATCAGGCACAGGGGCGGGATCCGGATCATGACCGCTCCCATGAGAAGAACGGTAAGAAAGCTGGCAATGAGCAGCGCTCCGTACAGTTCTCCGATTCCTGCCAGGGACGCTATCACTCCGATATAGCCCACGCTGATCACGCTGAAGCTTGTCACCACAGAGCAGGCCTGTCTGGTCGTATAGCATCTGTTTTTATAATACTGATCTGTAAAATACACTCCTATGGACGCCGAGGAAATGAAGGAGGACAGAATATTGACCGCCGCCTCTCCGGGAAGACGGAATACGGGTTCCATTACCGGTTCCATGAGAACCGCAATAAATTCTACCAGACCGGAACGGATGATCAGGATCACCAGACTTCCGGCTACTGCTATGGTAATAAATACGGCAGATCCCAGCTTCAGCACTTCTCCTCCTATTTTGGGGTGAGTGATAAAGAACAGAGGCGCGTCTGCCAGATTCAGAATCACGATCCCCGCACTCAGAAGCCAGAATATCAGACGGATCTTTTCTCCTTCCACCGCCTTTTTCAGCCTTGGTATTCCAAAAACCGTTCCCCCGATCACCTCTGTCGCCAGGAAAAGGCAGGATATGGAGGAAATCCATCCCAGCCTGCTGCCGAAAGCAGCCTTGACTCCATTGATCAGAACAATTACGGGAATCTGTCCCTTCCATACCGGAACGAAAAACAGAAGGATTCCCAGCAGGCTGAATACAACAAATTTTAAGGTTCCTGTTTTCTCTTCTTTCATAAACTCTGTTCCTCTTTCCGGCTGTCCTCCGTATCGCCTAGTCCCGTCTCAGTCTGTGAAACGCATCCATCACTACGCCTCTGGAGGCAAACACCTTATAGTCCCGGTCAAACTCCTTTGCCACATGCTCCCTGATATAGTCAGAAAGAATGGCTGCAATGTCCAGGATATTCTGTTCATTGAGTGTCCGGCCTTTGATAAACTCCTCCGCTTTTTCAAGGCGTACGGGCTTGATTCCGATGGCTCCCACCATCATTTTCATCTCTTTTACATAATCTCCGTCCATCTCAATCCTCAGAGCTACCCCGATTCTGGATATGGTTACTTTTTTTCTGGACCCCAACTTCACAAAACTGGTATATCCGGTGCTGGGGGGAAGGAGAATCCGGAGAATTGCTTCGTTGCAGGCCAGATTCAGTCTTCCCGGACCGGCCAGGATCTCGTCGATCCCTGCTCTGCGCACTCCGTCCGGTCCCATGATCTCCAGCACCGCGTCATAGAGATACAGAACCGGAAGCAGATCTCCCGCCGGTGAAGCATTTCCGATATTTCCTCCGATGGTCCCGTTATTCCGGATCTGGAGGGAGCCTACATCAGCTGCTGCATCCATCAGCGCCGGGTAATGTTCTCTCACCTCCGGATCCTGTTCGATCTCTGTCATGGTCGCACAGGATCCGATGGACAGCCACTCCTCTTCCCTGCGGATCTCCTTCAGCTCCCTCACATATCCCAGGTAGCAGATTGCATCAGGAGCCGCCAATCCCATGCGCATCTTGATGATCAGATCCGTTCCGCCTCCGATGAATCTGGATTTCTCTGTCATCTGCCTCAGGCATCCCGGAATTTCTTCATAAGTTTTCGGCAACAGTGATTCCATAGATCAGCAGCCTCCTTCCGCAGCCGTGCGCTTCACGGCTCTGATAATCTGTGTATACCCCGAGCACCTGCATATATTTCCGGAAAGAGCGTTCCGGATCTCCTTTTCCGTAGGATTGGGATTATGCATGAGCAGGGCCTTTGCGGACATGATCATTCCCGTGGTGCAGTATCCGCACTGAATGGCCGTCTCCTCCACAAATATCCGCTGAATGGCAGACAATTCTCCGTTTTCTTCCAGTCCTTCGATGGTAAGCACTTCTTTTCCTTCCAGCTGACAGGCAAGCACCAGGCAGGAATGGACTGCTTCTCCGTTGATGATCACCGTACAGGCACCGCACTCTCCTTCCGCGCATCCTTCCTTGGTTCCGGTCATATGAAGATCCTTCCTCAAAAGATCCAGAAGCCTTCTGTCCGGCTCTGTTTCCATTACTTTCCGTTTTCCGTTCAGTATAAATGAAAGCCTCATGCCTCTTTTTCCCTCTCTTTCTTTTCCTGCTCATCCAGATAGGCGCAGATCACGTCCGGTGTCAGGGGAATCTGATTCATATCGCTTTTCAGCGCGTCATTCACCGCCCCTACCACTGCGGCGGTAACAGGCGTATGACACACTTCTCCGATGGATTTCGCGCCGTAAGGTCCTTCCGTTCCCCCGTCCTCGATCAGTTCTACCCGTACATCCTGGGCTTCAAAGCAGTTAATCAGGTGATAGTCCTTCAGGCTTCCCATAGGCCGGCCGCTGACTTTGGTCACCACATGCTCCAGAAGAGCCGCTCCCGCTCCCATGATCACCGCTCCCTGAGTCTGAGCCACGCACATTTCCCGGTTAATGGCCTGACCGATGTCATGAACAGCCAGATAATCCAGAATTTTCGTCATTCCTGTAAAAGTATCCACCTCTACCATGGCAAAATGAGCGCCCGCCACGCCGGGGTTGGTATCCGGAACGTATTCATAGCTTACAAACACCTCATGCTTCAGTTTCTGCTGACATTCGTCGGCGATCCGGCTCCAGGTGTAGCACACTTCCGGATGATACTTTCCGTAAACCAGATTGTTTTCCACTACCAGCTCAGAAACGGGAAGTCCTGAGAGCGCGCTCACATCCTCCTTCAGTCTGTCCTTGAACTTTTCTGCACAGAGGCATACCGTCTGTCCCTGCACATAGGTGGTGCGGCTGGAGAAGCATCCCACATCCAGAGGAGTGTATTTCGTATCTCCTTCTCCCAGGCTCACCTGCTCCATAGGAATGCCCAGAGCCTCCGCAGCGATCATCTGCATAGCTGTTACGGTGCCGCAGCCGTGATCGTGAAGAGTGATGTTCATCTGTACGCTTCCCGTCTCCGTAAGTCTCATATCCACTCTGGCATAGTCGGTCTTTGAAGGATAGAAACCGTTTACATGTGCTCCCAGAGCCACTCCCAGACCTCTCTTATACCGTCTGTTTTTCTTATTGAATTCCCGGATCTCTTCCTTTCTCCTGTCCCAGAAGAAATGTTCCCTTCCCTGTCGGAGAGCTTCATCCGCCCGGAAGTTTCCGATGGGAATATTTCCCAGAGGATCAGCGTCTCCGGGATGCATGACATTCTTAAGTCTGATGTCTACAGGATCCATGTTCAGCGCTCTGGCTCCCATATTCATATTGTGCTCAAACATAATGGTTGCCTCCGGAGAGGTCCAGCCGCGGAATGCTCCGCTTACGATGGTATTGGTGATCACCGCTCTGGAATGGAAATGACAGTAAGGATACTTATATCCCCGGAACAGCTTGTGTCCCACTGTTCTCGCATAGTTGATGGAGTTTCCCAGATAGGCGCCTGCGTCCAGAAGAAGATCGCAGTCCACTCCCTTCAGGCTTCCGTCTCTGCCGAAGGTGAACGAGGACTGAAAATGCATGGGAGAACGTCCGTATGTGGAAATCATGCTTTCCGACCGGTTATAGACCAGCTTGACCGGCCGCTTCACCCGAATGGCCGCAGCAGCAGCCACTGGCTCCAGCACCCATTCCTGCTTTCCTCCGAAGGATCCGCCCATGGTGGTCTTGATCACCCGGACCTTGCTGTAATCCATCTGGAAAATATCACCAATCAGCGTCCGGATTCCATAAACAGTCTGGTTGGGGGAATAAATGGTCAGTTCCCCGCTGTACTGATCGTAGTCTGCCACGCAGACGTGAGTCTCCATGCAGATATGGTTGATCCTGGACAGGTCTGTCACCGTGTCCACCGTCACCAGATCTTCCTCTTCCGGCATGGTTCCGGTAACCATATCCGTGCACTCAAACACGGCGCCGGAGGGGTGAACATTGTCGATCGTTCCTTTCAGTGTTTCGAATACATCCAGAGAATAGGGCAGTTCTTCATATTCTACCTGAATAAGCCTGACCGCTTCTCTCGCCGCTTCCTCCGTTTCCGCAATCACCGCGCCGATCCGGTCTCCCACGAACCGCACATGGGAATTGAACACCCGCTCCGTGTAGATCAGCGCCTGATTGAACTGGCTCTGATACCGGTTGTACTCTCTCTCTGTGGTATTGAAACAGTGCACCACATCCACCACTCCCGGATATTCCAGCGCCCGGGAGCAGTCCAGCTTCTTCACAAATCCAT
Source organism: uncultured Lachnospiraceae bacterium (assembly GCA_944383965.1). Lineage (GTDB taxonomy): Bacteria > Bacillota > Clostridia > Lachnospirales > Lachnospiraceae > Lachnoclostridium_A. Next base: position 13,356 of record CALWRQ010000065.1, read on the forward strand.
GGGGAATGGAGGAAAACAGCACGGCTGCATGAAGCATTCCCTTCAGTTCCATGTCCCCTGCATAAACGGCGCGGCCGGAAGCCTTCTGACACGCGTCGTGAATCGGGTAGCTTTTACCTACGTATCTCATCTTGCCTCCTCTATACCAATTTATTTTATTTTTTTAATTGGTATATTTTTTCCAAGTATATCTCATAGATTGGTATATGTCAATTCTAAATTGGTATATTTTTAACATAAAAAAATCCCGATACCGTTTTTCTTACGGTACCGGGACTGAATTTCTCCGGACAGTTATTTGATTCTGACTTTTCTGGTTCGGAACGTGTAGGAATCGCCGGGATGATAGCTTCTGCAGTACAGCATGAGCTGATCGTCTTCCTCCCGGTAAAACCAGGTCTTGATCTGAAGAATGGGCGATCCTTCCTTCACATTCAGAATATCCGCTGTGGTCTTCAGACAGAGCAGAGCCTCCACCTGCTGCTGTCTCAGAGGATGAGATTCCCCTCCTTTTTCCCTTACGATCTCATGGAGGCCCACCGAATAATAGGAGGAATCCACCTGAGGAAAGCAGGTTTCATTAAAATAAATATCCTCATAGGAATAGGGAATCATATTCAGATACTGCACCCGCCGGATCCTCCAGTAGCCGCAGCTGCCATCTTCCGGCAGCCCCAGCATGCGAAAACCGTAGCTTCCTTCCCTGCAGTACCTGCAGCTGATCAGACGCACCGTACGTCCGCTTTCCCCATCCTGAGCAATCAGCTCCTCCTTTCTCACCTTCTCCTTGGTAAGAAAAGTTCCGCTTCCTTTTTTGCGGACCAGATAGCCGTCATACATCAGCTCTTCCACCGCTTTCCGTACCGTCATCCGATTCACCCCCAGAGTGGCAGCCAGCTCCCGTTCCGGCGGAATGGGCCGGTCCGGCACATAAGTGCCGTTCTGAATCTGTTCAAGAAGATATGCCTTTATCTTCTGGTATTTCTTTTCCACATCGTTTCACCGCCTGTTTTATTTTCCATCTGACAAAAGATCCGGATATGCTTGCACTTTCATTCTCCGGACTTTACAATAGCCTGAAAGGAGGAAACGCCATGAATCTTACATCCATCAGCCGCTGGATCAGTCTGATCCTGCGCCACAGACCGGAAGCTGCCGGCATCACTCTGGATGAACACGGATGGGCCGATACGGATGCTCTGATCCGGGGAATCCAAAAAACAAAGGATCCCGGATTTTCCGGAGAACTGCTGGACGAAATCGTCCGCACCGACGAGAAAAACCGTTATTCCTACAATGAAGATCACACAAAGATCCGGGCAAACCAGGGGCATTCCATCCCCGTGGATGTGGAACTGGAACGGGCCGATCCTCCGGAGATTCTCTGGCATGGAACGGGAGAAAAATATTCCGATTCCATTGAGAAGAACGGACTGATTCCAAAAAGCCGCCTTTACGTCCATCTTTCCAAAGACATGGAAACCGCCGAGGCCGTAGGAAAACGTCACGGAAATCCTGTAATCTATCAGGTGGACAGCGGACGGATGGCACGGGAGGGATACGCCTTTTTCCGCTCTGTAAACGGGGTATGGCTCACGGAGGCCGTTCCGGCAAAATATCTCCGCCGTAATTTTCCGTAACCGTTCGCAGGCAAACTTCTGCAGCAGGTTTTGCTATGCAAAAACAAAAGGCCGCTGCCGGCCTTTCCATATTTCACGGATATGAACCCTTTCATTTCCTTTTTCAGGAACAGTCAGAATGACTTCCTTTCCCTATCATTATAGCACAATTGCCTGTTAAGGCAACTGCTTTC
>CALWRQ010000066.1 GCA_944383965.1 uncultured Lachnospiraceae bacterium
AGAAGAGTGCCTTCATCTTTTTTTCTCTGTAAATCAGCCACACCATACTGTCCCAATTGATCCGGGAAATCAGCTTTTGTTCCTCTTGTTCCCCTTCAAGTCCGCCACAAAAAGGCATTGCAATATTTTTCGAAGGATAAATCAGGACCATTTTCCATTCTCCTATAGAAATCACATAAAAATCCTCTACTTCATCAACTGTCTTTACGGAAGCACCGGACTCTTCCAGATTCCGCTCCAGCCTTTCCAAAACTCTGCAGTCTGCTTCCGGCTCCCGATTCTGAAGCCTGCTTAAAGCAGGAAGAATTTTTTCTGATGCTGCTGGGAGCAAGGCTTTCCTGACTTTTAGTTGTTTTGCCGCTTCTGCCAGCCAGCCCAGATGATCCTGGTGAAGATGGGTGAGAATCATCAGTTCCAATTCTTTTACACCTGTTTTCTGCAGATAAAATGTGAGGGGTGCACCGGGCCAGAGTCTGCTCCCCCCATCAATGAGCACATACTTTTTTCCCTTTCCGCAGTCCAGCTCTACCAGAAAGCAATCCGCCTGTCCGAACGGAAACAGATATATCCCGCTCATTTCTGTTCTTTCCCCTCTGGCTGTCTATCTTCTTGAAAAGGAATCAGCCTGTAACGTTTTTCCTTCAAGATCTTCGTAAGCACCTGATTTCCCGTCAGCCGACAGTCTGTAAGAATCCCGCTGCGGCCCACATCCTCCGGTCTGTGGCTATCGCTTCCAGCCGTTGGAATCAGCCATGGACAGATACACAGCAGCTCCTGAGTTTTTCCGTTTCTGTTTTCATGCCGGGGACTGGAATTGATTGCTTCGTAGCCATGAATAAACCGATAGTCTGCAGGGCTTGAACTGTCCTGTCTGTTTGGGTGCGCCTGAACAATGATCAGACGATGGGCGTATCGTCTGAAAAATTCCCTAAGCCCAAAGGACAGCCAGTCCTCTCCTTCCCGATAAAGCATTTCCTCCGTCAGCCCATAAAGAAGATAGTCGTTAGGGTCATCGTAAAAGCGGATTTCTGCTCCCAGGCCTACGAAAAGGCCCTTGTCCCATTCAGATGCTCTGCGATAAGGTTCCAGGAAAAAATCTACTCTTTCCGTCCAGTTCATCCCTTCTGTCTCTTCCATGAATTCTCTGTGGAAATGATTGGTCAGCCATATTCCATCATAGCCTTTTTTCTTATATTCATCCCCTACTTCATCTATGGTCATCCTGCCGCAGGGGCTTACCTCCTTTGAATGAACATGAAGATCATATCTGAACTGTTTTTCCAATTCATCCAAATGCAATACCATATTCCATTCCTTCCCTGCAGTCCATTTCCGGCTGAACCAGTACCTGAACCACATTTCCATCATCCATATTCATAATAACTTTCATCTGAAAACCCTGATATTCCATTTCCCGTATTTTTCCTGTAAAACGGGACCGGCCGGCCGGCACCAGATGAATATGATCCGCTTTTACGGGAAACAAACTGTCTTTGTGAAAGCTTTCCGGGATTCCGGTTCCATCCACCCGTTCTCCTTTCCCGCATATAAAACTATTTTCCTCCCACTGTCCCCGAATCAAATTGCTTTGACCCACAAATTTTGCCACAAATGCATTAGCAGGCTTGTGAAAAATCTCTCTGGGCGTTCCAATCTGCTGGATCCGGCCCTGACTCATAACCACGATCCGATCTGCCATTCCCAATGCTTCTGACTGATCATGGGTGACGTAAAGTATCGTTCCGCCCACTTCTTTATGCAGACGGCTGATCTCACGCCGCATTTCAATTTTCAGCTCTGCATCCAAATTGGAGAGGGGCTCATCCATCAGCAGAAGGCCGGGCTCGTTGGCCAGTGCTCTGGCGATTGCCACCCGCTGTTTCTGTCCCCCGGACAGCTCGGACGGATAACGGTTCTTCAGGCCGTCCATCCCCACCAGCTTCAACAGCTCTTCCGCCCGTTCTTTTCGTTCTCTGTCCGTACGAAATCCGGAAAACCTACTGTATTCCATCGGAAAGCGTACCTGCTGTTCTACCGTCATATGCGGCCAAAGAGCATACGACTGAAACACCATACCGATGTTCCTCCGATTAGGCTCTATCATACAGTTACTGTCAGCTACTACCATTCCATCCATCAGAATCCTTCCTGCTGTCGGTTTCAGAAAACCTGCCAGCAGTCTGAGAAGGGTCGTCTTACCGCAACCGGAAGGGCCAAGAATGGCAATGAACTCGCCTTTCTGTATTTCCAGATTTACATCCTTCAGCGCCTGATAACCATTAAATTCCATATTTAAATGTTCCGCTATTGTAGACATCGATTTCCTCCTGTAATCACGATCTTTATCTTTTCTTTCTTACTGCTTTCCATAAAACTCCTGTCAGACGGACGCAGCCTGCCGCTGCCAGAAGGAGCAGCAGAATTAGACTGGAGTAAGCAGATGCAAGGTTGGACATTCCTGCAGAGGTAAAGTTAAAAATCACCACTCCTACCGTCTCTGACCCTCCTGACCAAAGCAGGCTGGAAGTTGTCAGTTCCATCAGGCTGCTGATCATCACCAGTCCCAGTCCGGATGCGATAGGACCGGAAGTGAGAGGAAGAATGACTCGTCTCCATCTCGGTTCTGTTCCTGCTCCGCTGGCCTGCGCTGCTTCCTCCATAGCTGCGTCCAACTGAGCAAAAGCAGTGTTGGAAGAACGGAGAATCACGGAGGTAAAGCGAATCACATAAGAAAGAAGCAGAATCCAGATCGTTCCGTATATAGTAAATCCATGAAAAGAACGAGCATACGTGAGAATCAGCGACAGTCCCAGAATGATTCCCGGAATGGAATAAGGGAACGTAATCATATTCTGCATCTGTCTGGCTATGGGAGAATGTTTCCTTTCTCCAAAATAGGAAATCGAAACTCCGATCACACCGCAGACCAGCGCCGCAACCACAGCCAGAAAAATACTGTTTCTTAATCCGTTCAGGCATTTGGAATTATGAAGAACCTTGTCAAAATTTGCCAGACTGGCTGTTTCCAGAGAAAATGCCACTCCCTTTGCTTTTGTCAGTGCAGAGGTTATGAGCGTGAGAAAAGGAATCACATTCACCAGTGCAAGGAACATTCCCATTGCTGCAAGAATCAAATATTTCCATTTATTAAGAATAATTCTGGGCATCAGATCTTCTTTTTCACTGCCTCCTGCCTGCGTACCTTCGGAAATCTTTCTTGCCAGCAGAATAATAGCCAGCGCCACAGCAGAAAGGACGATTGCTTTTACAGCCGCCAATGAGAAACTGTTATCCGTCACAGAAATAATAGTTTTATAAATATCTGTACTCAACACCTGAATATTAGCCGGAATCCCAATGAAAGCCACAATCCCGAAGTTGTCCAGACAGGACAGAAATACCAGGAGCATGGCATTGGCCAGAGTCCCTTTTGTCAGAGGCATAGTGATCCTGGTAAAGCGCTTCCACCGGCCGCAGCCGGAAATATCCGCTGCCTGTTCTAATTCTCTTGGTATTTTTCGGAAATGACTCAGACAGAGAAGATATACCATAGGGTATTGACATACGGCAAACATCAGAATGATTCCCGCATAGGAATACAGTTCAAAATGCGTGATCCGGTAAAAAATGCTGGTTTTTAAAAACATCTGCATCCAGGCAAGGGTCACAATATAAGACGGAATCACCAGAGGAAGCAGAAGCAGGGTATGGATCATCTTTTTCAAAGGAATATCGGTATAAGCCATCACATATGCAAAACCTATCCCCAGAGCTGCCGACAGCAGGGTAGCTCCCGTGTTAATCAGCAAGGAGTTGAAAATAACCTTTCCAAAGCTTCCGTCCCCGGCCAGTTCCCGGAAATGTTCCAGGGAAAAGCCTCCATCCATTCCGATGAAGGCCTCTCTGAACAGATACAGGAGCGGCCAGAGAAAAAGCATAAACGCTGCCGCAGCACCTAAAATTCCCCATATAGGAATGCGGTCTGTTCTTTCTGCTTTTGCATCCGTAACTGTTTTCATATAATCTCCTTACTGATTGAACATCTGATCAAATTTTGCTTTATCATCTTCCTTTGAAGCATAAAGTTTCTTCGGGTCTGCCTTCAGGATCGTACGCTCTCCAATACTCAGCACGCCTTCTGCCGGCTCCACATCTTTTCTGGGAGCTGTTTTGAAATAGTTCTGCGCTGCAAACTCTCTCACCTCTTTGGAAAGCATGAACTCCATAAAGATTTCTGCGGCCTCCTGATTTTCTGTCCCGTTTACCAGAGCAATCGGATCACAGATAGAAGAGCATCCCTCTTCCGGATATACAAACGCAATGGGAGAACCATTATTGATAGCCACATTGGCATCCGTATCCAGAACCATTCCGTAGGCCTTTTCTCCATTTGCCACCGCATCAATCACTCCTCCGTTGCCGTTCACTACCTGCATGTCATTATCTTTCATTGCCTGATAAAATTCCCAGCCAAGGTTTTCCATGCCGGTATACACGCCCAGATTGTAAGCTGCTGTTCCGGAATAAAGCGGACTGGGCATTACACAGTTTCCTTTATTTCCCGGATCGGTAAATACGGAAAAGGATTGGGGTGCTTCCTGAACCATATTCGTATTATAAATAATGCCTGTGGATGCTACAGCTGTTCCGTAATACATATGCTCCGGATCGACAAAGTCTTCGTACATCTGATCTGCTTCCGGGTAGTCATACGCCATAAGCAGACCGTTTTCTTTCAGCATTTCAAAAGTCGGCGTATCCGCCAGCATCACCACATCGCACTGAATGCCGCTGGACTTTTCCTCCGTCAGGATCTTGCTCACCACTTCTTCTGTTCCGCTTCTGTAATATTCAAAGGAAATATTGGGATATTTTTCCTGAAACATAGAAGCAATATCTGTCATATAATCATCGCTGGATGACGTATAGAGCATTACGGAGCCTGTCACTTCGCTGTTTTCTTCTTCTGTCTGACTCTCCCCATCGGTCTGAACTGCCGTCTGCGTTTCTTTCGCCGGATCAGCCGTCTGTGCTCCTCCGCATCCGGTCATTCCCACGGCCATCACTGCAGTTCCCATCATCACAAGCATATGTTTCTTCATGTTTTCCTCCTCATTCTCTTACATCTCTGGTAAGATTTAATTCGATAACTTCCGTATTTAAATAATCCCAGGAACAGAATATTTTTCTGCCCTCAGAATCATAGTGCAGCTGTCTCAGCATAACAATGGAGCTTTTCAGAAATTCCCATGCCATTCGGTCCCACTCTCTGCTTTTGTTTAGCCCGGAAATTCTGGTCTCCGCATGATGGATCCGAATGCCGCAGCGCTCCTGCAGTAGGCTGAACATCTTTCCCTCCACGCCGGAATCAAACAGATTTCCCACATACTTTTCTGGAAATATGTTGCAGGAAAACGCTACCGGAATGCGATCCGCTTCTCTTCCTCTGAGCATGATCACCACCGGTTCTCCTGCCGGAAGATCCAGTTCTTTTCCCGTCTCCCCGTCGGCAATTCCATGTTCCAGGCGGTACCAAATACTTTTGGGAACACATCCTGCCGCCTGTATCATCTCCCCGATGGAGTTTAATTGATTCAGCGGATTATTCAGAGTAGGTGAAGAAAGACGCACATAGCTGCCGGAACCATTTTTTTTGACTATCATCCCTTTTTCCAGCAACAAATTCAAGGCCTCTCTTACAGTGGATCTGCCCACACCGTACAGTCGGGACAATTCCAATTCTCCAGGCAGTTTCTGCCCGATCTGCCATTCACCTGCATCTATTTTTTTTATCATCCGGCAGGCAATTTCCTCATAAAGCAGTTGTTTCATGGTTCTTTCCTTTCCAAAAGCTGTCTGACAGCTTACAGGAATACCTTACCTGATTTTCTTCTCCATCTCAAGCAAGAAAGAGTAAAGTTCTGTAAACTGTTGGTAAAGCGAAAAAAACCGCGGAAACAGCATCTGCAGGGGAATTCCTGCTGACGCTGCCTCCGCGGCAAGCTGTCCGGTTATTCTATTTTACTGAAAAACGGTAAACCGTGGTGGTACGATATTCCTTTCCTTCCGGAAGAATGGGAGACGGAAAGTTGTCATGATTGACTGAATCCGGATAATACTGTGTTTCAAAGCAGTAACCGGACCGCTCTCCGTATACTGCCCCTCCCTTTCCGGGCATGGAACCGTCTATGTAATTTCCTGTATAGAACTGCATTCCGGGAAGATCAGTGTAAACCTCTACTGCAATTCCGCTTTTCCGATCCACTGCTTCCGCTGCCAGCCGGGAACCGCTGCCCCAGTTGTCCAGCACCCAGTTATGGTCATATCCCCGGGCCATCCGGAGCTGATCGTAATCCGCCTCGATCTCCTGTCCGATCTTCTTGAACACTCTGAAATCCATGGGAGTTCCTTCCACAGACCGGATCTCACCGGTAGGAATGGAAGTTTCATCCGCAGGCGTAAAGCTCTCTGCCAGAATCCGGACCTCCTGGTCCAGGACGGATCCCGTCTCATGCCCGGCCAGATTGAAATATACGTGATTGGTAAAATTAGCCACCGTAGTTCTGGTTGCAACCATAGCATAGGCAATCGTCACACTGTCGTCCTCTCCCAGCGTGTAGCGCACCTCGATCCTGGCCCTTCCCGGATATCCCTGATCTCCATCTTCACTCCAGAGAGAAAATACGGCATAACTGCCGGCTTCATCCATGCCGGCTTCCCCTTCCCAGATCCGATCCCGGTAAAAATCAAGACCGCTGTGAAGGTTGTTGGGGCCGTTATTAATATCCAGCTGATATTCCGTTCCGTCCAGAACAAATCTTCCTCCGGCAATACGGTTGGCATTTCTTCCCACAATTGCCCCGAAAAAGGCACTGTCCTTCAGATAATACTCCGGCCGGTCATAGCCCAGGATCACATCCTTCTTTCTTCCGTTACGGTCTTTTACGATCATCCGGTTCCAGATTGCCCCCAGATCCAGGAACGTGCATTCCGTTCCCCGGCTGTTGATCAGAGTATAGGCATGCACCTGCCTGCCGTCCGGCGTCTCGCCGAACAAAGTCTTTCCGTAAGCCATGGCATCTTCCTCCGCTTATTTTGCGCTGATATAGCCCTGAGCAGTCAGAAGCTCTGCACAGAGAACTGCTCCGCCGGCCGCTCCGCGCACGGTATTGTGGGAAAGTCCTACAAATTTCCAGTCATATACCGTATCTTCTCTCAGACGTCCCACAGAAATTCCCATGCCTCTCTCAAAGTCCACATCCATCTTTACCTGAGGGCGGTTGTCCTCCTCCAGATACTGAATGAACTGCTTGGGTGCGCTGGGAAGCTCAAGCTTCTGGGGAAGACCGGAAAATGACGTCATTTTTTCAATCAGTTCCTCTTTCGTTACTTTTTTGCGGAACTTTACAAAAGCCGCTGCCGTGTGTCCGTCCAGGACGGGCACGCGAATACACTGGCAGGTGATCACCGGCTCCGCAGCCTTTACGATCTGCCCGTTTTCTACCTTACCGAAAATGCGGAGAGGCTCCTGCTCACTCTTTTCCTCTTCTCCTCCGATATACGGAATAATATTTTCCACCATTTCCGGCCAGTCTTTAAATGTTTTTCCTGCTCCGGAAATCGCCTGATAGGTTGTTACCACTACCTCGTAGGGTTCAAATTCCTTCCATGCAGCCAGAACCGGCGCATAGCTCTGGATAGAGCAGTTGGGCTTTACGGCAATGAAGCCTCTTTTGGTGCCCAGACGTTTTTTCTGATCTGCGATCACTTCAAAATGTTCCGGGTTCACCTCCGGGATCACCATGGGAACATCCGGCGTCCAGCGGTGGGCACTGTTGTTGGAAACAACCGGCGTCTCTGTCTTTGCATAAGCCTCCTCAATGGCGCGGATCTCCTCCTTGCTCATATCCACTGCGCTGAACACGAAATCCACGGTAGACGCTACTTCTTCTACCTGATTCACATCCATTACCGTAAGATTTTTTACTCCTTCCGGCATGGGGGTGCTCATTTTCCAGCGTCCTCCTACTGCTTCCTCATACGTTTTTCCTGCAGAACGGGGACTTGCCGCTACGGTCACCACCTCATACCAGGGGTGATCCGCCAGCAGTGAAATGAATCTCTGTCCTACCATACCTGTGGCGCCCAGTACGCCTACTCTCAGCTTCTTTTCCATAATCGTCATATTCTCCTCTTTTTCTGTCTTGCTGACATTTTTCCCTATCCTATAACAAGACGAGGAAAATTTCAAGTACTTTTTTTCGCGAGACAAACAAATGTCCGCATTATAAGCACATTACGCTAAAGCCAGAGCAACTTCCATCATATCGGTAAAGCTTTCCTGTCTCTCTTTGGCAGTCATAGCTTCTCCGGTAATATCGGAATCAGAGATCGTTACGATGCACAGAGCGTTCACTCCTGCAGCAGCCGCATTGCTGTAAAGGGCCGCAGACTCCATCTCTACTGCAAGAACACCCATGTCTCCCCATGAAGTTCCTGTCTGAGGAAGGTCGGGAGTATAGAACATATCAGAGCAGAGCAGGTTGCCTACATGGTAGCGCAGGTTCTTTTCTCTGGCTGCTGCAACTGCCTTCTCCAGCAGCTCAAAGCTGCAGATACAGGAATAGTCTCCCGGAAGATTGAACTGTCTTACATAATTGGATGTGGTGCAGGACCCCATTCCGAACACCAGATCTCTTACTTTTACATCAGGATTCAGCGCTCCGGCAGAACCGATACGGATCAGATTCTTGCAGCCGTAGCCATGAATCAGTTCATAGGAATAGATTCCGATGGACGGGCAGCCCATCCCGGTTCCCATAACAGAAACTCTCTTTCCCTTATATGTGCCCGTATAGCCGAAAATATTTCTCACTGCATTAAACTGCACCGCATTCTCCAGAAACGTCTCCGCAATAAATTTCGCACGCAGCGGGTCTCCCGGCAGCAGCACGGTCTCCGCAATGTCTCCTACCTTTGCTTCCATGTGGGGGGTGGGAATTTTCAGTGTTGGCATAATATTGTCCTCCTTCTCCTTGCTTCGGGCAGACTACAGCCTTGCCCGGCTTCCTTTTCCGTCCCTCTTTCCCAGCTTCAGCCGGTTCAGATGAACGTCTTTACCTTTATATTCTACTACAGGATTGTCTCCTAATAAATAGACATTTTTTAAAATTTCTCCTTCAGGCATCCGGATACCTCTCACCCCTTTGGACGCTTTCTTCAAGGACGGAATTTCCTCCAGCAGGAACCGGAGGAAAATGCCTCCGTCTGTCTGCAAAATCACGTCCGTCTCTCCCTTTACAGGCTGTACCGCAGCCAGCAGATCTCCGTCCTGAAGCTTGGTGGATACTACGGTCCGGTTATTGGTACGGAATTCTTCGCCCGGAACGATCTTCACCATCGCCTGCCTGGTAGCAAACAGAAGTGCGGAGCCGTAAAGCGTTTCTCCGTTGATCAGATAGAGAATCTGTTCCTTCGTGCCGTCGTATTTGCTCAGATTGTCGATCGGAACTCCTTTGTCCCTCAGCTTTCCGGCAGGCACATCTCCCAGTTTTACCTGGTGCATGTTTCCGCAGTCCGTAAACAGGCAGATCCTGTCTGAGCTCATACAGGGCACAACCCAGGCGTTCTCTCCGTCTACAGTCTCCCGGTTCCGCTCATAGGTTGCCCGGTCCAGAGTCCTGCAGTAGCCGAAACGGTCCATCACAAACACCACCGGCTGTTCTGCCGCCGGAGCTTCCACGTAAGTCATTTCTTTTCCGTCCTCGATCACCGTCCGGCGAGGAACTGCAAACTCCTCTTTGATGGCAGCCAGATCTTCCTTGATCACCTGGTCCATGGTCTTCCTGCTTTTCAGGATTTTCTGATAACGGTCGATCTTCTTCAGTGTCTCCTTATAATCCTTTTCCAGAGCAAGGATTTCCAGACCGATCAGCTTATACATGCGCATTTCCAGAATGGCTGAGGCCTGGCGTTCGGAAAAGCAGAGTCTTTTTGCATCCTCCTCAAAGCCCGGAGTCCGAAAGTGAATATTGGAAATGTCCCCGTTGATCAGGCAGGCTTTGGCATCCTTCAGGCTTCTGGATCCTCTCAGCACCGCAATGACCAGATCGATGATATCGCAGGCCCGGATCAGTCCTTCCTGGATTTCTTTTTTCTCCAGTTCCTTTTCCAGCAGAGCCCGGTATTTCCTGTCCGTATTCTCATGCTGAAAATCCATGAAAGTCTTAAGAATCCCTTTCAGATTCAGGGTCTCCGGACGGCCGCCCGCAATCGCCAGCATGTTTACTCCGTAGGTATCTTCCAGCTTTGTCTTTTTGTAGAGGATCGCCTTGATTTTTTCCACATCCGCATCTTTTTTCAGCTCCAGCACAATGCGGATTCCTTCTTTATTGGACTGGTTGGAAATATCCACCACATCCGGCAGCTTTTTGGATTCCACCAGATCGGCCACATCCACAAGAAATTTATTGATGCCGGCGCCGATCATGGTATAGGGAATTTCCGTGATCACCAGCTTATCCCGGTCCGCTTTTCTTTTTCCCAGCTCGACCTCGATCCGTCCCCGCAGCTTCAGCTTGCCCGCTCCCGTCTCATAAATTGCCTGAAGCTCGCTTTTATTGGCTATGATCCCGCCTGTGGGGAAATCCGGTCCCGGCATATATTCCATCAGCTGTGCCGTGGAAATCTCCGGATCATCAATATATGCCGTTACCGCATCCACTACCTCGCCCAGATTGTGAGGCGGAATGCTGGTACTCATTCCTACTGCGATTCCTTCTGCTCCGTTTATCAGGAGATTGGGGACACGGACCGGAAGGACCTCCGGTTCCTTGTCTGTTTCATCATAGTTCGGTACAAAGTTTACGGTCTTATCCAGATCTTTCAGATAAACCTCCTCCGCAAACTTTTCCAGCCTGGCCTCCGTATATCTCATGGCAGCGGCTCCGTCTCCTTCTATGGAACCGAAATTGCCGTGACCGTTCACCAGGGGCATTCCTTTTTTAAATACCTGGGACATCACTACCAGGGTATCATAAATGGAGCTGTCTCCGTGAGGATGATACTTACCCATGGTATCGCCTACAATACGGGCAGATTTTCTGTGCGGCTTGTCATGATTCAGTTTCAGCTCGCTCATATCATAAAGCACCCTGCGCTGCACCGGCTTCAGACCGTCTCTGGCATCAGGGATCGCCCTGGCCGTGATCACGCTCATGGAATAATTCATATAGCTTTTCTGCATCTCTTCTGAATATTCCGTCTTAATAATTTTCTCAGCCATTTATATTCTCCTTGCTTGTTTGCATCTGTTCCGCCTAGGCATCGATCTCTGCCTCATCCGCATGATCATAGATGAACTGTCTTCTGGGAGGCACATCGCTCCCCATGAGCATCTCCGTAATCTCAGAAGCCATTCTGGCATCCTCGATCTCCACCTGTTTCAGCACTCTTCGTTCCGGATCCAGAGTAGTCTCCCACAGCTGCTCCGGATCCATCTCGCCCAGGCCCTTGTATCTCTGAAGGGTAAATTCTCCGGTGTGGCTCCTTCTGTAACGCTCCAGCTCCTTATCATCAAACAGATACTGCTCCTGTCCCTTTTTGGGAATGACCTTGTAAAGAGGAGGCATGGCAATATACACATGTCCGTTGTAGATCAGTTCCGGCATAAAGCGATAGAGAAAGGTAAGAAGCAGGGTATCGATATGGCTGCCGTCCACATCCGCATCCGTCATGAGAATGATCTTGTCATATCTCAGCTTTGCAATGTCAAAATCATTTCCGTAACCCTCAGAAAAGCCGCATCCGAACGCGTTGATCATCGTCTTTATCTCTGCATTGGCAAGCACCTTGTCCATAGAGGCCTTTTCCACATTCAGAATTTTTCCCCGGATAGGAAGAATCGCCTGATACTGACGGTTTCTTGCTGTTTTTGCCGAACCTCCCGCAGAGTCTCCCTCTACGATAAAAATCTCACATTTGGAGGCATCCCTGCTCTCACAGTTGGCCAGTTTCCCGTTGCTGTCAAAGGAAAACTTGGATTTGGAAAGCATATTGGTCTTTGCTTTTTCCTCCGCCTTGCGGATTTTCGCTGATTTCTCCGCGCAGCCGATGATTCCCTTGAGCACCTCCAGATTTCTGTCAAAATAAAGGGTCAGTTCCTCTCCCGTTACAGAGAAAACCGCTTTGGTCGCATCGGCGCTGGCCAGCTTCGTCTTGGTCTGCCCTTCGAAGATCGGATCCGGGTGTTTCACCGCGACAATGGCCGTCATTCCGTTTCTCGTGTCTGCTCCCGTAAAGTTGGAATCTTTTTCCTTGAGGATAGACAACTCTCTGGCATAACCGTTGATCAGCTGGGTAAAGCGGGTCTTGAATCCCATCAGGTGGGTGCCGCCCTCCTGCGTAAAGATATTATTGCAGAATCCAAGGGTATTCTCTTCGAATGCATCCACAAACTGAATGGCCACCTCTACTTCAATCCCCTCAGAAGTGCCTTTATAATAAATCGGCTCATGAACGGTTTCCTTTCCGGAATTAAGCTCCCGCACATAAGCAACGATTCCGTCCGGTTCATGGTAATCGACCTGTTCCTCTTCTCCCGGTCTGCGGTTGATATAATGGATCGTCAGCGCAGGATTCAGATAGGCTGTCTCATGGAGCCGGCTTTTGAGCCATTCTGCTTTAAATCTCGTTTTCTCAAAGATTTCACCATCCGGAAGAAAGTTGATTTCCGTACCGGTAGCCTTTGTTTTTCCCAGAACCGGCAGAAGGCCGTTTTCCAGCTCTACCACCGGGATTCCTCTCTCGTAAGCGTCATGATGAATCAGACCGTTCTGATAAATTTTCACATCCATCCGCTCTGACAGGGCGTTTACCACAGAGGATCCCACTCCATGAAGTCCGCCGCTGGTTTTATATGCCTGATTGTCAAACTTTCCTCCTGCGTGAAGAGTAGCCAGAACAACCCTCTCCGCAGAAACACCTTTCTTATGCATTCCCACAGGAATACCACGGCCGCTGTCCTTTACCGTACAGGAACCGTCTGCCTCCAGAGTAACCCAGATTTCATTGCAGTATCCGGCCAGATGCTCATCCACCGCGTTGTCCACGATCTCATAGATTAAATGGTTGAGCCCCTTGGTGCCCACGCCGCCGATATACATTCCCGGCCGTTTGCGCACCGCCTCCAGCCCTTCCAGTACGGTGATGCTGTCTGCATTATACTGTGTTTTCGCCATGTAACGCCTCCATATTTTCTATTCATTCCGCTCGCACACCATCTGATTATGGCATAAACTTCCGCCGTTTGCAAGAATATGCTCTGTCTTCAGATCCGGTCGGAGTCCTTTCGTCCGGCAGATTCCGCCGGATCGCTCATTCCTCTCCCAGCTTTACTGCCATCACGCCCTCGCTCACTTCCCAGACACTGTCCTGCGCCGGCCAGGCCGGACGGCCCTTCGCCTGTTCTTCCGCATTTTCATAGGATTCCGTGTTTACCGGGCCGTATTCCAGCCCCAGAACGCGTCCCAGGCCGTTTTCCGTAAAGATTCTGCCCGTAACTCCAAGAATATCGTCTTCCCAGTTGAAGAAGGAATATCCGATGGTGTCTCCCACCAGGCTGTCCTCTGACAGAACCGGGTCATGTTTTCCAACCAGCAGGATCATCACCTGATCCATATCCTCTCTGTCTGCCCTTTCTCCCACTCTGGCATAAATGCGGTTCAGAAGAAGCAGATCCTGTCTGCTCACTTCAGCAGCCGTCCGGAACAGTCCCGTCGTCACCTGTGCCTGGTTCAGGATCATCACCGCACAGGCCAGACCGGCTGCCGTATGCAGCAGGCGAACCGTTTTTTTCCAATCCCGGCCTATCTCCCATGCCGTGAGATAGCTTCCCCAGAACGCCAGTGCCAGCGGATAGACCAGCTGCGCTCTGGCCGGCTGATAATATCCTGTGGCTGCCGTAAGATAGAAAGGAGACGCTGCTGTCATGAACAGGCTGAAAATCCCGCAGGCAGTTTTCTGCCATCCGCCCTTTCCTTTGAGAATCCGGATGCCTCCTGCGGCCAGAAACACGATCAGAACAGCTGATGTCCACGGATGATAAAAGATCTCCCTGCTTCTCAGCACTCTGTCCACATCATTCATGATGTAATGCAGGCAGAGCCGGATTCCGTCCTTCCAGCGGAACTGTCCTTCCACATAAGCGGAACTGCAGCCGGTCATCCACTTCATCCCTGCCGAAACCGCCGCATAGGCAGCCATGGTGCATGCAAAGGCCGCCGCCTCTTTCCCTCCCAGCAGGATCCAGCTCCGCTTTTCCCCGCTTTCCGTAATGCGGAGAAAAAAAGCCATTGCAAAAAGGGCAACCTCCATCGCCGCAAATACCTGATAAGTACCTGCAGCCCATACTCCCAGAAGCACTCCTGCAGCCAGGCAAAGGACGCCTCTTCCCTCCCAGGCCCACTTCTCTATGAGAAATACAGACAATGCTGTCAGGCCTATGGCAAACGCCACCGGAAATGCCTGAAGGGTGAAGTGAAACTGCTCCGAAAAGCAGGGCCCCGTAAGAAAGAGCGACGGAAACAGCGTACAGAAAGCACGAAAAGATCTGCTTTCCCCGCTCCAGCACCAGAAGGCAAAGGCAAGGAAAACGCCGGAAAACGCCAGAGCCGCCATCATCATCAGATTTTCCGTAAATGGGACCAGTCTGGAAAAGCCGAACAGCTTTTTGGTCAGCACCAATCCGAACCGTCCGATTCCGATCCAGGAGTCTAAAACCTCCTGCTGGTCACTGAGCATGATCTCCGTATCAATGGAAATATCCTCACTGACAAGACGGATGCCGTATACAAATACTATCGTAAAAAGCACGAGCCAGTTCCGCCTTCCCATCTCTTTCAGAAAGCGGATCCACTGCTCCCTTGTTTTTTTCCATTCTTCAGAAAACACTTCAGTCCTTCCCGGTCAT
>CALWRQ010000067.1 GCA_944383965.1 uncultured Lachnospiraceae bacterium
ATTATGTCCGGAGATCCGACTTATATTACCAGTCATAAAAATGCCAGAAGCCTGATTATGAAGGCGGAACGTGATGAGATCCTGGAAGAACTGATGCAGGTATATATTGATACGAAGTTGAAGTAAGAAAGTTCCCGGTTTTGGGGCTGTTGTGGATAAGGGCTGCGTTTTGGCAGCCCTTATCCGCTCATAGGGCCCAAAAACACCGGATGGAACAAGGAAAGGCAGAAAAAGATGAGGATCATGGGACTGGATTACGGTTCCCGCACGGTGGGAGTGGCAGTGAGCGATGCACTGGGACTGACTGCCCAGGCGGTGGAGACCGTGACAAGAGAGGAAGAAAACAAGCTGAGAAAAACACTGCGGCGTATTGAGGAACTGGCCGGCGAATATGAAGTAGATCGGATTGTGCTTGGCTATCCAAAGCATATGAACAATACTCTGGGAGACAGGACGGAGAAAACAGAAGCATTTAAGGAAATGCTGGAACGCCGTCTGGGCCTTCCTGTGATTTTGTGGGACGAGCGTCTGACGACTGTGGCAGCGGAGCGGATCCTGATGGAGAGCGGCGTGCGCCGGGAAGACAGAAAGGCAGTGGTTGACAAGGTAGCAGCGGGACTGATCCTGCAGGGTTACCTGGATTCCCTGAGCCGGGACAAAGGATAGGAGAAAAGACAGAGATGGAAGATCGAATCATCATGACAGATGAAAACGGGGAGTCCGTGGAATTTTACGTTCTGGAGGAGACCAGAATCCATGGGAAGAATTATCTCCTGGTGACGGATGCCAAGGAGGAAGAGGATGGGGAGTGCTACATTCTCAGAGATATGTCCCGGACGGAAGACCCGGAAGCGGTTTATGAGTTTGTGGAAGACGATAAGGAGCTGGACGGACTGTACCGTATCTTTTCAGAACTGCTGGGAGATGCGGATGTGGAACTGGAGCAGTGACGGCAGGAAAGGGTACGTATATGAATCAGGAGGATTTTAAAGAATTACTTCGGCAGAAAGGACTGAAAGTGACGTCCCAGAGGCTGCTGGTACTGCAGATCATGGCGGAGCATCCGGATGAACACCTGTCTACGGAGCAGATCTACGATCTGGTAAGAGAGACGAATCCTGAGATCGGACTGGCAACGATCTACCGGACGGTGCAGGTTCTGGTAGACCTGCATCTGATCGACAAGATCAGCTTTGACGACGATGTAGCCCGCTATGAACTGAGAAACAGCAGCACAAAGCACCACCATCACCATGCCATCTGCCTGAGCTGCGGCAGGGTATTTTCATTTGAAGACGATCTTTTGGAGAATCTGGAGGCGGCTGTGGACGACCGTCTGGGATTTTCGGTGGTGGATCACGAGGTGAAGCTTTACGGTTATTGCAGTGACTGCAGAAAGAAAATGGATCAAGAATAATTTGGAGGTTGTGAACGTTGAAAAAACAGAAAAATGAAAACAAAGCGGGGAAATTAAAGGTCATTCCTTTAGGCGGTCTGGAACAGATCGGAATGAACATTACCGCTATTGAATATGAGGACAGCATCATTGTGGTGGACTGCGGTCTGGCCTTCCCCACAGATGATATGCTGGGAATTGACCTGGTGATCCCGGATGTGACCTATCTGAAGCAGAATATCAGCAAGGTCAAGGGATTTGTGATTACCCACGGTCATGAAGACCACATCGGTGCCCTGCCGTATATCCTGCAGCAGGTGAATGCGCCGGTATACGGAACCAAGCTGACCATCGGTCTGATCAATAATAAGCTGAAAGAGCACAATTTACTGAAAAACACGAAGAGAAAGGTTGTAAAGCACGGCCAGTCCATCAACCTGGGCTGCTTCCGCGTAGAATTTATCAAGATCAACCACAGCATCGTGGATGCCTGTGCTCTGGCAATCTTTTCTCCTGCAGGAATCCTGCTTCACACGGGAGACTTCAAGATCGACTACACCCCCGTGTTCGGTGAGCCGGCAGATCTTCAGAGGCTGGCGGAGCTGGGCAAGAAGGGAGTTCTGGCAATGCTCTGCGAGAGCACCAATGCCACCAAGCCGGGCTTTACCATGTCTGAGCGTACGGTGGGAAAGACATTTGATACCATATTCAACGAGCATAAGAACAACAGGATTCTGGTAGCTACCTTTGCATCCAACGTGGACCGGGTGCGTCAGATCATCAATTCCGCATATAAGTACGGCCGGAAGGTGGTCATTGAGGGACGGTCCATGGTCAATGTGATCGGAACGGCCACAGAGCTCGGATATATCAAGATTCCGGAGGGAACTCTGATCGATATCGACCAGCTGAAGAACTATAAGCCGG
Organism: uncultured Lachnospiraceae bacterium; assembly: GCA_944383965.1. Taxonomy (GTDB): domain Bacteria; phylum Bacillota; class Clostridia; order Lachnospirales; family Lachnospiraceae; genus Lachnoclostridium_A. Next base: position 2,324 of record CALWRQ010000067.1, read on the forward strand.
AGCAGACAGTGGTCATTACCACAGGAAGCCAGGGAGAAGCCATGGCGGCTCTGTCCCGCATGGCGTCCGGACTCCATAAGAAAATATCCATCCGCCCCAAGGATGTGGTGATTTTAAGCTCTCATCCCATTCCCGGAAACGAGAAGGCGGTGGCAAACGTAATTAACGAACTGTCTATGAAGGGCGCCGAAGTGATTCATGAGGATACCCACGTATCCGGTCATGCCTGCCAGGAAGAAATCAAACTGATGTATTCCCTGATCAAGCCCAAATATGCCATTCCCATTCACGGCGAGTACCATCACCGCATGGCAAACAAGAGCATTGCTCTGGACATGGGTATTCCCAAGGAAAATATCATTATGATGAATTCCGGAGATGTGATCGAGCTGTGTGAGGAATCCTGGCATAATGCAGGCCGGGTACAGGCCGGAGGAATTCTGGTAGACGGACTTGGCGTGGGAGATGTGGGAAATATCGTGCTGAGAGACCGTCAGAACCTGGCCCAGAACGGCATCATCATCATTGTGCTCACACTGGAGAAATACAGCGGACAGCTTCTGGCCGGTCCGGATATCGTCTCCAGGGGCTTTGTGTACGTGCGCGAGTCAGAGGATCTGATGGGAGAAGCCAGAAAAGTGGTTCTGGATGCGGTGGAGGACTGCCTCTATCACCATGTGAATGACTGGGGCAAAATCAAGAATATCATCAGGGACAGCCTGAGCGATTTCCTTTGGAAGAAGATGAAGCGGAATCCCATGATTCTGCCCATTATCATGGAAGTGGAATAACGAGCGAGGTTTTTTATGAGCAATGGAAGCAGCGGGCAGGGAGCGGCAGGGACGGCTCTCGGTGTGATTATCAGACTTCTGATCTACGGAGCGGTTCTGCTGCTGCTGGCAGGGGGAGCAAAAAAAGGCTACGAGTTCGGCAGGGAAATATTCTGTCCCGCTGCCATGACCGGAGAACCGGGGACGGAAAAGCAGGTCACGATCGGAGAGAGCAGCTCCGCATCAGAAATTGCTGACGCTCTGGAGGAGAACGGTCTGATTGAGAGCAGACTGATCTTTGTGATTCAGGCCAAGCTGTTTGAAACAGAGTTCCGGCCCGGAACCTATGTGCTGAGCACGGCTATGGACTCCAGGGAGATTCTGGATGTGCTCAGCGGGAAGGTTCAGGAAGATGCCGGGGAAGGAACAGAAGCATGACGGAAAAGGAACGGATCGCAGACTATATCCGGTCTCTGGACAGGGGAAACGGTCCTCTTCTGGACCGGATTGAAAAGGATGCGAAAGCAGAGAATGTGCCGATTATCCGAAAGGAGACGTCGGCATTTTTAAAGACGCTGGTGGCGGCCAAGCAGCCGGTGAGGATTCTGGAGGTGGGAACGGCGGTGGGATATTCCGCTCTTCTCATGTGTCGGGTGATGCCGGAAGACTGCCGCATTACCACCATAGAAAAATTTCCTCCCCGGATCGCTGCGGCGAAGGAAAACTTCCGGGCCGCCGGTGAGGAGAAGCGGATCACTCTTCTTGAGGGGGATGCGGAACAGATTCTTCTTTCCCTGAAGGAAACCTATGATTTTGTGTTTATGGATGCTGCCAAGGGTCAGTACCTTCACTGGCTGCCCATGATTCTGGAGAGAATGCCGGAAGGGGGAATCCTGTTCTCCGACAACGTTCTCCAGGACGGGGACGTAATCCAGTCCCGATTTGCGGTGGAACGGAGAGACAGGACCATCCATAAGCGCATGAGGGAATATCTGTTCTGCCTGACTCACAGCGAACAGCTTCAGACAGCCATTCTGCCCATAGGGGACGGAGCGGCGGTGAGTGTGAAGATTCGATGACAGAGAGGAATAAAATGAGAAAAACAGAGCTTTTGATACCGGCGGGGAGTCTGGAAGTGTTAAAGGTAGCGGTGCTCTACGGGGCGGATGCGGTTTACCTTGGAGGAGAAGCATTCGGGCTTCGCGCCAAAGCGAAAAATTTTACAAATGAAGAGATCCGGGAGGGAATTTCCTTTGCTCATGAGCGGGGAGTGAAGGTGTATATAACCGCCAATATTCTGGCGCATAACAAAGATCTGGACGGAGTGGAGGCCTATTTCAGAGAGCTGAAGGACATCGGTCCGGACGGACTGATCATTTCTGACCCGGGAGTATTCGCCATAGCCAGAAGGGTGTGCCCGGAGATCGAGATCCATATCAGCACCCAGGCCAACAATACCAATTACGGAACCTACCGCTTCTGGTGGGAGCTGGGAGCGAAGCGGGTGGTTTCTGCCAGGGAGCTTTCTCTGGAGGAGATCCGGCAGATCCGGGAGCATATTCCGGAGGAGATGCAGATTGAAAGCTTCATCCACGGAGCCATGTGCATTTCCTATTCCGGCCGGTGCCTGCTGAGTAATTTTCTTACCGGCCGGGATGCCAACCAGGGTGCCTGCACCCATCCCTGCCGCTGGAAATATGCTCTGGCAGAAGAGACCAGGCCGGGAGAGTATTTCCCGGTGGAAGAAAATGAAAGAGGGACTTTTATTTTCAACTCCAAGGATCTGTGCATGATCGAGCATATTCCAGAAATGATTCAGGCAGGCATTGACAGTTTCAAAATTGAGGGAAGGATGAAAACGGCGCTCTATGTCGCTACGGTGACCAGAGCGTACCGCCTGGCCATTGATGCCTGCATGAGAGATCCGGAGGAATACAGAAAGAACCTGAACTGGTATAAAGAGGAGATCGGAAAGTGCACCAACCGCGACTTTACCACAGGGTTTTACTTCGGAAAACCGGGAGCAGATGCTCAGATTTACGAAAACAGCACCTATATTACCAATTACGTCTACCTGGGCAGGGTGGACTCCACAGACGGGAAGGGACGGTGCCGTCTGGAGCAGAAAAACAAATTTTCGGTAGGGGAAGAACTGGAACTGATGAAGCCGGACGGGAGAAACATTCCCGTAAAGGTGGCCGGAATCTGGGACACGGAAGGAAATCCCCAGGAAAGCTGCCCCCATGCCCGTCAGATCATAGATGTGGATCTGGGGGTGGTTCCGGAACCTTATGATATCCTGCGCCGGAGAGCGGAGGAAGAAACACAGAGATAAAAAGATTGCGGCAGTCCGAAAGGAAGTGCCGCTTTCTGGCTATACAAAGAATGCAGTGGAGGAGGAGACATGAGCTGGATACTGGGAATCAGCAGCGCGCTGTGTTTTATCTATTTTGTAGTGATCATGATCTATTCCGGCCCCGGGACATCCTTTGCCTTTATATGGCTGGTACTGGCTCTCTGCCTGGGAGCGGCTGCCAGCGGACGTTTGGTGGGGCGTTTAAGAGGAAGCAGTCTGCCCCTCTGGCTGAGAGTCTCTTCCGCCACGATCCTGGTTACAGGCCTGACTGTGTTTGTGATTGTTGAGATCCTGGTATTTACCGGTGTGACCAGGGAGGATCCCAGGGGACTGGATTATGTGATCGTACTGGGAGCCAAGGTCCAGAAGGAAGGACTGAGCAAGTCGCTGAAAATGAGGCTGGATAAGGCAATACAGTACAGCGAGGAAAACCCGGATACTATTTTTGTGCTTTCCGGAGGCAAAGGAAAGGATGAGCCTGTGACAGAGGCTCAGGCGATGTATGAGTATCTGGTATACAACGGAGTTCCGGAAGACAGGCTTCTTATGGAGCTTCAGTCTACCAGCACGGTGGAGAACATTGCCTACAGCCGTCTTGTGATTGAGCATGACGTGGCCAGAAGGGCGGAGCTGGAAGCAAGGAAAAAACGGGAGGAGCGGATCATGGGAATGGTTCCGGTAGGACCGGAGGGAGATCTGCGCCGGTTTCAGGGAATCAATCCGGATGATTTTGCCATTCAGGCTCCTGAAAAGCCGGTACAGATCGGTGTGCTTACCAGCAACTTTCACCTGTTCCGCGCCATGCAGATCGGGAAAAAATGGGGAATTCCCCATATTCAGGGAATCGCCGCCCCCAGTGAGCGGTGGATGCTTCCTCATTTCTGCGTTCGGGAATGCGCGGCTATATTAAAAGACAAATTAATGGGCAATATGTAAATACAGAGACAGAAAGGACGAGATGCCATGAAAGAGTTAGAAAGTCTGAAAAGACTGGAAGCCTATGAGGTGGAGGAACTGAGAACGATTGAGGAACTGAATTCGGAGGGAGCTGTGCTCCGGCACAGAAAAACAGGAGCCAGACTGTTCCTCCTTTCCAACGATGACAGCAACAAGGTGTTCTGCATCGGCTTCCGTACACCGCCCAAGGATTCTACCGGATTGCCCCACATCCTGGAACACAGCGTGCTCTGCGGATCAGAGAAATTCCCTGTAAAGGATCCCTTTGTGGAACTGGTAAAGGGGTCGTTGAACACGTTCCTGAATGCCATGACATATCCGGACAAGACTGTGTATCCGATAGCCAGCTGCAACGAAAAGGATTTCCAGAACCTGATGGATGTGTATATGGATGCGGTTCTCCATCCCAATATCTACAAAGAAGAGAAGATTTTCCGTCAGGAAGGCTGGCATTATGAACTGGAGTCGGAAGACGGCCCGCTGACCATCAACGGTGTGGTTTACAATGAGATGAAAGGGGTTTATTCCTCTCCGGAGAGTGTGCTGGATCGCTGGATCCAGAAGCTGCTGTATCCGGACAACTGCTATACTCAGGAATCAGGAGGCGACCCGGAGGTGATCCCGGAGCTCACCTATGAGCAGTTCCTTCAGTTCCACAGCACTTACTACCATCCGTCCAACAGCTATATCTACCTGTACGGAGATATGGATATGGAGGAGAAGCTGACCTGGCTGGACAAAGAGTATCTGTCTCATTATGACGTCAGGCCGGTAGAGTCTGCGATTCCCATGCAGAAGGCTTTTGAAAAGCCGGTAGAAGAGGAGATCTTTTATTCCATTACGGAAGAGGAGCCGGAAGAGAAGGCCACTTATCTGTCCGTGAACACGGTGGTAGGGACGGATCTGGATCCCAGGCTTTATCTCGCGTTTCAGATTTTGGAATACGCGCTCATCAACGTGCCGGGAGCACCTTTGAAACAGGCACTTATGGATGCGGGAATCGGAGAAGACATTCTGGGAGGTTATGAGAACGGTATTCTTCAGCCCTATTTTTCCGTGGTGGCAAAAGGAGCGGAAAAGGAGCAGAAAGGAGAATTCCTGGCAGTCGTAAAGGGAACATTAAGAAAACTGGCAGATCAGGGACTGGACAGGAAAAGCCTGCTTTCCGGAATCAACTATTATGAATTCCGCAGCAGAGAGGCAGATTACGGAACGGCTCCGAAGGGGCTGATGTACGGGCTTCAGTCTCTGGACAGCTGGCTTTATGACGGAGATCCCATGATGCACCTGGCTTATGGAGAAACCTTTGAATTCCTGAAAAAGGCAGTGGATGAAGGGTATTTTGAGGGCCTGATCCGGGATTACCTGCTGGATAATCCGTCGGAGGCGGTGATCGTTGTTTCGCCCAAGAGGAATCTGACGGCACAGAAGGAAGCCGTGCTGGCGAAAAAGCTGGCAGAGTACAAAGAGTCTCTTTCCCCTGAAGAGATCAGGAAGCTGGCAGAGGAGACAAAGGCACTGAAGGCTTATCAGGACGAACCCTCTCCCAAGGAAGAGCTGGAGAAGATCCCGCTGCTGAAGAGGGAAGATATCGAACCGGAAGCAGAGAAACTGATCTGGGAAGAAGGAGAGACCGACGGGATCAAGGTGATCCGTCATGAAATGTTCACTTCCGGAATCACCTATCTGCGGCTTCTGTTCGGCACTGACCGGATTCCCACGGAGGACCTTCCCTATGTGGGACTGCTTAAATCCGTGCTGGGATATGTGGATACGGAGCACTTTACCTATTCTGACTTAGCCAGTGAGATTTATCTGAACAGCGGCGGAGTGAATTTCAGCGTAACTTCTTACCCCAATCTCAGGGATCCGGAAAACTTCACAGGGGTGTTTGCAGCAGATGTAAAAGTGCTTTCAGAGAAGCTGGATTTCGGATTTTCTGTTTTAAAGGAGATCCTTACCGCATCCCGCCTGGATGATGAAAAGAGGCTGGGAGAAATCCTGGGAGAGACCCGTTCCAGAGCAAAGATGAAGATTGAGAATGCAGGCCATTCGGCGGCGGTTTCCCGGGCAACCTCCTATTTTTCACCTACAGCCGCCTTTAATGAGCTTACGGGTGGCATCAGCTACTACCATTTCCTGGAGCGCACGGCCAGGGAATTTCCGGAGAAAAAGAAAGAGATTATCGGCAAGCTGAAGGAGGTCTGTGCAAAGCTGTTTACTAGAGGAAACCTGCTGGTGAGCTGTACCTCGGACGGGAACGGTTTCCGGACCCTGGACGAAGAGGTTCGCTGCTTTGCGGACAGCCTTCCGGCTGCAGGACCGTCCTTCCCGTTCCGGTGGACAAGAGGCTGCAGGAACGAGGGATTCAAGAGCTCGTCTCAGGTGAACTACGTGGCCCGGTGCGGAAATTTCCGGGAGAAGGGATTTTCCTATACGGGAGCGCTGAAGATCCTGAAGGTGATGCTCAGCTATGATTACCTGTGGCTGAATATCCGCGTGAAGGGCGGAGCATATGGCTGCATGAGCGGATTCGGCCGTTCCGGAGAAGGCTATCTGGTATCTTACCGTGATCCTAATCTGAGAGAGACCAATGCGGTTTATGAGGGGGTTGTGGACTATCTGCGCAGCTTCCAGGCAGACGAGAGGGATATGACCAAATTTGTCATCGGCACCATCAGCGACCTGGATACGCCCCTTACTCCATCTATCAGAGGAAGCAGAGGACTTTCGGCTTACCTTTCCGGTGTGACGCAGGAAATGATGCAGCAGGAGAGAGATCAGGTGCTTTCTGCTTCGGTGGAAGACATCCGTGCTCTGGCAGATCTGGTCCAGGCGGTTCTGGATACGGGGGCATTCTGTGTTCTGGGCAATGAAGACCGGATCGAGGGTGCGAAAGATCTGTTCGGAGAGACCAAGAACCTCTATCAGGCATAGAGCTTACGAAGGAGACTGAAATGGAATATACGAAGAAATCCGGCTTTGCCACGCTGATCGGCAGGCCCAATGTGGGAAAATCCACTCTGATGAATCATCTGATCGGACAGAAGATCGCCATTACATCAGACAAGCCTCAGACCACCAGAAACCGTATTCAGACCGTGTATACGGATGAAAGAGGCCAGATTATCTTTCTGGATACGCCCGGCATTCACAAGGCGAAAAACAAGCTGGGAGAGTATATGGTGAATGTGGCGGAGCATACGCTGAAAGAGGTGGATGTGATCCTGTGGCTGGTGGAGCCCACCACCTTTATCGGAGCCGGCGAACGTCATATCGCCGAGCAGCTGAACCGGGTGAAAACTCCGGTGATCCTGGTGATCAATAAGATCGATACGGTAAAAAATCAGGAAGAGATCCTTACCTTCATCGATGCATATAAGGATATCTGTCCTTTTGCGGAGATCGTGCCCGTTTCTGCACTCAGAAAAAAGAATACGGAAGTGCTGCTGGAGCAGATTTTCAAATACCTTCCCTACGGTCCCCAGTATTATGATGAGGATACGGTGACTGATCAGCCCATGCGGCAGATTGCTGCAGAACTGATCAGAGAAAAGGCACTCCGCCTTCTTTCCGATGAGATTCCCCACGGCATTGCAGTGACCGTTGAAAAGATGACCGAGCGGAAAAACGGCATTATGGATATTGAAGCCAGCATTATATGCGAGCGGGATTCCCATAAAGGAATCATTATCGGGAAAAACGGAGCCATGCTGAAAAAAATCGGTTCGGCCGCCAGAACCGAGATCGAGGATCTGGTGGAAACTCAGGTCAACCTTCAGCTCTGGGTGAAAGTCCGGAGAGAATGGCGAGACAGTGAGATCTATATGAAGAACTACGGTTACGACGTGAAAGATACGTAAGACAGGTGAGAAAGATTTGCGGGATTGTGTGGTATTGACCGGCATGGTGCTGCGGGCGGCACCATCGGGAGAAGGAGACAGAAGACTGGTTCTGCTCACCAGGGAAAGAGGAAGAATCACCGTTTTTGCCAGAGGGGCCAGACGTCAGGGAAGTCCGTTTCTGGCTGCCTGCCGTCCGTTTGCTTTCGGCCGGTTCAGCCTTTACGAAGGCCGGGATGCGTACAATCTCCAGACGGCTGAAGTCACCGCGTATTTTGAAGAGTTTTCTTCCGATATGGAGGGAGCCTGCTACGGATCCTATTTCCTGGAGGTGGCGGAATATTTTGTCCGGGAAAATCTGGACGGCACAGAACTGCTCACTCTGGTATACCAGTCGCTGAGGGCCCTTCTGAAAGATGCGATCCCCAATGAACTGGTACGCCGGGTATTTGAACTGAAAGCTCTGGTGCTGAACGGAGAATACACGGAACATCCGCCCCTGGAGACCGGGGATTCGGCTGCCTATACCTGGGAGTATGTGGTAACGGCCCCGCTGAACCGTCTGTATACGTTTACCGTCACAGAAGAAGTGCTGAAGGAGTTCGGCCGCTGCGTGGATGAAGCTCTCTGCCGGTTTCTCCCCAGAAAGTTCCGTTCCCTGGAAATTTTAAAAACAATGACAGGAATTCCGTGAGCTTTCAGGGAAATTTGCTCCGGTACTTGAAAAGAATGGCAAAAGCAAGTATAATGTGAACACTTGGCAGAGGATGGGACGGCTGCGTTCTGTCTGCTGCCGGAGGATTCTATGTGCAAGAAATTAGGAGGAGAATGATGAGAAAAGGGGCAGCGGTATTCCTGACGGCTGCCGGTCTGGCGATTCTGGCCGGCTGCGGGCAGAGCAGCGGAGGAAATGAGTTCGCGCCGGCGGGAAACAGCATTTATATTTCCAGGGAAGGAGCTGTTTCCAGCGCTTTCGTGGAGTCCTACGATCAGGATTACTACACGGAAGAGGATCTGAAGGCTTATCTGGAAGAAAGCATCAAAGAGCAGTATCCGGATGTGGCCGTAACTCTTCAGGACTGCAGCGTGGAAAACGGTACGATGAAGGCCGTTTTTGATTACGGTACGCCGGGGGATCTGGTGGCGTTTCTGGAGGATCAGAAAAGCGAAGATCTGGATGTGAGCGGCCTGAAAGTGGAAAGCCTTGCGGACGGCATGGCGGAAGGAACGGTTTCCGGAGGCAGTCTGGTAAGCGCATCGGACGGGAAGCCGGCGGATTTTCAGGCACTGGCCGGAACAGAGGGGACTCTGGTAACGGTAGAGGGAACTGCTTCCGTTCAGACAGAGGGAAAGATCTTATATGTCTCCGAGGGCGTGGAAATCACGGATCAGGGAGCCGTGACGTCCGGCGGATCATCATATATCATTTTTAAATAAGAGGAAAGAGGTAAGGACAGATGGAAAAGACAATGGAAAAAATCGTGGCTCTGGCAAAGGGCAGAGGATTTGTGTATCCCGGCTCTGAGATTTACGGGGGCCTTGCCAATACATGGGATTACGGCAACCTGGGCGTGGAACTGAAAAATAATGTAAAAAAGGCCTGGTGGCAGAAATTTATCATGGAAAGTCCGTACAATGTAGGTGTGGACTGCGCCATTCTGATGAATTCCCAGACATGGGTGGCATCCGGACATCTGGGAGGCTTTTCCGATCCCCTGATGGACTGCAGGAGCTGCAAGGAGCGTTTCCGCGCAGACAAGCTCATTGAAGACTATATGGAAGAGAACGGCATCACTCCGGAAGGATCGGTAGACGGCTGGAGCCAGGAAGAAATGAAAAAGTATATCGATGAGCACAATATCTGCTGTCCCAGCTGCGGAAAGCATGATTTTACAGATATCCGTCAGTTCAACCTGATGTTCAAGACCTTCCAGGGAGTTACGGAGGATGCGAAAAATACGGTATACTTAAGACCGGAGACGGCGCAGGGTATTTTTGTGAATTTCAAGAATGTCCAGAGAACTTCCAGAAAGAAGATTCCGTTCGGAATCGGACAGATCGGAAAGTCCTTCCGTAATGAGATTACTCCCGGAAACTTTACCTTCCGTACCAGAGAGTTTGAACAGATGGAGCTGGAGTTCTTCTGCAAGCCCGGCACGGATCTGGAATGGTTTTCCTACTGGAAAGCATTCTGCATCAACTGGCTGAAGACTCTGGGAATCAAGGATGATGAGATGCGCGCCAGAGATCATTCTCCGGAAGAGCTGTGCTTCTACAGCAAAGCGACAACAGATATTGAGTTCAAGTTCCCGTTCGGATGGGGAGAGCTGTGGGGAATTGCAGATCGTACCGATTACGATCTGACCCAGCATCAGAATGTATCCGGACAGGATATGACCTATTTTGATGATGAGAACAAGGAAAGATACATTCCCTATGTAATCGAGCCTTCCCTGGGAGCAGACCGCGTGACGCTGGCGTTCCTGTGCGCTGCTTATGATGAGGAAGAGATCGGCGAGGGGGATGTGAGAACCGTTCTTCACTTCCATCCGGCAATTGCTCCGGTAAAGGTTGGCGTGCTGCCTCTGTCCAAAAAACTCAACGAAGGCGCAGAGAAGATCTATGCGGAGCTTTCCAAGTATTACAACTGTGAACTCGATGACAGAGGAAATATCGGAAAGCGTTACAGAAGACAGGATGAAATCGGTACGCCGTTCTGCATTACCTATGACTTCGAGTCTGAAACGGACCAGGCCGTGACCGTACGTGACCGTGACACCATGGAGCAGGTTCGGGTGCCGATCGCAGAGTTGAAAGCTTACTTTGAGGATAAGTTTCGTTTCTGATCCGGACAGACCATATGAGGAAAGGAAGAGGTTGAGATGTACGTGACATTTGATGATACACTGGTAACAGGAAATGAGATGATTGACAGTCAGCACAGGGAGTGGATCGACAGGATCAACCAGCTGATGAAGAGCTGTGAGACGGAGAAGGAAAAACAGTCCGCTGTGCGGATGCTGGATTATATGGCGGATTATGCGGACTTCCACTTTGCGGAAGAGGAAAAGCTGCAGAGGGAGATCGGCTATCCGGGCCTGGAAGAGCATCTGAAGAAGCATGAGGAATTCCGAAATACCGTGAAGGAGCTGCATGAAATGCTGGAGGAAGAGGAAGGACCGTCCGACGGCTTCGTGAAGGCTGTGGAGGAGAACGTGATGAAATGGCTGACCTATCACATTCAGTCCTTTGACCGTTCCGTAGCTGAGTATCGGTACATGAGAGACAATTCAGAAATGCTTTAAAATATTTGGAACCGCCGGATCACGGCGGTTCCTTTTTAACAGGAGGAGACATGAAAAAGAAATATCCCGATCTGCTGAATGACAAGGTGGACCGGCTGTTTTACAAATATCTGATTCCATCCATCAGCGCCACGCTGGTTACTTCGATCTATATACTTGCAGATACAGTGATGATCGGACGGGGAGTAGGCAGCATGGGAATTGCAGCCCTGAACATTCTGCTGCCGCTGTTTTCCCTTTTTTTTGCCGCAGGAATGATGTTCGGAGTAGGCGGCAGCGTACTGTTTTCCGTAGCAAAAGGAAGAGGGGACGAAAAATCCGCCCGGGAGTATTTTACCTCGGCACTGGCAGGTACTCTGATCGGTGCCGTTTTTTTCGAAATATTCTGCAATCTGTTTTTCGATCAGGTGACTGCTCTCCTCGGACGGAATGAAACCATGGACAGTCTGGTAAGAGAGTACGGAAGAATTCTGGTGGCGGGAGCGCCTGTATTTATGATGTCCTCTTTCCTTCAGGCGTTTGTCCGGAATGACAAGGCGCCCAAACGGGCCATGGCTGCAGTGATTTCCGGAGGAGTTCTCAATGTGTTCCTGGATTATCTGTTTATATTTCCCATGGGAATGGGAATGACCGGAGGAGCGGTTGCCACAGTGATCGGTTCGGGAGTGACGGTGGCTATTCTGATGACCCATTTCCTCAGTCCGGCAAACAGTCTAAAGCTTACCCCGAAGTTTTGCTGGAGACAGACGGCGGAAGCGGTCCAGAACGGATTGGCCAGCTTTGTGGTAGACCTGGCCAGCGGAGTGGTGATCTTTCTGTTCAACCGCCAGCTGCTGGCTTATGTGGGAGATCTGGGTGTGGTAGTATACGGGATCATCTCCAACAGCGCGCTGATCGTAAATTCCATCTGCAACGGAATCTGCCAGGCCTCTCAGCCGCTGATGGCGGTAAATTTCGGTGCCGGAAAGAGAGACCGGGTAGAACAGACAAAGAAACTGGCGCTCTGCGCGGCTTTTGCCGCCGGGATCTTCTTTGCGGTTCTGGGAATCCTGAACCCGGATCTTCTGGTACGCATATTTGTGGAGCCGTCTCCGGAGATCAGCCGGATGGCGGTTCCTGCGGTCCGCATCTATTTTCTCGGATTTGCGGCTACCGGAATGAACCTTCTTCTGGCAACTTACTTTCAGTCGGTGCTCAAGCCGGCGCAGGCACTGGGACTTTCTCTGGCCCGGGGAATGGGATTTAACGCGGTTCTCGTGTTCTGCCTTCCTCTTGTCTGGGGAGTGACGGGAATCTGGGCCACCATGCCCGTGACGGAGCTGCTGACCCTTGCTGTGGGAATTTGCCTTATGAAGAGAGGAAAAAGAAAAAAACCATTGTCTGAATCTTAGAAAAAATGTAAGAAAAG
>CALWRQ010000068.1 GCA_944383965.1 uncultured Lachnospiraceae bacterium
GCGATCTCTGCGATCACCTGCTTGAAGTCTCTGCCTTCCTTAGCGATTAAGGACGGGTTGGTGGTCACACCGCAGATCACGCCCATATCGTTCGCTTTTCTGATTTCATCTGCGTTTGCTGTGTCAATAAAAAATCTCATGGCATTTTACCCCCATTCTTTTAATCCCGAAAACCGCCCTGCTTGTTCCGTATCGCTTCTTTTGCAGCCCGCACAATGTCTTCCGCCGTAAGTCCAAACAGTTTTTTCAGATAGTCCAACGGTCCTACTTCGCTGAATCTGTCATGCACTCCGATTGCTTTCACAGGCACCGGGTACCGATCTGTCACCACATCCGATACTGCAGAATGAAGACCTCCAAGAATATTATGATTCTCACAGGTGACACCGCATCCTGTTTTCTTTAAAGACGATAGGATCGTCTCCTCATCGATGGGTTTGATCGTATGCACATTGATCAGCTCTGCATGGATCCCTTCTTCTTTGAGGATCTCCGCCGCTTTCAGCGCTTCCTCAACCATAAACCGCCGGAGTCTGAACACTCCGGCGGTCTGCCGTTTATCTATGAAATTCATCTATCCCTATTTCTCCGGTCTTTCCGCCCGGCCTTTATATAAGGTGCTCCACAGCCTTCCACAATCCGGTTCTGAAGCTCTCCGAATCATGACCCCCGCCATCAATCCGGTCAAATATATACTCAATATTCAGATCGTCCATTGCTTTTAAAAAATCAAGATTCCTTCCGTAAAGCCAGTCTTCCGTTCCGCACGTAACCGCAAACCGGGGGGTATCCCCGCGTTCCTTAAACATCCGTATCGCCGCTGACACATTTCTCTCCACAGATTCTCTCAGATCCGACAGCGGCAAGAAATAGTACAGAAAAGAATTTTTCAGCCCGGCACGATCCGGGGTTAAACTGCCCCACACTTCCGGATTCCCGATTTCCACATCATTTGCTATGTATGCCCCTGATATGGAGATAATTTTCAAAAATACCCCTGTTTGTGCAGCAATGAGCGCAGCACCGTATCCGCCCATCGAAATCCCCGCAAGAATCATTTCTATCGAATCCGGCAGACCATAGCGCCGTTTTATGAAATCCGGCAGCTCATACGCCACGTATTTACCGCAATCGTAATCCCCTGTAGAGATGTAATATCTGTTTCTCATAAGCGGAATTACAGCCATAATATGAAATTTGTCACACAGTTCTTCAAGGCTCAGATCCTCCGGAAGTTCATAAAACGATTTTTCAGAAATCTCCGGATCCATTTTGCCGTGAAGCAGAATCATTAACTTATGAATCTCTCCATCCTCCGGTTTTATTACAGCAGTCAGGACGTTTGTTCCCAATGCACCGGATTTTAAAATAAATGTCTCCGTCATTGCTGTTTCTCCCTCATTTCGCTGAAATCCGGCTCACGTCAGTTTTCCGGTGCAGCCGCAGCATCGCAAAAGGACACCTTTCCAAATTTTTCGGAAAAGTGTCCTTCCATTTATCGTCGCTTATTGTTATCCGTCAGGCAGCTTAATACAGCTTCGCTCCGGCCGGAATGGAATCATCCAGCATCAGCAGGTGCAGCCCCTCTCCTCCGTCATACTCGTACACGGCAGAGATCAGCATTCCCTCAGAGTCGATGCCCATCATCTTTCTCGGCGGCAGGTTGGTAATCGCCACACAGGTCTTTCCTACCAGCTGCTCCGGCTCATAGAACTCATGGATACCGCTTAAGATGGTGCGCTTTCTGTCGGTTCCGTCGTTCAGAGTAAACTTCAGAAGCTTCTTGGATTTGGGCACAGCCTCGCAGGCCTCCACCTTTACTACACGGAAATCGGACTTGGAGAAGGTCTCAAAATCCACAGCATCTTCAAACAGCGGCTCGATCTTCAGCTTGGACAGATCCAGCTGTACGCTGGGTGCGGGCGCTGCCTGCACCGGTGCTGCGGGAGCAGATGCCGTCTCTGCTGCTGCAGCGGTCTTCTCTGCTTTTTTGCTCTCAGAACCGCCCAGGCTCTTCATGGTGGGGAACAGGAGCACATCTCTGATGGCAGCGGAATCGGTGAGCAGCATGCACATCCGGTCGATACCGAAGCCGATTCCTCCTGTAGGCGGCATACCTACCTCCAGAGCGTTTAAGAAGTCCTCATCCGTATGGTTGGCTTCCTCATCTCCCTGGGCGAACAGCTCCTCCTGAGCGCGGAAACGCTCTCTCTGATCGATGGGATCGTTTAACTCAGAGTACGCATTCGCCATCTCCCATCCGTTCATGAAGAACTCAAAACGCTCCACATACTCGGGATTTTCCGGTTTCTTCTTGGTCAGCGGAGAAATCTCCACCGGATGATCCATAATGAAAGTTGGCTGTACCAGGTGCTCCTCAACGAATTCCTCAAAGAACAGGTTCAGAATATCGCCCTTCTTGTGTCTCTCTTCGATCTCCACATTCTTTTCCTTTGCAATGGCTCTCGCCTCTGCCAGGCTGTGGATCTCATTGAAGTCCACTCCGGAATACTTCTTTACCGCGTCAACCATGGTCATGCGGGCAAAGGGCTGTCCCAGGTCCATCTCGATGCCGTTGTAAACAATCTTCGTGGTTCCCAGTACTTCCTGTGCCACGTAACGGTACAGATTCTCCGTCAGGTCCATCATACCGTGATAATCGGTATAAGCCTGATAGAGCTCCATCAGGGTGAACTCCGGATTGTGACGGGTATCCAGTCCCTCGTTCCGGAATACACGGCCGATCTCATATACTCTCTCCAGACCGCCCACGATCAGTCTCTTCAGGTAAAGCTCCAGAGAGATTCTCAGCTTCAGATCCTCATCCAGAGCATTGAAATGGGTCTCAAAGGGTCTGGCAGCAGCACCGCCTGCGTTGGCCACCAGCATGGGGGTCTCCACTTCCATGAAGCCTTCTCCTGCCAGGTAGCGGCGGATGGCAGCCAGGATCTTGGAACGCTTGATGAAGGTGTCCTTCACGTCCTCATTCATGATCAGGTCCACATATCTCTGACGGTAACGGGTATCCGTATCAGTCAGACCGTGAAACTTCTCCGGAAGTACCTGCAGGCTCTTGGAAAGCAGAGTCACTTCCTCCGCATGGATGGAAATCTCTCCGGTCTTTGTTTTGAATACCGTTCCCTTTACACCTACGATATCACCGATATCCATCTTCTTGAAATCCTTGTAGGATTCCTCACCGATGCTGTCTCTGGCCACATAGACCTGAACTCTGCCCTTCAGATCCTGGATATTGCAGAAGGATGCCTTGCCCATGACCCGTTTGAACATCATACGTCCTGCAACGGATACCTCCTTGCCCTCCAGCTCCTCATAGTTTTCCTTCACATCGCTGCTGTGAGCCGTCACATCATACTTGGTGATGACAAACGGATCCTTTCCTGCAGCCTGAAGCTCCGCCAGCTTATCCCGGCGTGCCTGCAGAACGTGATTCAATTCCTCCTGGCTCTTTGCCTGATTCTGCTCTGCCACTGTTTCCACTCCTTTGTCTCTATCTTCTTATATTTATACTGATTTCAGTCAACATTCAACGTATTATAGCGTAAATCCCGCTTTGTTGTCAAGCGTGCAGGGACTCCGGAGCGGAAAATACAGGCAGATTTTTCAGGCCCCTTCCTTTCCTCAGGAAAGGATTTCCAGTTCCTTGGAATCCTTGTTCAGACTCACGGCTCCGTCCCTGGTGATCAGCATCAGATCTTCGATCCTTACACCGAACTCTCCCGGCAGGTATACGCCCGGTTCGCAGGAGAAGATCATTCCCTCTTCCACCACATCCTTGTTGGTGGCGGACACATCTCCCGCATCATGGACCTCGATTCCGATGCAGTGTCCCAGACGGTGGGTAAAATAGGGACCGTATCCGGCTTCCGTGATCACGTCTCTGGCCACTTTATCAATATCACAGAAACGCATTCCCGGCTTCATGGCCGCCTGAGCTGCCAGGTTGGCCCGTTTTACCACCTCGTACACTTCTCTCTGGCGGTCGTTCACCGTCTGATAGAAGAAGGTTCTGGTCATATCAGAGCAATAGTCATCCAGCTTGCAGCCCACGTCAAAGAGTACGCAGTCCCCGGGCTTCAATACGGTTCCGTCAGGCTTATGATGGCCTTCTGCCGCATTGGCGCCGAAGCTGACGATGGGACCGAAGGAAGCTCCCTGAGTGCCCAGCTCTTTGTAAATGGCGTTCATGCCGGCAGCTACCTCCATCTCCGTTACACCTTCCCGGATCAGTCCCCGGAATCTGGCCATGGCCTGATCGTTGACCTGGGACGCGCGGATCATCTTCGCTTTCTCATCCTCATCCTTCACCCGGCGGGCGCTGTCCACACACTCGGAACCGTTTTTATAGCTGCTTCCGGCTCCCAGCTCCATCAGTTCCAGCAGGAATCTGGCAGCCATTTTCTTATCGATTCCCAGAGGCTTGTCATGATCCGTAAAGGAGGCAATGATCTCACATCCCGGATCCGTATCAGAAAACCATACCTTTTCGATTCCGATCTCTCCGTCCACCTTAAACAGACGGTTCACAAACAGCTTATGGCCGCCGTTTCTGTTCAGATACAGGGCAAGAAGCCTTTCGTTGGGCAGGATCCATCTGCCGGTGAGGTAAAAAATGGAGTTTGGGTCGCTGATGAGCATCTGCTCCAGGCCGCGCTCTTCCATCTTTTTCAGAACTCTATTGACTCTCTCATCAAACATTTTTCTCATTCCTCCTTAAATTCCGGAATTACATGCCGTAGAATACAGGAGCTCCCGGTCCCAGAGGCAGGTTGATTCCCAGCATGTTCAGTCCCATCCACAGGGCAAGAAGTACGGACCATCCGATGATGAATGCGAAGGAGTAGGGCACCATGGAAGATACCAGTGTTCCCCAGCCGCTGTCCTTGTCGTACTTCTTCATAATGGTCAGGATATAGGGGATCCATGCCAGCACCGGAGCGATCAGGTTCATGCTGCTGTCACCGATACGGTAAGCGACCTGGGTCAGTTCGGGAGACAGGCCCAGCTTCATGAACATCGGCACGAATACCGGCGCGAAAATCGCATATTTTGCAGAAGCAGAAGCCATGAACAGGTTAATGAATCCGCTTAAGAATACGAAACAGATCACCAGTCCGATGGGATTGATGTGGATGCTCTGAAGGAGCTCCGCTCCCTTGAAGGACAGGATTCTTCCGATGTTGGTATAGGTAAAGTAATTGGTAAACTGAGCTGCCATAAAGGCCATGGCAATAAATCCGGAAATGGATGCGATTGCCTTGCTGAAGGAAGCAACCACGTCCTTATCAGTCTTAAACGTACCGCACACCTTTCCGTATACGAAAGAAGGCACAAAGAACAGGAGCGTAAACAGCGGAATGATCGCATTCAGCAGGGTGGAACCGTCGATCAGGCTTCCGGTCTCCTTGTTTCTCATAAAGGAATTTTCCGGAATGCAGCTTACGATATACAGAGCAGCGATAGCTACAAATACCCAGTTGGCAATCTTCAGTGCTTTTTCCTCTCTGGCTGTCATCTCACCCGTAGGCTCAACCAGGCTTCCGTCTCCGTTCTCCTTGTACGGTCCAAGACGGGGGATCACTACCTTCTCTGTGATCAGAGTGCCGATCAGGGTGATCCAGAAAGTGGAAACGATCATAAAGAACCAGTTGGACAGAGGCGTGACGCTGTAAGCCGGATCCAGAGTCTTTGCCGCAGCGTCAGAGAAACCGGACAGGATCGCGTCTGTGGATCCGATCAGCAGGTTTGCGGAGAATCCTCCGGATACGCCTGCAAATCCGGCTGCAATACCGGCCAGCGGATGCTTTTTGTATGCCTTGAAGATCATGGCTGCCAACGGGATGAATACCACATAACCCGCATTCTCAGCCACGTTGGTCATAACGCCCAGGAATACCACCATGGGGGTTACCAGCATTCTGGGAGTAACTTTTACTACTTTGCGGATCAGGCCGTTCAGCCAGCCGGAGCTCTCAGCCACGCCGATTCCCAGCATGATCACGATGGTAAAGCCCAGGGGAGCATAGCCGGTGAAGTTGCTGACTGCAGAGGTGAGCATGTAGCGAAGGCCCTCAAAGCTGAAAAGGCTGACTACAGACACGGTGGTCTCCTCCACCACGCCGCTGGCTGAATTGTACACATCCCCCGTTGCACTCCAGCCCATGAGTGATCCGATTCCGGAAACGATTACCACTGCCACCGCAAGATAAAAGAAGATGGTCAGCGGATGGGGCAGCCGGTTTCCGGCAACCTCGATTTTGTCCAGGCAGCGAAGTACCCAGGATTTTTTCTTTACGTTTTTGCTCTTTTCCATACTTTTTTCTCTCTTTCTGATGTTTTCTGCTTTATTTTGCCGTATTGGAGGCAATCAACGCCGCATCCCATACCCCGGAGAATGGCGGCGAATAGCACAGATCCATAAATCCCATCTCATCCACCGTCAGGCCGGCATAGATGGCGATCGCATAATAGTTGGCTCTCGGAACCACGATTCCCTGGCCGTAGGTCTCCGCTCCCAGGATCTTTCTGGATGCGCGGTCATAGATCAGCTTGATATTCAGCTTTTCCGTTCCGTAGTAGGAAGCATAGCTGTTTCCCGTGATGGTATGGGCCTTATAGTCCAGTCCCCGGGCTTTCGCCTCTTTTTCGGAGAGTCCTACCTTGGCCGCATCCATTCCGAACAGGCGGAGAGCCGAACTTCCGATCAGCTTGAAGGGCTTGGGCTCCACGCCGCCCAGAATATCGCCGATGATCCGGCCCTGTTTGTTGGCGTTGGTTCCCAGAGGCGCATACATGTACTCGCCCGTGATAGCGGAACGCATGATGCTGCAGTCTCCCGCAGCATACACATCCGGTACGCTGGTCTCCATCCGCTCGTTCACCAGGATTGCTCCGTTGCGTGCCTTCTCCACTGTGTCAATGAACGCCGTGGCAGGAGCGATTCCGGCGCTGTTGATGAGCATGTCTGCCGGGATCTCCTCGGTTTCCTCTCCCTTTCTGATCACAGCTGCCGTGATCCGGCCGTTCTCTGCCTTCAGCTCCGTAACCATGCAGCCGGTCTTTACGGTCACTCCGTTTTTCTCCATCTCCTGTTCCAGAGCCTGGCTCACTTCCTCATCAAAGGAAGACAGAATATGATCGGCCAGCTCCACCACCGTCACTTCCTTGCCGTAGCGGCGGCAGGCCTCAGACACTTCCAGACCGATAAAGCCTGCTCCCACGATCACCACATGGCGGTTGGACTCCTGGTTCAGCGCTTTCTTTACCCTGGTTCCGTCTGCCACGTCACGGATCTCGTAAAGGTTCTCATACGCCTGGTCAAAGGGCGGAAAATGGCGGACAGCCGCACCGCTTCCGATCACCAGCTTGTCATACACGTCTGTAAATTCCTCTCCGGTCTTCAAGTTCTTCACCAGAAGGCTCTTTTTGTCCGTGTCCACATGGAGTACCTCATGATAGGTCCGGATGGGAATCCCGCTCTGGGAAAACTCTTCTGCTGTTCTGGCGATCAGTTCTCTGCCCTGCTTGATGTGGTCAGAGATGTAGAACGGAATCCCGCAGGCTCCGTAGGAGACCTCGCCGCCCTTTTCATAGACGGTGATGTCCACCTGATCCTTCCGATTTCTTTTCAGCTTTGAAGCTGCCGACATTCCGGCCGCCACTCCGCCAATGATCACTACCTTCACTTTCTCAACCTTCTTTCCGCGATAATCGCATTTGTCATACATCCGGTTACATTGATCAGCGTTCTGGGTACATCGCCGATGGGATCAATGGCGATCATGGCCCCCAGGCCGTCCACCGCTCCTTCCATTCCGGTTCCCATCACTGCTGCAAACTCCGCCATGGTAGCGGTTCCCGGCGCACCGGTAATTCCATAGGAAGAAACAACCACCACGATCACTGCCGCCGCGATCAGCCCGGGAGTAAACGCAAGCCCCGCCATATGAACCGTAAACACAAGAGCCATGGTGGGGAATAAGGCTGCACATCCCTGCATCCCGGAAGCGATCGTATAGGAAGCCACCTCATCCGTCACCTCCCTGTTCAGTCCCAGCCCCTCGGAAAGAGCTTTCTGAGCCTCCGGCAGGCAGGCACTGCCTGATCTGGTCTTCAGAGCCTTCGTCATGGCTTCCCGCCCGCTCCGGAAAAATGCCGCCGGGCTGACGCCGCACACGGCTGCCAGAAGAATCTGAATTCCCAGCATCACCGCTGCCGCCAGAGTCAGCACCAGAAGGAACTTGACCACCCACCAGACTGCTGCCGGGCCGGACGCTGCCGTCAGGGCCGTCATGATCGCCGCCGCTCCCGCAGGCTTCCAGGCAATCACGGTCTTGCAGACACTTCCCATAATGGAGAACGCCGCCTCCGTCAGATCAAAAAAGGGCTTCACCGTATCCATGTACTTTCCGGACATTCTCCTTGCAGCCACTCCTGCCAGACCTCCGGCAATAAATACGGCAACTGTCTTGCCCAGCAGAAGATCTGCCGCCAGATTTTCCGGAGCAAGCGCTGCCAGAACTCCGGGAAGGCTGTCTCTTCCTGCCTGTACGGCTCCGAAGCCGCCTTCCGCACTTCCCACATGGAACAGGATTCCCAATGCCAGTCCTACTCCGCAGGAAACTGCCAGCATCAGGGTGTTGACCTGTTTCTTTACCTTTACCTCTCTGGGCGTTTCCTTGTAGGCAGGCGTGTGAAGTACCATGCGGACCGTACAGATAAATACCACCGGTCCGATCAGTATCCGGAACAGGCCGAGATATACGGACACCGCCATGGAAAACCAGGCCGATGCATCTCCCAGGCTCATGCCCATTCTGCCCGCTCCGTAAACAGCCAGACCGAACAGCGTGCCGCAGCCGCTTCCGATCAGTACCCTGGAGGCAAAGCTGAACTTTTTTTTCGGCAGCCGGTTCATATACCAGAGCATGATCAGAAACAGGATCACTGCTCCTGCAGAAACGGCACCATTCACTGAAAAAAACTGCTGATACACCATTCCATTCCTCCAATCATTTGTATAATCCAGACAAAATCATACATTTGTAACAGCTTTGTTTCCACTAAAGTTTACAATAGACTGTAATAAATGTCAATCACATTAATAATAATTTATTATTATAATAAAATATTTTGCAGAAAAATACCCCGGCAGCATATCCTCTCTCAGAGTGTTTCAGTCTCTGAGGCAGAATATACTGCCGGGGCGTCTCCCATTCTTGTCACGAATTCTTATTTTTTGTTACCTTTGACAGATACCGGTAAATGCTGGCTTCCGAGCAGTACAGATATTCTGCTGCCTCTCCCACAGCTCCCTTCAGCTGGAACAGGCCGCTCTGGTTCAGCTTTTCCACAATCGCCAGCCGGTCCTCCTGGGTCAGCCGCTCTCTTACGATCGCCTCGCAGGATCCCATGATCTCCCGCACCGCTTTTTCCAGCAGGTCCTTGATCACATCGTTGGAAAACGTCTCAACCGTTTTTCCGCATACCAGTCCGTCTTCCTCTTTCGGAAGCAGGTGCAGACCTCCCAGGCGGAGGATCTCCTCACCCAGCTTCTGATATTTTGTCGTATCTATGTTGATGCAGAGCTGTCCCACCAGCTCTCCGTTTTCCCGGATAAAATAGGTGGAGGACCGCAGCTTCTTGTTGGGCTTCGCCTTTCCCAGGTAATTCACCACATAGTCCCGCTCTCTCCACTGTTCGCTGGCCAGCACCGACAGGGTGAAGTCCGTGATCGGAGCTCCGATGGTTCTGCCGCTTACGTGCCCGTTGGCAATGGCAATGATATCATGGTTGGGCTTCCGGCAGTCCCGCAGTACGACCTCCGTGTCCTCTCCCATCACCTGCCCCAGGAAATCCACCAGTTTTACGTAATAATCCAGAATATCCACAGTGATCCCCTCGTCCTTTGCCGGCGAATAATCAGGATACTCTCTGGATCTCCAGTACCTTGTACTGGATGGTTCCCATCTGTGTCTCCACATCGACTACATCGCCTACGCGCTTGCCGATGAGGGCCTGGCCCACCGGAGACTCATTGGAAATCTTATTCTGAAGGCTGTTTGCCTCTGTGGAACCTACGATGAAAAATTCCATATCCTCATCAAATTCCATATCATTGACCTTTACCTTGCAGCCGATATTGATCTTGTCCAGATCGATCTCATCCTCAACCACTACTTCCGCATTCTTCAGCAGCTTCTCCAGCTCCTCGATTCTTGCTTCGATATCTCTCTGCTCATCCTTTGCTGCATCGTATTCTGCGTTCTCAGACAGATCTCCCTGCTCTCTTGCCTCTTTGATCTTCTGAGCAACTTCCTTTCTCTTGAATACTTTCAGATTCTGCAGTTCATCCTCGTATTGTTTGAGACCCGCATAGGTCAGTATGTTCTTCTTCTCAGCCATATTTTCTGCTTCCTTCCTTAACTTAAATTTCCCGCCCTCCGGGCTGTAATCCAATACAGTATACGGCAGGCTACCTTCTCGCATTCTCAGTATTATAGCTTAAACCCTTTCTCATGTCAAGAATCCTGTTTTTTCCGGACCTTTTCCCTTTTTCAGGCCCCTTCTCTCTCCATGAGGCAGTCCAGAAACCGTCCCCGGATCAGCTCCTCCAGGCCGGCCAGGTCTTCCACCAGGTTTACCTGATTTCTCAGAGCGGCCGAATGCGGCAGGCCGGAGGTATACCAGGCCACGTGCTTGCGCATCTCCCGTATTCCGGCCAGCTCCCCTCTGAGCTCCGTCTGCATTCTGGCATGGCGGAGGATAGTGGAGCAGATCTCCTCCGCTCCCGGACGGGGCAGAAGCTCTCCCGTCTTCAGGTAGTGATCCACCTCCCGGAAGATCCAGGGATTCCCCTGAGCTCCTCTGGCGATCATGAGTCCGTCGCAGCCGGTCTCTTCCAGCATCCGTTTTCCATCCTGAGGAGTAAAAATATCCCCGTTTCCGATAACCGGAATGGAGACCGCCTCTTTTACCTGGCGGATGATATCCCAGTCCGCCTTTCCCGAATAGTACTGCTCCCTGGTCCTGCCGTGAACAGCGATCGCCGATACTCCGCAGCTCTCCACGATCCGGGCGATCTCCACCGCATTCACGCAGCTGTCGTCAAAGCCTTTCCTGATTTTCACGGTAACCGGTTTCTTCAGCCGTTTCACCATGGCCGTAAAAATCTTCTCCACCAGCCTGGGATCCTTCATCAGCGCCGAACCTTCTTTATTATTTACCACCTTGGGCACCGGACAGCCCATGTTCACATCGATGATGTCATAGGGACCATCCTCGATCCTGGCCGCCATGGAACTCATGATCTCCGGGTCCGAGCCGAACAGCTGCACCGCCACCGGCCGTTCCTCCGGAAGCACCTTTAACAGGCTGTCCGTATTCTTATTATTATACAGAATCGCCTTGGCGCTGACCATTTCCGTATAGAGCAGGCCGCATCCCTGCTCCTTGCAGAGCAGACGAAATGGCAGGTCGGTTACCCCTGCCATTGGTCCCAGAGCCAGACGGTTTTCTATTTTCACGTTTCCGATCTGAAATCCCATGCGCCTACTCCTCTTCCCCGGCATCATCCGGATCCAGGCCCAGATAGAATACCTTGAAATAAAGTTCCAGGGATTCCAGAAGCTCCCGCCTTTCCTCACGGAACTGCTTGATCTTCAGGTAGCTGCCGATCTCGTCAATACTGCCGTCATACTCATTGGCCTCCGTCCGGAACTCCAGGGTGCCGTCCGGCTGAAATTCCAGCATCAGCACGCCTCCTACTTCCTGGACAAACCATACGCACATGATCTGCAGTTCTTTTTTCACGCTCTCCGGCAGACCTGCAAACTCCTCGTTAAAATAGTATTTCTGATTATACGCGTTTGCTCCGCAGAGCACCACTGTTTCGTCCTTCAACCTGTTTCCTCCGCCATTTTTGTTGTGGCACTTATTGTAGCATATCTGTCCGCAAAGTTCAATGTTCTCCCCCATCTGATCCGGCAAGATTGTAAAAATTAACAAACAGCTAGAAATTGGCTATGGCATGATTGCACTTTTTATGATACAATGCAACCGTTCGTTTTTAATAAACCAAAGGTAGGTGTCAAATGGAACAGTCTAAAAAAATCAAATGGTACACCCTGGCCTTTATGGCCTTCTCCACAGTATGGGGATTCGGAAACGTGTTAAACGGTTTCGTATACTTCAACGGTATCCAGGTTATTTTCAGCTGGATCATGATGTTTGCCCTGTACTTCGTACCCTACGCTCTCATGGTAGGTGAGCTTGGTTCCGCCTTCAAGAATTCCGGCGGCGGCGTCAGCTCCTGGATCCATGAAACGATCGGTCCGAAATGTGCATATTATGCCGGATGGACCTACTGGGCCTGTCATGTTACTTACATTGCAAGTAAGGGCAGCGGCGGCTTAAAGGCCCTCAGCTGGATGGTATTCCAGAACGGAACCACATACGATACATTCCCCACCCTCTGGGTTCAGATGGCTACTCTGGTAGTTTTCCTGTTCTTCTGCTGGGTTGCCAGCCGGGGCCTGAATCCCTTGAAGAAACTGGCTACCATCGCGGGAACCAGTATGTTCGTTATGTCCATCCTGTACATCCTGATGATGTTTGCCGCTCCGGTGATCAATCCGAACGGCGGCTTCGTATCCATGGACTTCTCCTGGAAGAACATCATCCCTCAGTTTAACGTAGGCTATTTCACCTCTCTGTCCATCCTGGTATTTGCGGTGGGCGGCTGTGAGAAGATCTCTCCCTATGTAAATAAAGTAGAGAATCCTTCCAAGGGCTTCCCGAAAGGAATGATCACTCTGGCTATCATGGTTATGGTATGTGCCATCCTGGGTACCATCGCCATGGGTATGATGTTTGATCCCACTGTGATCAATGAAAGCACGGAGAGCTTCAACTCCTACGTATCCAACGGTGCTTACTGGGCATTCCAGAAGCTGGGACAGTACTACGGAGTGGGCAATGCTCTTCTGATCATCTATGCGGCCTGCAACGCCATCGGTCAGTTCTCCACACTGGTGCTGAGCATTGACGCACCGCTGCGGATGCTGCTGGACAACGAGGATGCCAGACAGTTCATTCCTTCCGGACTTCTGAAGAAGAACAAATACGGTGCCTACATCAATGGTATCTGGATGGTAGTAATCCTTTCCGGAAGTATTATCCTGATCCAGTCCATCGTACCGGGAGCTGCTGCCGTACTGGCTCAGCTGAACAAGCTGAACTCCGTTACCATGCCGCTCCGTTATCTGTGGGTATTTACTGCTTATATCGCACTGCGTAAATCTCTCCACAAATTCAATCCGGAATATCAGTTCACCAAGAATCAGAGCCTTGCCCTTATTGCCGGCGGCTGGTGCTTCTTTGTCACCGCTTTCTGCTGCCTCTTCGGTATGTATGTAAAGGGCGACATGCTTTCCACAGCCATGAATGTGATCACCCCCTTTGTGCTCACTGCTCTGGGACTGATTTTACCAATTATCAAGAAAAACGAAAAAACGAACGCTTAAGGAGAATTGCCTTCTCCGGAGGACGGGGTCTCTGATTCCGTCCTCTTTTTTTACTGCTGCAGCACCGTTTTCAGAAGCTGCAGATTGTGGTATACTGTACAGGCAGGAATCCTGTTCCTGTTATTTTAAAATCGGAGGTATTCTTATATGTATAAAGAAACATCGCAGGAAGTACTTGATTTTATCCGCAGAAGCCCCAGCTGCTTCCACGCAGTTCGTACCATTTCCGAGCTGCTGAAGGAGGCCGGATATAAAGAGCTGAAGGAGTGTATGCCCTGGGAACTGAAAAAGGGCGGCTCCTACTTCACCACCCGCAACGGTTCCTCTCTCATCGCTTTCCGCATCGGAAGCGATCTGGACAACTATCATTTCCAGGTGACCTCCTCCCACTGTGATTCTCCCGTATTCAAAGTGAAAGAGAAGGCAGAACTGAAGGGCAAGGGCGGCTACCTGCAGCTGAACACGGAAGGCTACGGCGGCATGCTCTGCTCCACCTGGATGGACCGTCCCCTGTCCCTGGCCGGCCGCGTGCTGGTTCGGGAAGGAAATACCATCTCCACCCGTCTGGTATCCTTCGACCGCGATCTTCTCATCATCCCCAATGTGGCCATCCATATGAACCGGGATGTGAACAACGGCTTCAAATACAACAATCAGATCGACATGCTTCCTCTGTTTTCCGCAGGAGAATGCGGGGAAAACAGCTACTATGAGCTGATCGCCCAGGAGCTCCATGTATCCAGAGAAGATATTCTGGGCATGGACATGTACCTTTACAACCGTACTGCTCCTGTAATCTGGGGTGCCAAGGAAGAGTTCATCTCCTCTCCCAAGCTGGATGACCTGCAGTGCGCCTACACTTCTCTGAAGGCCATGCTTCAGGCAGACAACAGCCACTGCGTATCCGTATACTCCTGCTTCGACAATGAAGAGGTCGGTTCCGGTACCAAGCAGGGCGCCTGCTCCACATTCCTGAGAGACGTGCTTCAGCGGATCAACGAGTGCCTGGGCTTCCATAATGAAGACTACTGCCGCGCCGTTGCAAAGAGCTTTATGGTATCCTGTGACAATGCTCACGCCGTTCATCCCAACCATCCGGAAAAAACAGACGCGGAAAACTGCACCTATATGAACAAGGGCGTGGTGATCAAATTCTCCGCCAACCAGAA
>CALWRQ010000069.1 GCA_944383965.1 uncultured Lachnospiraceae bacterium
GAACTCTGTTCTGCTCCACATGATATTTTTTACCGTACACGCTGGAATTGGAGGGTTCCAGCCCCAGCACGTAATCCCCGGAAGCCAGAGATTTCCATTCCATAAAATAAGGAAGATTTTTCCGGTTGAACTCCAGCAGCAGTGCTACCTGCCGTCCGTGATTGATCACCATGGCTCCCGTACTGCCGTCCTCTGCTTCTCCCAGTTCATGAATAAACACATACTCCGGCTCATTATCCGCCGGAGCCTCCATCCGGTTCCAGCCCTCTTCCTGCTTCCTGGAAAATTCCTCTCTTCCTGTCACCTTTTTCGTGGGAAGAATCAGCTCACAGGTCTCATCCAGGAACGGATATCCCATATTGCAGTGATACAGAAGCATGAGGGGTTCCGGCCGGAACGCCTGATTTTCGATCTCATCCGTCACAAGAATGGAATTGGATCCCAGCCGGGTTTCTATGGTCCGCCTCAGAACCATATTTTCTCCGAACAGTTCCGCTTCCCTCATCTCTCCGTGAAGAGTCAGCACATAGTCCTCCCCGTCAAATCGGGCATCAGAGCCGGTGTGCTCCGCCGGTGTGGTGCGCATCCTGCCATGCATGGGATACTCTTTTCCGTCAACTGTACAGGGTGCACAGATATTTTCCAGACCGCAGGTAAAAAACAGTCCGCCCATAATGCTCCGCTGAGCCTCCTGTCCGTTTGTATCAAAGTGGTTTCTGCCCTCCAACCCCGGTTTGGCCAGGAATGTCATATTCATCCCCTTGTAGGACAGATCCGATATATCCAGACATTTATCGGCCATCGCATGAAAAACCAGGTCTCCGGCCTTCACCTCCCAGGCATTCATCTGCTCCGAACGGCCTTCCCGGTAAGTCAGCGGCCGGACATAAGCCAGCTGCTGCATGCTGCCCGCATATTTCATCCATTCTTTTTTCATGTTCTACTCCAGATTCGCGTGATATTTCCAAAGGCTCTTCATATCCATCTCATTTTTGTCAATGATCATCTTTGCCACTGTATCCCCCAGCAGAAGCAGGCTCTGCTCAAACAAGGATGTCATGGGCTGAACGGAATCGATCTCATCGTCCAGGTAATTTTTTGTTCTTACCGGAATCCTTACCATAAATTCTGCCACATCCTTCATTTCGCTCTGGGGATTGGAACCGATGTGAACAACTCTCGCTCCGGCTGCCTTCGCCTTTTTTGCGATTCCCAGAGGAAACAGCGTGGAGCCGCTTCCCGATCCTACGATCAGCAGATCGGCAGAGGTAATGGCCGGCTCTGTAATTTCCCCCACATAATGGGTCCTGATTCCCAGATGAGCCAGCCGCTTGGCAATAGCCTGCAGGGAAAGGAGTACTCTTCCCACTCCTACAAAAAACACCTGATCAGCATCCAGAATCGCGTCTACCAGGCGCTCCACCGACTCCGGATCCACACTGCCCAGAGCAGTATCCAGTTCCTTCAGGATGCTGCCGAAGGTTTCTCTGTAATTTTCGCTGTAATATCCCATTTTTCCACCTCTTCCTCTGTTCACCGGACCGGAGAGGCATTCAGCCGTCCGGCCAGATCGTTTACTTTCTTCAGGCTGCCGGTCAGATCATCTTTCCTGATGCAGGTGCTTCCGGCCACAAAAATATTGGCAGTTCCGGCCCCGTAGGTCTGAATATTTTCCGGAGAAACCCGTCCGTCAAGAATAATTTTTGTATTCAGTCCTCTTTCATCGATCATCTTTCTCAGTTCCCTGATCTTTCTGTCCGCATAGAGCACCTGAGCTTCTCCCGCGCACTGTGCAAAACCAGGATTGATCAGCATCAGCAGCACCGCATCGCATTTATCCAGCACATAATCCAACGTCCTTAAGGATGTCGCCGGCTTCAGGGCCACTCCCGCTCTTACTCCTCTTCCGTGAATGTAGTTCAGCAGTCCGTCCACGTGATCTGCTGTTTCTATATGAAACACAATCTGGGAAACCCCGCAGTCCAGCAGTTCGTCCACAAAATACTGGGGAGCTGTAGTCATCACATGAGCCTCCAGTTCCAGATCCGTCTTTTTTCTCAGCTGTTTTACCGTATCCAGGCCCAGCGGCATGCTGGGGCTGAAATGACCGTCCAGAATGTCCACATGGAGCATTCCGATTCCGCTTGCCTCCACCATTCTCACCTGCTGCTCCAGATTACAGAGATCCAGGCAGATAAGAGAGGGGGAAATGATGCATCTGTCGTTCCAAATCTCTCTGCTCATGAAAGTTCCTCCAGACTCTTCTCAATTTGTTTTCTTGTGGGCAGGGATGCAATGGCACCTTTGGCCTGCACACACAGAGATCCGCTCACATTCCCGTATTTCATGGCGTCCTCCAGAATCTCCCTTGTCAGACGCTCCGGTCTGTCTGCTTCCCGGATCATCAGCCGGGACAGAAATCCTCCCCAGAACGCATCTCCCGCTCCTGTGGTATCCACAATATGTTCTGCCCTGATCCCCTTCACGAGGAACGTCTCCCCTTTAAAAAAGCATTCCGCTCCTTCCGATCCCAGGGTTTCGATTACTGCGGAAATATGATTTTCTTCCATCAGACGCGGAATATTCTCTCTTCCTCCGATCAGATCCTCTTCCTCCTCGGAAATTTTCAGCAGATCCACAAAGGGGAGAATTTTTCCGATCATTTCCGCTGCCGCTTCCCGGTCATCATCCCACATCAGGTTCCGGTAATTCACGTCAAAGCTCACCATTTTCCCCAGTTCCCCTGCCGTTTTCAGGGCATACACCGTAGCTTCCCTTGCCGGTCCTTTTGACAGAGAACAGGAACCGCCGTGCACCAGCCGGCAGTGCTCCAGGTATTCTCTGCGGATATCCTTCACATCCAGAAACATATCGGCTCCCGGCTTTCTGGCAAAGGTAAAGCTTCTCTCTCCTTCTTGTGTAAGAGACACAAATGCCATGGTGGTAACCGCTTCCCTGCACAGCTCCGGCGAGAGAGGCTTCACCCCATTGTCCTCCAGTGTTCTGAGCAGAAATCTTCCGAAGTCGTCATCCCCCAGCTTACAGAATATTCCCGACTCCAGGCCGTTCCGTGAGGCCGCAATGGCTACATTGGCCGGTGCTCCTCCGGCATTCCGCACATAGCTGCCTTCTTCCCTGCCGGGTATGAAATCAATGACCATCTCTCCCAGTGTAATAATGTCCAAAGCATTCTCTCCTTTCTCCCATATCAGAAAATCACCCGTCCTGCGCTCTATGGTTCTATCATATCCCCCGGAATTAGTAAAGTCAATATACTAATATATTTTTTCTATATTCTACATGGTTTTTTGCATTTATTTATGCATTCTGCACAATCTTTTTTTCTTCAGTCCATCAGCAATTTTCCCTCATATACCTGACAGAGTACGTTGCACACAGCCCCCAGAAGCTGGGAATCCTCTCCAAAATATGCTTTATTCACCTGCGTGCGGTATCGTTCCTTTGTGAATTTGTATTCATTGATCTCATCTTCCAGACGCCGCACATACTTTTCCGGAAGATAGACCCCGTCATATCCCAGAAGGATCAGCTCCAGATTCAGAAGATTGATGGTGCTCACCAGTGCCGACGCCATTTTTTCCACCATGTCTTCAAAAATTTCTGACGTGCACTCCCTCTCCTTCATCTGACAGAACTCTCTGAACTCTCTCTGTTCTCCCGTTATTCTGCGCAGACGTTCGGTAATACAGGCGGAATTCACATACAGCTCCATGCAGCCCCTGCTGCCGCACACACATCTTTTTCCTTTGTGGTCAATACTCACATGACCGATTTCCGGCGCCATTTTTCTGGAATCCAGGTACAGGGCACCGTTTTTAACGATCCCGCATCCCACTCCCCGATCGATTCCCAGAAGCATGAAACTGTCCCGCCTTCTTCCGTTTCCATACAGAAGCTCGGCCAGAGCTCCGCTCTGATTGTCATGATCCATAAATACAGGCAGCCCATATCGGTCTTCCAGAAGGCCCACTACCGGAATATCATGAATCCCGTAAAAATAAGGCGGATCAAGAATCATTCCTCTGTCAAAATCAATCGGGCCGATGCAGGATATCCCTATGCCCAGGATGGATTCTTCCCCGGACATCATGGCCTCTGCCAGACTGTAGATCACTGATATGAGCTGTTTCTTATCCGGCTGGTGGAGAAATACCGTCTTTCTTTCCAGTACATTCAGATAAAAATCGCACAGTACCGCCTCGCACCGGTCTCTTAAAATGAGAATTCCCACTGTTTTCGGGGCTTTATCACTGATTCTCAGGGTAATGGGATTCCTGCCTGCACCGCTGATGGGATCTGTTTCTCCCTCCGTAATCAGTCCTTTCTCCGTCAGCTCTGCCACCATATTGGTAATGGCCATCTTCGTCATTCCCATATGCGCCACCAGCTCACTGCGGTTGCTGCATATGCCGGTGGCGATCAGTTTCATGATCTGTCCCCGATTATGTTTTTTTACATCGATCCGTTTCGTTCCCAACGTCTTCATATAATACCCACACCTGTCTTCTCTCTGAAATCCTGTTTTCCCTGCATTTGTTCTTTTACATCAGTATAGCATAAGTCCGCAGGGAAACCCAGCGGCGAATCGTTCTTTGGATACGCAGAAAGCGCCCCGGATTCTGCCGGGACGCTTTCCGTAAGTTTGATTTATTTTTCAAAGGGCTTCAGATCTGCCACCGCTTCTTTTGGTGAGATCGGCACATCTCCATGATCCATATCCAGAATCCTGTACCGGTCATGGCCCATTCCCAGTTCTTTCATATAAGTCAGCTGTCTTAACCCGTGCCTGCTCTCCATCCGTTCCACCAGATCATGATGTTCCTGCTCCTTCATGGCATAGACCAGATCCACGCAGGCCTGATCCACTGTAAGAATATCCAGGGATGCCAGGATGCCCACATTGGGAGTCACCACAGGCTCTGCTGCACAGCCTTCGCAGTCACAGGAGACGGACATATTTCTCATCACATTGATATACGTGATATGACCTGCAAAATGATCGATCACTGATTTTGTTGATTCGGTCATGCGCTCCATAAACTCTTCATTGCTGATATCCCACATATCCGGCTGGCCGGGAGTGGTATGAATCCATTTTTTCCCAATGCGCCCGTCTGCACAGCCGATTCCCAGATTTTTGTTTGATCCGCCGAATCCGCCTTTAACATGGCCTTTGAAATGGGTCAGCGCTACCAGAGAGTCGTACTGTTCCAGGTGGCTGCCTACCGCCATCTCCCGAAACCATTTTCCCCCGGATACGGGAAACAGAACGGTTCCGTCCTCGTCCAGAATATCCACCGGGCAGAAGTCCCATCCATTCACCTTCAGGGTCTCCCGATGCTGTTTTGTCGTATAGCGGTCTCCTTCATAATAGGTATTGGTCTCTCCGATGACCGCTTCGGGAAGGCGGGAGGAAATCAGCTCCTGTACCCATTTCCTGGGAATGATATTCGGACCGTTCTTTTCCCCCGTATGCAGCTTGACAGCCACCTTACCGGTGATTCCCCGGCACACCCTGTCATAGATCCGGATCAGTCCTTCCGGAGACAGGTCTCTGGTAAAATACACCACCGCCTCTTCTCCCGTACGGCTTTCATAGGGGACCGGCTTATCTCCTCCGGTTCCCGGCATGATCTTCTTTTCGTCCATTGTCCATACCTCCCTGCTTCTGATTCTGTTCTGTGATTCTGATCTTCCCCGGTCAGTCATTTGCCTTGCAGCATGCAGCCTTTCGGTTTACCGATTCATACTGGTTATCGTCCACTGCTTCCAGCCACTCGTTGGAAGTATTTTCTCCGGGAACTTCGATGGCCAGATGGGAGAACCAGCTGTCACTGGCCGCTCCATGCCAGTGCTTTACGCCGGCGGGAATGTGAATGCAGTCGCCGGGATGCATTTCAACGGCATCCTTTCCCCACTCCTGATACCAGCCGCGCCCGGCCACACAGATCAGGATCTGGCCCCCATCCCGGTCTGCCCGGTGAATATGCCAGTGATTGCGGCAGCCCGGTTCAAAAGTCACGTTATATATTCCCGCCTGACTATCCACGGGAGCCAGATAGCTTTTTCCCATAAAGTAGGCCGCATAGGCATCATTGGGTTCTCCCACAGGAAAGATCATCTGTGCTTCATAGGCCGCCCTGCCGTCATCTCCGTCAGGCTCCTCCTTCCATACCTCTTTCGCCATGTTGAACACAGCCCAGCCTTTCGGCCAACCGGCATAAAAAGCAGTATGAGTGACCGCGGCAGCAATCTCTGACCTGGTTACTCCTGCCTTTCTGGCATTTTCCAGATGGTATTTCAGGGAAGAGTCCGTAATTCCGGAAGACATAAGAGCCACTACCGTAATCAGGCAGCGTGTCTTATAGTCAAGGTCTCTGTTATTCCAGTTTTCTCCGAACAGAATATCATCGTTATAATGGGCAAATTCCGGAGCAAATGTGCCAAGTCCGTCTCTTCCTGCCGTCTGTATGATTTTTTTCATTGTATCTGACCTCCTTCTGCCCGCTTAATTCTGCCGGGCTGCTTTTCCTGTCTTTCCATTCTCCGGGCTTCCTGTTCTGTGCCTCCGTCAAAGGCGCCGGAATGACTCTGCCCGTTTCCCTGTTCCCTTTTCCAGAGGATTCCCGTTCTGCAGCAAATGGCGGAAATAGTCCAACTGCTGCAGCCGCTCTTCCCGGCTGTGAATTTCATCCAGAATCGCTTTCCTGCGCTGGTTGAGCATCCGCAGCCTCTGGTCTGCTGTCTGACTGCCCTGAAGGAGCAGACGCATATAGGTTTCTGTTTCCCCGCCTTCAAACCCGATATCATACAGGGTCATGATTACGCTGAGATACCTGATATCCCGATCGTCATACTGCCAGTTTCCCTGTACCTTTCCCACATCTGCGTAAAGGCCCCAGCGTTCATATTCTTTCAGTACTTCCAGCGGAATTTTGCAGCACATGCTCAGTTCTTCTCTCAGCATCCCATCTCTCCTCAGACAAAAAAATTGCAGGTGTCCCTCCGGGAACACCTACATTGTACCGTCAACTGAAAAAAACATCTAATACCTATATCACATGAAAAGAAATGCTTAAAACGAATCTCTCAGCCACTGAATGAACCGGCTGACCGCCGGAGCCTGAAGCTGGTTCTTTTTCCAGACTGCAACCGCACCGGTTTCCATGGGAGGATCCAGCGGAACAAAGACCAGATCCTCACAGACCGGCCCCAGGTCAAAGCACAGTGCCGCTCCTGCATGCTCCTTTACCATGGCAGCTGCATTGAGAATCAGGTTGTAGGTTGCTGCAATCTCCAGACGCTCATACCGGTCTCCAAACCAGGCAGACAGCTCATGGCGCACAATATCCCTGCGGGGAATCAGCAAAGGGACATGCTCCAGATCCTCCGGAACAATCCTGTCCTTCTGCCCCTGTACCGAATCCCTCCGTACCAGAATCCCCCACTTTTCCTTCCAGGGCATACGGATAAAATCATATTTCCCAATATCTGCCGGTTCCATCAGAAGCCCCAGGTCCAGCAGCCCCGCTTCCATACGTTCCTTGATGTCGTCAGCCGTCGCACTGTACAGACTGAAATTCACCAGCGGATACTTTCTGCGGAAAGACACCATCCGTTCCGCCAGCAAAGACATGTTTCTGGTTTCCCCGCAGCCGATGGCGATCTCGCCGCAGACCGTGCTTTCCCTGTGGGAAAGCTCCTCCACGGTCTTCTCTGACAGAGAGATCAGTTCCTGCGCCCGGCGCTTCAAAAGCATTCCTTCCTCCGTAAGGGAAATGCTGTATTTTCCCCTGCGAAACAGCGACACCCCCAGTTCCTCCTCCAGCTGCATGAGCTGTCGGGAAAGAGTCGGCTGGGTAATATGGAGCAGCTGAGCAGCCCTTGTAATGTTTTCCTCCCTGGCAGCCATGAGGAAATATCTCAAAACCCGCAGTTCCATAAATACAAGCCTCCTTTCGGCAGTTTTTGCTTTCAGTATAGCAATCCGGTTCCTCCAGTTCAAGAACGATTTCTTCCGGGATCCGGCAGCTCTGCCATAAACCGCTTGACGTACAGTCATTTTCGGAATATACTTAACACCGTTAACTATATAGGAGGATGAATACGATTATGGAATGGACCGATATGATGCATTATCAGCAGCAGATTCAGAAAATCATACGTTCCCTGCTGCCCCTGCGCAGATCCGCACTAACCGCCAGCGAATGCGAGCTTCTGGCCAGGCTGTATCTGCAGCCGGAACGCAACACTCCCGTTCTGCTCAGCCAGGACAGCGGCATGAAAATAGAAGCGGTAAGCCGCTGTCTGAAAACACTCGGAGAAAAGAACTGTATCCGCAAGGAGCGTCAGGTATCCGATGAGCGCAGTTACCGGCTTTCCATGACAGAAACCGGCCTGGCTGAACTGAAAAACGGTTACGAAAGCATTCTGCAGCCTTTCTACGATCTGTGGCGCAGTTTCCCTGAAGATTTTGAGGCATTCATGCGGTGTGCGGATAAACTTGCCTCCCAGATTGAAAAGAATGAGAAAGGACGGAATCAGAATCATGACCATGAAATTTTATGATGCACTGCAGTTGGACCCCTCTGTTCTGAAGCGGAAAATCGCCGCCTGCGGCACAAAGCAGGAAAAGCGATACTACCGGACTGCCATGGCCGTACGTTCCGTACTGATCGTAGCCTTCGCCATCCTGTTTATCAGTCTGCTTTCCCGCCTGTTCGGCTCTGAGAATACCCCTCTGGCAGTGGCTTTGTTCTGCATGATGCTGGGGATTCGTTTTGTAAATTTTGAATACTGCGTCAGCGATTCCCTGCTGACCCTGGCAGCGGTGCTGGCCATTCTGGTCCTTGCTCCCAGTGCGGCAGCAGCGCTTCCCTCCATTTTTCTGATCCCGCTGCATTTTGCTGCCTTCCTGGCCCTGCTCTTCATGACCTCTCAGAGGCCGGAAATGGGAAACGGCGGAATCTACAGCTTTGCCTATATCTATCTGACCGGCAACCCGGTTTTTGGAGAAGCACTCCTCCGGCGCGGGCTTCTGGCTCTGACCGGTTATCTGATCTGCGGAGCCATCCTGTTCGCCAAACACCGGAAGCAGCACACCTCCGTCCGTTTTCACCATGTTCTCCGGAGGTTCGATCCCTCTTCTCCGGTTCACCTCTGGCAGCTGCGCATGGCTCTGGGGGTGAGTCTGGTACTGACCGCCGGCCAGTTTTTCCGTGTGGAACGTTTTATGTGGATGGGATTTGCCTGTGCTTCCCTGCTGTCGGAATACCCCTATTCCCCCAACACTGTCCCCCGCTTCCGTCAGCGTCTCCTGGGCGCTGCGGCCGGATGCTCCATCTTTTTCTTCCTTTATATGATCACGCCGGAAGCCTTCCACCCGCTGCTGGGCCCGTTGGGGGGACTATGCCTGGGCTTCTGTTCCGATTACCGGTACAAGACCGCGATGAACTGCTTCGGCGCTCTGATGCAGGGCGCCGGAATCTATGGTCTCCGGGGAGCGGTGCTTCTGCGTATAGCGGATACCTTCCTGGGCGTCACATTCGGTCTGGTCTTCGCCCTGCTGTTTCACCGGCTGGCCGCCGGAAGAGTCCTGTCCTCCCCGGAGAAGGAAAAATTTCAGAGGCGGACATGACATTTCCTGTCACATCCGCCTCTGCTCATCGCTTCCTGCTGTCCTGCGAAAAAGCCGGGAAGCTGCCTGTGGTCGTTTTTTTCACAGCCCGCAATCATTAAAAATAAAAATGTCCTTCATTGGTCGACATCTCAGACGAAGTCCTGCTGTATACGTTGGTGATCTGAATCACATCGTCCGGATCACCCGACGCAACATATTCCGCGCCATAGCCTAAATTCTGACGCAGATAGTAGGTCGTACCGTCCGCAGAATGAATGCTGCCGGGCATGCGGGAAGATCCCGAAACCGAACTTTCCGCACTTCCGCCTCCTCCTGCCCCGGAAACACCCGCTCCATTGTAATTCTTAAACGGCGCAAAAAAGGAAAACACACCGAAAATGGAGAAATAAGCCATCAGTCCCAGGTAGAATAGATCACTCCGGGCACCTGAACCGTAAGCCACAGAAATGACAGAATATACATGGCTCCATTCCCCCCTGCCCGTCCTCTGGTTTTGATTCCGAGGCAGATCAGAGCCGGACCCAGTATCAGAAAATAAGGTATATCATACGTTTCCCCTCCCCGTTTAGCCGGCCGCTTTTCACATTACTAATACGATAAATTATACGTCTATTAATGTTACCCCGTCAATCAGAGCACTGCATAAGCGGATGGAAAGGCCAAGTTTCTTTTATACCCTGCGCCTGATCTGCAGCAGAAGAAGCACCAGGCTGATTCCCAGCAGAATATGGCCGACGCCGGCCATTCCGGAAATCGCTCCGTTCATTCCTTTTGAAAGCTCCACCCCCAGTATCTGAATCACTCCCCGCACTGCAAGCATCCCTGCAGTCAGATTCAGCCCGGCATGATAGACCGCCAGTATCCGTCCCGTCTTCGTGTCCGTAAACGAAAAATTCTTTTCCAGCAGAAGCAACAGCAGGAAAAATACCATCCCCAGCAGGAAATAATGCGTATGCACCGCAGCAAGAGCCGTTTTTCCCGTAAATCCCTGAAACTTGGTAAACTCCCGGTAAAAAACCCCTCCCACCATTGCAAAAACACTGTACAGCAGCGCTGTATTCATATATCTCTTCATATTCAATCCGTTCCTTTCATTCATTTCTCTTCCTTTTTCATGGCAAAATATCCGATGAGAACAGTCCACACATAGGCGCAGGTTTTGGGAATCATCAGCATACCGGCCATGGGCACCCGATCCGCCCAGAGCACTACCGGAATATAGAAACCGAAGCTGAGGGTGATGGTCAGCCACATCCATTGGAACGCCCGGTCCCTGCCGCTGCCGGCACTCCTGTAAAACAGCACGATCATCAGAAGTCCCAGCGCAGCAAAAGGTATATTCCGATAAATTCCCCAGGACCAGGGTGCATCCGCGCTGAGCCACTGATTCTGAGGAAGCATGCACAGAAGGATCCTGATACCGGCCAGAGCGTACACGGCGGCAGTCAGTCCTGCACGTCCGGTGATTTCATATCTCTGTCTCCATACCTGATACAAAAGTACATAGAAGATCGTCATGGTGACTGACGTAATCCATTTTCCGAGCCCCAGAAGAGCCGTGTAATGTTCCAGCCCGGTGGTGCACAGAGCCAACGCCCGGGGAACCAGGTGAAACGAATCTCCGGCCCCCAGTATGACCGCCATCCAGCCGAACAGCCGGAACTGGTCCGCTCCATGGCTTTCCCGGATCATCATAATCCCGATGGTAATAACGGAAATCAGATAGATCCCATCAAACAAGGTTTCTGCAATTGCCTGCATAATTTCTTCTCCTTTCCAGTCTGTTTTCATAGTGAACAATGTTCATTTTTCTGTGTGAAAAATTCCCACAGTCATGTGGGAGTTTTTAATAAAGAGTTCTGCGAATGATTTCCAGCACAGCCTCCGGGTCATAGTCCTGCCGCAGCAGCGCAGACAGCATGAGCGAAAACAGCACGTCTGCGAATGTTTCTGCCGTAAACTGTTCCGTAAATGCATCCGGGCGGATATTCCGATCCCGCTTCAGCACAGAGCACAGCCCTTCCAGAATATGCTGCCAGGTCTGCTGCATCTTCTGTTTTCCGTCGGATTTCTCTTCCCTCATAAATCCCAGAGAATGGAGTGTAAAGAAACCGGGATACTGTCTGCAGCCGTATTCCATCCTCTCATAGATCCAGATTATGCAGCTCCGGATATCCTGAAATACCGCATCATTCTCCGGACGATGAAATATCTCACACCACACGCTTTCCACCGCGGCACTTACCAGCGCTGTTTTGGAATCAAAATAATTATAAATGGAGCCTACCGATACGCCGCAGGCGGCGGCTACGGACCGGATGCTGACCGCAGACCAGCCCTGCTGCCGGATCAGTTCCCGGCTGGCTTCCAGAATCTCCTCTTTGGAAGTTACAACCGTATTCATTTTCATCACCTCAATCTGAACATTGTTCATTATAGCGGCAGTTTTCTTTTCTGTCAAGAAAATCGATCTCTTTTCAGAACCGCCGGTCGAATAAGATCCCCGCCCCGGCGACAGCCAGCAGGATTCCCGAGGCAGCCAATCATCCCCTGCAGAGGAATCACATCGGCAAGAGGGCCGAAAATCGCCATTCCCACAGGCATGCATCCGGAGTATATGGAACCGAGCAGTCCGAATACACGGCCCTGCGCAGAGGGATCCGTCCGCTCCTGCAGCAGCGTGGTAACTGCTGTCTGAACTGTGGTCCGGGCTGCTCCATACTGAATCATCCCTATCAGATAAACGGAAAACTCCGAAGTAAATCCCATCAGAACAGACATGGCTCCGAATACGTCCAGCCCGATGCCAATGTCTTTTTCCTGTTTTTAAAGCCGCCCCAGATACTCATGAGGAGACCGCCGGCCGTCATGCCCGCACCCCCGCCAGCTCTGCCGCCGTCAGATAGCCATAGGTATCTCCATAAACTCTGCTTACCAGAAGACCAGAAAGAAATCCGGCCTGTACTCCGCTTTTACTCATTTTCTCTTTCCTCCTTACCGTTCTTTTTTCTGCCTTCTTTCCACTTATCACATTAATAATTAGAGTTACTATATGTTTATCAATATGATTCAGTCAGCTCTGTCATTGCTGGAACCAATGACAGAGTATGGAGTCCATCCAAACCGACAGCTGATTTCAGACACAAAAAAGCACCCGGCTGTGTTTCAGACAGCTGGACGCTTTTGTATTACTGACCTTTCCCGGTTATCGAGTCTGATCATTGAAGTGATAATAATAATTGAACCAGGCACTCAGTCCGCACATGGCAGCCAGGGCAATTACTACAAACACACTGAGAAACATTTCCTGAAGGGACTGTCCGGAAGAAAAGAGCCAGCCGGAACAGGGAACCATAATCATGGCGAAAAGCATCAGGGAAGGCAGGGAACAACGCAGGATCCGAAGCAGCCGGCGGCGGGCAGGGGATACAGCCCCATCCTCTTCACTGTTCCCACAGAGGCGGCAGCGGACAATGGCCACCGGTACCCCAGCGCCTCCATATCCTATGCGGCGGTAAATACGATATGCTTCATATTCTGTACCGTTCATCGTAAAGCGGGGGTACATCCCTTCCCGGGTAATCACAATGTCCTTTCCGGCTGCCCGGCTCCAGGCAAACAGAGCATCGGTAAATTCCCGGGGAGTGGTAACCGGACCATCCGGCACAAAAGTAAACTGCTCCTCATGCTGGGCCGCCGCCACCCGCTTGTAATCCCGTATCCACCCGGAAAAGAAGCCGCCGGCCTGGGGTGTCTTTTTCATTCGTTCCAGACAGACATCCACATCCAGCTGTCCGACATCCTGAGCGCTGGTTTTCAGTTCCCGGCAGAAGCGGATCGCCGCCTGTAATGTTTTTTCCCGTGCCTGAAGGCGCTTCTCCTGACTCTGCAGAGCCTGAGGCAAAGACACCGTTCCCTCCAGTACCAAACGGATATCATCCAGCGGCATGTCCAGCATCCGCAGCATGCGGATAAGCTTCAGAGTACGCAGATCACTGTCAGAATACCGTCTGTACGCATTGTTCGGGTCCCTCTGCGGACAAAGCAGACCCTCCCGCTCATAATACCGGATATTCTGTGGGGATACGCCGCTGATCTGAGAAGCTTGCTTGATGTTCATCACAGTCATTCACCGTCCTTTCAGGAACAGTATAAACCATATAGTGAGTAGAAGGTCAAGCAATATCCCCCTTTCAGCAGCATAAAAGACCATCTGCATTCCCGGCAAATGGTCTTTCTTATCCAAGCGAAGTATTTTCTTCCGATCAGCCGCTTCCTCTCATGCTTCGGCAGTTTTTCCCTGTATCCGGCCGCTGTCCGCTTCTTCCGGGATATATGCTATCCTGTTTCTCCTTATTCTCCGGTTATCACGGTGGTGGCCCATGTGCCCGGAGTGAACAGTTTCTGCCCCTGAACTTCCAGAATCACCGTAACATTTTCAGTTCCGGGCGGAATCAGGGTAGGTTCCGGACTTCTTTTCTTGATGACCTCCTCATAAGTGACCGTGTGGGGACCATCTGATATCTCTACACACAACGGACGACGATCCCCCATGTTGACACAAACAAGCTGATGATCCACATATACGCTGAATGTTCTGCAGACGCTGTACTGCCTTTTTCTTTTAATAGTAAGTAAACGTGTCATACCGCTCTCCCCCCTCAAATCTTCCTATGTGTATTATTATACTCTTCTCCCCTGGTTTTTTCAATCTCTTAAGCCAGCTGTCTGCCGCAAAGAAATCCCGTTGATGAAAACGGTATCCCTGCTTTTTCGTTTTCGGTTATCCTATTTGGTAACCACCTGGTCTTCTTTTTCGCCTGTTTTTCCGGTTATCTACTTAGTGATAGCCGCTAGAATCGGAGCAAAAGCAGGTATTTCCGCATCAGCTTTCATTAATCCACATCAAAAGAAAAACCCCGGAAAACCTTG
>CALWRQ010000070.1 GCA_944383965.1 uncultured Lachnospiraceae bacterium
CCGGGTCCGGGCCGAGCAGGCTCTGAAAGAGTGGCAGGCCCGGCAGGAGCGGCTGACCGCCGCCGGGAAAAACTGGGTCGTCCCGATTCATGACGCAATTCTTCCGCTGATCCAGCGCAGGCTTGCCACTTATGGGACCCTGGTCGAATCCATACAGGTTTACCGCAAAGAGATGGCTTCCGCTCTGGCTCCTCTGGGGCTATCTGGGAATCCAAAGCATACGCCCCACGACTGCCGGCATACCTTCTCCCGGCTCTGTGAAAAATATGGCGTCCGGGAAAATGACCGAAAGCGGATGATGGGACATTCCTTCGGCAGCGACATCACGAACGGAATATACGGCCATCGGGAGCTGGAGGACTTGAGGGCGGAGATTGAAAAGCTCAAAGTGGATTTGTGACTTTTTTGTGACCAATAGGCCCCAAAATGCGGGAAGAAGGTAGAAGGAAACAAACGAAGCAGAATGCCCGCAAACCCGCATAAATCCTACATTTTTCTGCGATTTTCTTTTCTGGCCTTTTTTGTCATCCGCCAGAAAAAAGTAAGAATTCTTTAATCCTTCCGATACTGTTTTCTCCCACTCCTTTCTGATATAATATCCTCATCAAACATCAAGGAGGATATTCCCTATGACGAAAAAAACTCGCATAATCGCCGCTCTCTGCGCCGCCGGTCTGCTGGCTGCGGGCGGGACGTTCTCATCCATGGCAGAAACCCTGTCTTCGGTCCGGATCTGGGGCACGGTGACCGTTGACTCTGCCGACCGCAT
This sequence comes from uncultured Lachnospiraceae bacterium, assembly GCA_944383965.1. GTDB lineage: Bacteria > Bacillota > Clostridia > Lachnospirales > Lachnospiraceae > Lachnoclostridium_A. Next base: position 770 of record CALWRQ010000070.1, read on the forward strand.
TACCGTCGACAATCACAGCTCCAATTCCATGTCCGGAGACATTGTGATCCATATTTCTGAGGATACCAAGATTCTCGACGCCGTAAGCGGAATGCCGCTGGCAGCAGATCAGCTGACAGACGGGGAAACGGTTTATGCCTATGTGGGACCGGCTATGACCATGAGTCTTCCCCCTCAGACCAGAGCAGATCTGATCCTGGCTCAGATTCCGGCAGACTATAAGGTTCCTGATTACATCGAAGTGGCTTCCATGGAAGCAGCGGACGGCGGATACCGCCTTACTTCCTCCGACGGTCTGGTATTCCAGGTTCCTTCCGACTGTACCATCACCCCCTACCTCACGCGGAATATGCTGTATCTGGAAAATCTTTATCCCGGTGCGCACTGCCTGGTGTGGTCTGACAGCAGCAAAACCGCTTCCAAGATCATGATGTTCCAGCCTTACAGTGCAGAAGAGGGAGCTTCCTCTTCCGCTCCTCAGACCGGATGGGTACTGGAAAGCGGACAGGCCGGCACAGCTGACGCCCAGTGGCTTTATTACAATGCAGACGGTACACTGGCCAAGGGCTGGATCGAAGACGGCGGAAAGTGGTATTTCCTGAATACGGATACCGGCCGGATGGAGAGAGGCTTTATTCAGGTAAACGGAAAGACCTATTACATGCAGGAAGACGGAAGCATGCTGACGGAAACCCGAACCTTCACTCCGGCTGCCGACGGATCTCTGTCCTGACACCATTTTTTCATACACTCAAAAAGAGGCATCCTCCCGGATGCCCCTTCTTTTTCTCTTAAATGGATCTGTTATTTCACAATAACCTTCATAAAGTTCTTCTTGCCCTTCTTGACAATGATTCCCTCACTGCCGATCTGATCCTTGGTGAACTCCGCCTTAATATCCTTGATCTGTGTGCCGTCCACAGACACGCCGCCCTGCTCCACATTTCTTCTGGCGTCGGAACGGGAGGAGGTCAGTCCGGACTTCTGCAGAATGGTCAGAAGACCGATTTTTCCATCTTCAAAATCCGCTTCCGTCAGTTCGCAGCAGGGCATGTTTGCAGAATCTCCTGCTCCTCCGAACAGAGCCTTGGCTGCTTCCTGAGCCTTGCCTGCTTCTTCCTCTCCGTGAACCAGGCTGGTCAGCTCATAAGCCAGGATCTCCTTCGCCTTATTTAACTGACTTCCTTCCCACTGATCCATCTCATTGATCTGCTCCAGAGGAAGGAACGTCAGCATCCGCAGGCATTTCAGCACATCTGCATCATCCACGTTTCTCCAGTACTGATAGAATTCAAAGGGAGAGGTCTTGTTGGGATCCAGCCATACCGCTCCGGACTGAGTCTTGCCCATCTTCTTTCCTTCTGAATTCAGCAGAAGGGTAATCGTCATGGCATGAGCATCCTTGCCCAGCTTCCGGCGGATCAGCTCGGTACCGCCCAGCATGTTGCTCCACTGATCGTCTCCGCCGAACTGCATGTTGCAGCCGTACTTCTGGAACAGCATATAGAAGTCATAGCTCTGCATGATCATGTAGTTGAACTCCAGGAAGCTTAACCCCTTCTCCATTCTCTGCTTATAGCATTCTGCGCGGAGCATGTTGTTGACGCTGAAGCAGGATCCCACCTCTCTCAGAAGCTCAATGTAGTTGAGTTTCATCAGCCACTCTGCATTGTTGACCATCAGAGCCTTTCCGTCTGAAAAATCGATGAAGCGGCTCATCTGTTTCTTGAAGCACTCACAGTTGTGTTCAATGGTCTCCACCGTCATCATCTGACGCATATCCGTACGGCCGGACGGATCTCCTACCATTCCCGTACCGCCTCCGATCAGTGCGATGGGACGGTTGCCGGCCATCTGCAGTCTTTTCATCAGGCACAGAGCCATGAAATGACCTACATGCAGGCTGTCCGCCGTGGGATCAAAGCCGATATAGAACGTGGCCTTCCCGTTATTTACCATATTCTTGATCTCTTCCTCATTGGTTACCTGCGCAATCAGCCCTCTGGCCACTAACTCTTCATAAATCTGCATTGTCTGTCTCCTTTCCCAGAACCAAATCAAAAAAATAAGCAGCTTCGTCCAAAAGGACGAGGCTGCTGCCCGTGTTACCACCTTTATTTACAGACGGTTCACACCGCCTGCCTCATGGAGTACTGACATACTCCGGCCTCTATAACGTCCGCCACTCCGTCGCCGCCTACTGGGACGCCGTCCGGCCTCCGTTGGGGACGCTGCTCCGGGAGGTATTCGCTCCTGGTGATACGTGCGCCTCTCATCTGCCGGCTGCTTTCTGTCCGCTCGTTCCAGAACCTACTTGTTCCCTTCACTGCATTTACCTGTGAAACTATCTGTATTATAGGCGGGAATCACAGGCTTTGTCAACACCCATTTTTTTCAGTCTTTTCAAGCCTTTGCCTGGTAGACCGTGAGCAACAGCACGGTTCCCAGAATCAATGCAAATCCCAGCAGATCCATTCCTGTAAACGGAGTCTTCAGCCACAGAGCGGAAATGACCACTGCAGACACCGGCTCCATGCTGGCAAACAGGCTTCCCTTAAACGGCCCGATAATAGACACTCCCGCCAGATAAAGTCCGAATGCCACCGCTGTCCCGACCACTGATACGCCGGCCAGTGCCAGAATCGTTGCTCCGTCCCAGACTACCTCATAACTCCAGGGCCGCACCCATGCGCCGAATACCAGGCCTGCCAGCAGCATGCCGTATCCCAGAACCTGACACACGCCGTATTTCTTCATCAGATCCCCCGGAAGCATATTGTACAGAACTGCTCCCAGCGCAGACAGAAGGCCGAAAAAAAGCGCCCGGGGAGTCAGAGTCAGTTCCCGGAAATTCCCGTGAGTTCCCAGAATAAATGTTCCCGTCAGGCACAGAAGAATCGCCGCCGCTTCCGCTCTCGCAGGCAGTCTTCTCTTCTGAATGCAGATCACAATCAGGATAAAAACGGGGAACATATACTGAAGGACCGTAGCCGTACCCGCATTGGAATACTGGATCGCGGAAAAGTAAGGGTACTGAGCCATAAGGATCCCCGCCAGAGCAAAAACCGCCATATGAACCAGATCCTTTCGGTTTCTGAAAATGTCCAGATTGCGTTTTCCGCCGGTCAGAAATCCGGCTGCGATCAGCAGGATCCCCGCCCCCACCAGCCTCAGAGATACCAGCCAGGCTGCCGTAGCTCCCTTTTCCTGAAACAGATACTGCCCGCAGCAGCCGGAAAAGCCCCAGCAGATTCCTCCCACCACTGTCATGATATTTCCTATCCGTATTCGTTCTGCCTGATTCATACTCTCTCCCTTTTCTGACATTTTTATCTATACGTTATCACAGGTTTTCCTCTTTGGCAACCGGAGTTCCGTATTCATATGAAACAGCCCGCCCCAGCTTCCAGATACTTTCCTCCGCAGCAAAGCCGGGAATCCTGTACAGCACCAGAATATCGGTGATCTTCTCCTGTTCCAGAAATTCTCCCAGATTCCCGTTAAAATATCTCAGGTCCAGGACAAATGTGGTTTCATAATGATTGACCGCAAAAGGAACAAAGCTGTTGGCATAGGAATCCTTGATCACACACAGGCGGCGTCCGGATCCGGTCTCCTTTCCGTCTCCATCCGCTGCTCCTTCTGTCCGGATTTCCGTCAGTCCGTGATTTCCATCCAGATAAAACCGGTATTTGTCTCTTGTGTCCAGCGCACTGTCCGTATACATTCCTTCTGCGCTCTCCCCGCTCCCGTCATAAAACACCCGGTACTCCATCCGGCGGCCGGGCGTCCACCGCTCCATCCGGTCCGGTTCTGTTTTCCAGTTCACCTTTGCCTGCACGGTTCCGTAAAAATCACGGCTCACCGTCTCTCTTTCAAAATCCTCTCTCTCCCAGGACACAAATCCCATGGACAGGGCCCAGGCCCGATACCCTTCATACGCCCCAAGCATGGTCCAGTGATGGTCCGTCCGGTAATAGATCTCCTCCTCCCGGTGCTCGCTCAGAGCGGTCTCCCCATCCACCAGCAGGCTATCCCCGCCCAGCAGACCGGCCAGCCGGTCCGTTATCTCTCCCTGATCATAGGGCGCCGCCAGGAAAGGCAGCTTTTCCTGCAAAATCCAGGAAGCCGACGGAACCAGAAGCGCCCGGACCCGTCCTTCTCCCAGCCGGCAGCTTTCTGTTTCCAGAAATGCGGCCAGCTGCTCCAGATTCTTTTCCATCTGTTCCGTTTCCAGATCCTCCCGGTCAAACTTTTCCAGCAGATAGCCGTCTTTTCCGAAATAGACTCCGTTTACATCCTCTTTTCCGAGCAGGCGCTCCGCCCCAGTTTTCAGCTCTACAAAGCGGTCTCTTAAAGGAAACTGATCTCCCAGATATGCTTCATACGCTTTCCCGTAAGAACCGTCCAGCAGCCCTTCCCAGGAGAACTCCGGCTTCTGCTGCAGATAGCGGTTCTCCGTCTGGGAGAATTCCCGGTCCGGCATCAGAAAAGAGGCGGCACATCCCAGAAACAGGCATCCCAGAAATCCCGCTGAAACTCCGTACTTTTTCCAAAATTCCATAAAAACCTCCCTCTGCTGCCTAAAATCTGAAATACAGAAAAGGATTATATCCGGCATTTACCAGAAAGGCCGTACACAGAATCAGAATTCCTGCGGCAAAAACGGGTACGATCCGCCTCACCGGCTCATAGGAATTCAGACACTCCGCCGCCCTGGATACCGCCGGCGTCGCCCCCACTGCACCTGCCATCAGAAGCGGAATACTGGTAAATATCAGATATACCGTTCTGTCGTTTATAAGCGGAACTCCTCCAAGTCCCGCCATCTGACGGAAATATTCCATTCCGGCCCCAAGCTCCTCATGGGCAAACAGGACCCAGCCGCAGAATACGACCAGCAGTGTGTAGCACACACCGAGCGGCGCAGGTATCTTTTCCAGTCTTTTTCCAAGCACCAGCTTCTCTGCCAGCAGAAAAACGCCGAAATAACATCCCCACAGGAGGAAGTTCCACCCTGCCCCGTGCCATATTCCTGTAAGAAGCCAGACAATCATAATATTCACCGCCTGTCTTCCCCTGCCTTTTCTGTTTCCGCCCAGGGGAATATAAACATACTCTCTGAACCAGGCCCCCAGAGAAATATGCCACCGGCGCCAGAACTCTGTTACGCTCCGGGACAGATAAGGATACCGGAAATTTTCCGGAAAATGAAAGCCGAACATCCGCCCCAGTCCCACGGCCATATCGGAATATCCGGAAAAGTCAAAATAAATCTGCATGCCGAAAGCCAGGATCCCCAGCCAGGCCATCACGGCTGTCCGATCTGCCGCCGCTCCCTGAACCTGCATCCAGAGTTCCCCCATGGGATTGGCCAGAAGCACTTTTTTAGCCAGACCCGTGAGAAAGATCTTTACCCCCGCTTCAAATTCCTCCCTGCTTTCCCGCCGGCTGTCCAGCTCCTCCGCTATGGTGCTGTAGCGCACGATCGGCCCTGCGATCAGCTGAGGGAACATGGAAACATACGCGCCGAAGGTCACAATATTATTCTGTACCCGGGCCTTTCCCCGGTATACGTCTATGGTATAGGACATGGTCTGAAACGTATAGAAAGAAATTCCCACAGGAAGAGCCAGCGAAAGGACAGGAAGTCCTGCTCCTGTAAGACGGTTCACCGTCTCCGTCACAAATCCCGCATATTTGAAAAATCCCAGAAGGGACAGGTTGATCACCGCCGATGAAATCACCAGGCAGCGGGCCAGATCTCTCCGGCCTTTTTCCAGAAAATGCCCGATCCATTTCCCGTGGGCAAAATCCACTGCCGTAGAAAACAAAAGAAGGGTAATATATACCGGCTCGCCCCAGCCATAAAAAAGGAGGCTCCCAATGAACAGAACTCCATTGCGGAACCTCCTCGGGACGGCATAGTAGGCCAGGATCACTGCCGGAAGAAACCGGAACAGGAACAACAAGCTGCTGAATACCATCTGCTTCTATGCCCTCCGTATGCTTATTCGTAGAAGCTGCTTATCATATCCAGGCCGATCTGTACCTGTTCCTGATAAAAGCTCTTCAGCTCTGCCTCATCCGTAATGCTGTCGTCATATGCGCCCAGCATCACAAAATACACGTCATTTCCGTAACGCACCACCTGAGAAGCCTCATATTTGGGCATATTCATGGGATACTGAGCCGCACTCTCGATCTGGCTGTCTCTGTATGCATTCAGAAGTTCCTCCACGGTATCTGCCTCTCCGGCCTTCGCCCGGACAGCCAGAAACGTATCCACATGAGCGCTGATCATGGGCATCTCGCCCACAAACTCCGTGTACAGCCCAGGATCGATGCCGTAAGTCTGCTCCAGCACAGTCTCATCAATCGCTGTATTGGGCAGATAGTCCTCGCCGTAGGCGTCTTTCACTGCCTCCAGGATCTCCTCAAGATCCGGAGAAGCCTGGCTCTCTTCCGCAGCAGTCTCCTCTGCAGAAGACGTTTCCGCCGCGGTGGTCGCCGCCGTAGTCTCCTGCTGCTGTGAATCTTTGCAGGCCGTAAGGTTGAGCATCAGCACCGCAGTGCCGAGCGCGCAGACTGTATAAAAAGATTTTCTCATAAATGTTTCCTCCTTGCTCACTTGATGTTTTTATATTATAATGGACAAACGAAAGCCGGTCAATTTACGAATTGCTTACTTTTCACGAAAGAATTTCCAAATCCGGCACATGGAGGATACTGATGAGCTTTGAATTTGTACAGAAGCTGCCCACACCGGCAGAGATTAAAATGCAGTTTCCGCTTCCCCCCCGCCTGGCGGAGGTCAAAGCGGCAAGAGATAAAGAGATCAGCCAGATTTTTACAGGAGAAAGCAGCCGTTTTCTGGTGATTATCGGACCCTGCTCCGCAGACCACGAAGACGCCGTTCTGGATTATACTTCCCGTCTGGCCCGAGTTCAGGAAAAGGTGGCAGACAAACTGCTGCTCATTCCCAGAGTCTATACCAACAAGCCCCGTACCACCGGACTGGGCTACAAAGGCATGCTCCATCAGCCTGATCCGGAAAAACAGCCCAGTGTTTCCGAAGGCCTCCACGCGATCCGTCATATGCACATGAAGGTTCTGGCAGAAACCGGTTTTTCCACAGCTGACGAAATGCTTTATCCCGAAAATGTCAGTTACCTGGACGACATCATGTCCTATATCGCAGTTGGTGCCCGCTCTGTGGAAAATCAGCAGCATCGCCTTGTATGCAGCGGATGCGACGTCCCCGTCGGCATGAAAAACCCCACCAGCGGCGATCTCTCCGTCATGCTCAATGCCGTAGTGGCCGCTCAGACAGGCCATGAATTCATTATGCGGGAATGGGAGGTAAAGACAAAAGGAAATCCCCTGACTCATACGATCCTGCGGGGCGCGGTAAACAAACACGGCCAGTGCCTTCCCAATTACCACTATGAAGATCTGATTCTTCTCTACCGGCTGTACCAGGAGAGAGACCTGCAGAACATGGCCTGCATCGTGGATGCCAACCACTCGAACTCCAATAAGCAGCATATGGAGCAGATCCGTATTGTAAAGGAAGTGCTGCACAGCCGCCGCCATGCTTCGGAAATCAAGGAGCTGGTGAAAGGTGTCATGATTGAAAGCTATATCGAGCCGGGTTCTCAGAAGGTGTCCGAGCATTGTTACGGCAAATCCATTACCGATCCCTGTCTGGGATGGGAAGATTCCGAGCGCCTGATCTATGAGATCGCAGACGGTCTGAACTGATCCGTTGCCTGAAGATAGCGTTCTTTCCCCGCTGCAGAAAAAAGAAGTACCCTGACCGTTTGCACGGTTCTTCCCGTGCCTTCTGTCAGGGTACTTCTGCTATATTGCTGTCTGTTTCAAAAAGCGGCCCCGTTCTCACACGGCCGTAATGTTTCCGCATTCCTCATATCCGGACGGTTTCCGGTCCGTGATAAAGGAGGTTCCGAAAAAGGGGGCAAAGGTCACGGAGCTGACCTGATCAAATTTGGAATGGTCACACAGAACGTAACATTTACGGCACTGCTTCATGGCCGTCTGCTTCACCAGCGCTTCATTGGCGTCCGGTGTGGTACAGCCGCTCTGCCTGGTCACTCCGTTGGCTCCGAAAAAGCCTATCGTAAAATGATAGTTTTTCAGCGTCTGCATCGCCTGATTGCCGATCACGGCTTCCGTAGTACCTTTCAGCTCGCCTCCCACCAGGAACACCTTCAGTCCCCGTGCCGCCAGCTTCTGAGCATGAACAACCGCATTGGTCACGAACGCTGCTCTGACCGTCTGCAGATGATCAATCATATAGGAGGTCGTCGTACCCGCGTCCATGTATACAAAATCATCATCTGTGATCAGGGATGCCGCATATGCGGCAATCCTGTTTTTCTCCTCCCGGTTCAGATCCTCTTTCTGAGCTACCGTATATTCCAGAGCCGTTACCATCTGTCTCTGTTCCGCCTCCACTGCGCCGCCGAATACCTTCACCAGCTTTCCCTCCCGGTCCAGCGCCGTGATGTCTCTTCGTGCCGTGGATTCTGATATACCCAGAATATCCTTGATCTCCGTTACCGTAATGCTTCCCCTGCTCTTCAGGAGTTCCAGTATCATCTCATGTCTCTGTCTTGTCAGCATCGTTCTCCCTGCCTTGTCTTCTCATGCGTCTCTTTCTGCCATGGTGCCTGCGGTCTGCCTTCTTCCCTGATTATACTATCGCCCGGCCGCCTCCGTCTACTGTTTATGCCGCCTTTTTCTTCAGCACTCCCAGAAGAATGGTGGACGCTGCAGTTCCGGCTGCAAGCGCTACCAGATACATCAGAGCATTTCCCATCACCGGAACAACGAAAATCCCTCCGTGAGGAGCCATCAGAGTACATCCGAAAGCCATGGACAGAGCACCTGCCAGACCGGATCCGATAATGCAGGCCGGAAGTACATGGATGGGGTCAGCCGCAGCGTAAGGAATGGCCCCTTCTGTAATAAATGCCAGTCCCATGATAAAGTTCACCGGTCCGGACTCTCTTTCCTCTTTTGTGAACTTGTTCTTAAACAGCAGTGTGGCCAGAGCAATGGCACAGGGAGGAACCATACCTCCGATCATAACAGCTGCCATAATGTCATAATTACCGGCTGCAATAGCTGCAGTTCCGAATACATAAGCCGCTTTGTTGAAGGGACCTCCCATATCAATGGCCATCATGCCTCCCAGAATCAGTCCCAGTACGATCCTGCTGGAATTGCCCATTCCTGTCAGTCCGTTGTTCAGAGCCGTATTGATGCCTCCCATAATCGGTTCCACGACAAACATCATCAGCAGTCCCATGATCAGAATTCCCAGAACCGGGTAGATCAGAACGGGAGCAATCTTTTCCAGTGCCTCCGGCAGTCTGTCACATACCTTGCGAAGCGCAAGAATGATATACCCGGCCATGAACCCTGCCGCCAGCGCTCCCAGAAATCCTGAAGTTCCGCCGGCTGCCATCATGCCTCCCACAAATCCTACTGCCAGCGCCGGCCGGTCGCCGATCGCCATGGCAATAAAACCGGCCAGCACCGGAAGCATCAGCCCGAAGGCCACTCCGCCGATATTCTTGAACATGGCCGCTATGGGAGTAATGGTTCCGAAGCCCGCCCGCTCTGCCTCTGACAGGGCATTGATATCTACGAACAGACCGTCAAGAAGGAAGGATATGGCAATCAGGATACCGCCGCCTACCACAAAGGGAAGCATATGGGATACGCCGTTCATCAGCTGCGTGTATACTTTATGTCCTACGCTTCCGCCCGCATTGCCGGAAGCTGCCGGAGAAGCCGTCCCTGCTGCGCTTCTGTAAACCGGAACGTTTCCGGAAACCGCAAGATCGATCAGTTCTCCCGCCTTATTGATTCCGTCAGACACCTGTCTTTCAATCACCTTTTTTCCGTCGAAACGGTCCATGGGAACCTGGGCATCTGCTGCCACGATGATACAGTCTGCCTCCCGGATTTCCTTGTCCGTAAGTACGTTCTTGGCTCCGCCGGAACCTCTGGTCTCCACTTTGATAAAGCAGTTCTTGGCCTTCGCTGCTTTTTCCAGTCCTTCTGCAGCCATATAGGTATGAGCAATTCCCGTAGGACAGGAAGTCACCGCCAGAATCTTAAACTGGCCTTCGCTGGCTTCTCCCACATCCGCCAGTCGTTCATCCACGCTCTTTTTTTCTTCATCGGCCGTATCTATAATACGAAGAAACTCTTCCGGTGTCTCTGCCTGGCGCAGGGACTGGGTAAAGTTCTCGTCCATCAGCATCATGGACAGCTTGCTCAGCACATCCAGATGGACGTTGTCTTTCGTGTTGGGTGCAGCGATCAGGAACAGCAGAGTAACCGGTTCCCCGTCCAGGGAATCGAAATCAACGCCGTCCCGGATCACCATGGCTGCCAGCCCGGGTCTGTCCACTGCATCGCATTTTCCGTGAGGAATGGCAATTCCTTCTCCGATTCCTGTGGTGCTCTCTTCCTCTCTGGCATATACCTGCTTGCGGTAACCTTCCTCATCATTAATCTTTCCGCTTGCCGTCATCAGAGCAATCGCCTCATCCAGAGCCTCTTTTTTGCTCTTCGGGGATGACTGCAGTGAGATGCTTCTCACATCCAGCAAATCTGTGATTCTCATATTCTTCCTCCTCATACCGTTTTCCATAGGTTTTTTGCCGGATCAGCAATCCGATCCGGTTACCTGCCGGTATACTGCCTCAATTTCTTCTCTCGTGGCCAGATTCTCAGAAAACGCACTGGCGCTTCCGGCAGCAATACCCATATGAAATGCATACTCATAATCCTGTTTTTCCATATATCCGGCCATAAAGCCCGCTACCATGGAGTCTCCTGCCCCTACTCCGTTCTTTAAAATTCCTTTCGGAGCGGGAGCTTCATAAACCCTTCCGTCGGCAGCTACCAGCACTGCCCCTTCACCGGCCATGGAAACCAGCACGTTCTGCGCGCCCTGCTCCTGAAGCTTTCTCGCATAGGGCACCACTGACTCTCTCGTCTTCAGTTCTGTATTGAAAATCTCTCCCAGCTCATGGTTATTGGGTTTGATCATAAACGGATGATAGGGGAGTACCTTCAGAAGCAGGTCTCTGGTGGCGTCCACCGCGATCCTTACACCCCTTCCGTCAAGAAGGGCCATGATCTTCTGATAGGCGTCATCCGGCATGGATGCGGGAATACTTCCGGACAGGAACAGAACGTCCCCTTCCTTCAGACAGTTCAAACGGTCCATAAGCTGCTGCACCTTTTCTTCACGGATCACCGGTCCCTGACCGTTGATCTCCGTTCCGTCTATGGATTTCAGCTTGAGATTGATTCTGGAAAATCCATCCTCGATCCGGATCAGTTCATCCTCGATCCCGAATTCCTTCAGCCGCCTTACGATCTCTTCTCCGCTGAAGCCTGCGACAAATCCCAGAGCCGTGCTCCGGATCCCCAGATTCTTCAGAACAATGGAAACATTGATCCCTTTTCCCCCGGGCAGAATCAGCTCGGAAGACGTACGGTTTGTATATCCGAGTCTGAAATGATCCACAGATACGATATAGTCCAGGGATGGATTAAATGTAACGGTATAAATCACGCTCTCTCCTCCTTCATCTGCGTTTCTCTTTCTTTTCGAGATGATTATACCTCCACATACGGTCAATTTCAATCAAACTTATTCACAAAAAGAGGGGGAATGATTCAGCAAAAGTGCACAAGTTTGACCGTTTTTGATTATTTTTTCAGAAGTAATGATAGGTTTCCCTCTTTTTTACCAGAAGCACCGCTGTCACCGCCGCCGCCAGTATTTCCGCTGCAACAGCAGACCCCCAGATTCCGTCCAGCCCCCACAGAAGCGGAATCGTCAGCACGGCAGCGATCTGGAATACCAGCGTCCGCAGAAAAGAAATGAGCGCTGACACCAGGCCGTCATTGAGCGCAGTAAAAAAGGCAGAGCCGAAAACAGGGAATCCGCAGAACAGGAAGGAAAACGAATAAATCAGAAATGCCCTCATGGTCATTTCCAGCAATTCCCGGTCATATCCGACAAATATTACAGAGAGGGGCCGGGCCAATCGCTCCGCCCCCGCAAACATAGCCATTGCAGACAGAAGGAGCAGAACCAGGCTCTTTTTCAGCAGGCCTTTCAGTTCCCCGAAATTCCTTGCCCCATCATGATAGCTGATGATGGGGGCAACGCCTACAGAATATCCGAGGAATACCGCCTGAAACACCATGTTCAGATACATGAGCACTCCATATGCAGCGATCCCGTCTTCGCCGGCATATTTCAGCAGCTGTATATTGTAAAGCATACCCACAACAGACATGGAAATATTGGACATCAGCTCCGAAGATCCATTGAGACAGGTCTGATACAGCGTTCTCCCGTCAAAATCCGCCTTTACAAAATGAAGCTGGCTGCTGTTTTTTCTTCTGAAATACATCAGGGGAAGAATTCCTCCTATATACTGACTCAGGGCCGTAGCTGCAGCCGCCCCGTTCAGTCCCCAGGAAAACCCCGCCACGAACAGCGCGTCCAGAACCACATTGGTCATTCCCGCTGCCACGGTTACCATCAGTCCCAGCTTCGGTTTTCCCGCTGTAATGAACAGACACTGAAATTCGTACTGAAGAATATATGCCGGGAGCGCCGCCAGAATAATCCTCCCATAGGACACGCAATCTTCCAGCATCTGTCCCTTTGCACCGAGGGCAAAGGCAACGGGCCGGATGATCACCAGTCCCAGAGCAGCAAGCACGATGCCGGCGGCGATGGATACGGAAACCAGCATGGAAAAGATGCGGAGTGCCTTTTCCATCTTTCCCTCTCCCATGGTTTTTGCAATCAGAGCGCCTCCTCCGGTTCCGAACATGAAGCCGGCGCATCCCGGAATCATCAGGAAGGGCATAATGAAGTTCAATGCGGCAAAAGCCGTTTTTCCCGCAAAATTTGAGACGAAAAAGCCGTCCACCACGCCGTAGACCGATGTAAATATGAGCATGACGACCGACGGCAGAGTAAAACGCAGCAGTTTTCCGTATGTAAAATGGTCCGCTAACTGAATCATTCTTTCCTCCTGTCACAGATCCTGCATTTTTCTCCGAAGGGCCTCCAGAAATTCCTCTGTAAGAGCCATATACCGCTGCACATCCTCTTCCTTCCAGGAGCGTAGAATGTGGTTTTCCATTTCCATGATCCGCCGGGCTGTACGGTCTGCCAGCCCGGCCCCTTCATCGGTCAGGAAAACCTCTTTATTCTTTCCCCCTGCGGCCCTCAGAATGACCAGACCCTGTTCTTCCAGTTTTCTCATCGCAGAATTCACCGTCTGCTTGCTCATTCCTGTCTGGCGGCAGATCATGCTTAAAGGACAGCGGCCGTCAAAAACGCAAAGAGTATACAGGATCCTTGATACGCTGTCGGACAGACCCATTTTCAGAGAAATATCGTGATAGACTCCTTCCAGTTCCCCCAGAAGAAGATTGAAATGTTTGATAATACTGCCTGGATTTTTCATCCCTTTCCCTCCTCAGAAATAGTACGAAATCATACTTAATATTTTAGTATGATTTCGTACCTTTGTCAAGGAAGCCCCTTACGCAAAAAAGCTGTCCGGCAAATGCTCGGTGGTCGTAAAACAGTAATATGTGAATTTCTTGG
>CALWRQ010000071.1 GCA_944383965.1 uncultured Lachnospiraceae bacterium
ACTGCAACCGGATTGATTAAACCTACAACTATGTTCAGCGTAATGCTGCCGAACATGGTAAAGTTATTGTCCCCTCCGTGAACGATCTCATTGTATCGGTTGCATAAATATGCCCGATCCATGGTCGTTCCCTGATGAGTCTTGATCACGATTGCTCTGGCTCCTGCCCGGATCCCTGCTTCCATGAGTTCAATATCATCGTATGCACGGATTCTCAGATCCGGATTGGAATGCACATGCATGTCAATGACACCTTTCAAAGAAATTTTTGACATACGCTCTCCTCCTTCTGCGCCGTTTCGGGCGCTTTTTCTTTCCATCGTTTTCATCCGTTGTTTTTCTGTAATTTTTAATATATACTATTTTCATTATCGGGGAAACAAATAATATTGATGCTATTCATCGGAAAAACCGATGGCAAAAAAGAAAGGAATCTCATGATTTTAAAAGAATTGATCTACATCATCACCATTGCCGATGAGGGAAGTATTTCCCGGGCAGCTGACCGGCTTTTCATGGCTCAGTCCAGTCTCAGCGAATTTCTGAAGCAATATGAGGGCGAGCTGGGCACTAAACTGTTTATGCGCACCTCCTCCGGAGTCCGTCCCACCGCTTCCGGACATCTGCTGGTAGAACAGGGACGGCAGATGCTCTCTCATTACAAGAAAATACAGAATGAAATTTCCGATATCGAAGATCTGAAGACCGGATCTCTGGAACTGGGAATCAGCACCTTTCGCGGCACTTATCTTCTTCCTGCCGTACTCCGCCGTTTCAAACGGCTTTATCCCGGCATCACAGTCAATATTCACGAGGAAAACAGCCTGGAACTGGAACAGAAAATCCTGGAGGGAACTCTGGATATGGCTCTGGTGGCTCTGCCCATGAAAAAGCTGAACCAGAAAGTAGATTTTCTTCTGCGGGATGAAATCTGCATCATCGCCCACAAAAGCCATCCGATCCTGGCAGATGCCGGCCTCTCCCCTTCCGGAAAGCTTTTCATACGTCTTCAGGACGCAACTGAATATGAATTTGTTCTCAGCCCCAGGAACACCATCCTTGGGGACAGAAGCCGTCAGGCCTTTCTGCAGGCCGGGATCTCTCCTGTCGTCTACAACGATCAGAGCAATGCTTTTTTTGCCGCGGCCATGGCAAAGGAGGGTATCGGTCTGGCCTTTACATACCGCTCCTGTGTGAGCGAAACACCGGACATCAATCTGCTTTCCATCGGTCCGGAAGGGGAGTTTATCGACCTCGCCCTGGTCTATCCTGACGGCTACCGCTCCAAGGCAGCAAAAGAACTGGGACGGCTGTTTCATGAGCGCTACTCACAGCCGTCCCTCTGATCTCTACCCCAGGGCCACATCCAGGATCATCATGATCACAAACCCTGCAGCAAACCCGATGGTTCCTATATTGGAATGTTCTCCTTCCGCGGATTCCGGAATCAGCTCCTCCACCACCACGTAGAGCATGGCTCCGGCTGCAAAAGCCAGCAGATAAGGAAGGGCAGGAGTAATGTAAGAAGCAAGAAGAATCGTGATTCCCGCTCCCACCGGCTCCACAATGCCGGACGCCGCTCCATAAAGAAACGCTCTTTTTTTGCTCAGCCCCTCTCCTTTCAGCGGCAGAGAAATAATAGCCCCTTCCGGAAAGTTCTGAACGGCTATGCCGATCGACAGAGCAAATGCAGCTGTAAGCGTGATCATCTCCTGCCCCTGCAGCATGCCGGCAAACACCACGCCTACGGCCATGCCCTCCGGAATATTATGCAGAGTCACCGCCAGCACAAGCATCGTGGACTTTTTCAGACTGCATCTTACGCCTTCCGGCTCCTCACAGTTCATGTGAAGATGAGGGATCAGCCGATCCATAAGCAGCAGAAACAGGATTCCCAGCAGAAGTCCTGCTGCAGCCGGTATAAATGCCAGTTTTCCCATATGCGCCGACATATCCATAGCAGGTATGAGCAGCGACCAGACAGATGCTGCAACCATAACTCCGGAAGCGAAGCCCAGCAGCAGCTTCTGCACCAGCGGATTGATCTGATTCCTTATAAAAAATACGCAACCTGCTCCCGCCGCTGTTCCTGCAAAAGGAATCAGAATTCCCAATAATGTACCCATTTTCATCCTCCTTCTGTTCTTTTATGCGATCTGCCCTTTTTCCGGCTGAACAGATCTGCAATCATTATACACCAGGATGCTCTTTTCGTTTCTTAAAGTCATTTATGATTTTTAGCATTTTCATAAGTTTTCTAAATACCTGGCTTATGTTATAATGATTTCAGCTTAAAAGCACCCGTTCAACCGCTGCCATGACAGCGAAGACTCTCTGGTCAGGAGGACGTATCCATGAATATGAAAGAACAGCAATATGTCTGCACTCTGGCAAAATACGGCAATATTACCAAAGCCGCCGCCAGCCTTTATATCTCTCAGCCTGCCCTCAGCATCTTTATCAACAATCTTGAAAAAAATCTGGGCACTCCTCTTTTCGAAAGAGCCGGCAAACAGTTTATCCTTACCTATGCAGGGGAACGGTACGTACAGGCTGCAGAAGCCATGCTCCGGCTGGAACAGACTTTTTCCGAAGAACTGAAAGAGATTACCGGAAACTATACCGGCCGAATCCGCATCGGAGTACAGATCCGGCGGGCCCCCTGGCTTCTGCCGCCTGTTATTGCCGCTTATGAAAGCGCTTTTCCGAACGTAGAGATCATTCTGGAAGAGGGCACCATGGATTTTCTGGAAGAAAAATACCGCAATTTCGAGCTGGACCTGCTTTTATGCAACGCCCACGAAGCCGATTCTTCCATGACCACTTATCCTCTCATGCAGGAGCACCTGCTGATTGCGGTGCCCAAACGCCATCCCATTAACGAAAAGGCTGTTTATGTTCCCGGATCCCCTCACCGCTATCTGGACCTGGAACACCTTCAGGGAGAAGCTCTGATCCTTCAGAAACCCTCCCAGAGCCTGAGAAAAGATGTGGACCGGCTTCTGTTGGAAAAGAACATCACCCCCGGAAAGATCAGGGAAATACGAAGCATTGAAACAGCTATGCAGATGGTGGGAGAAGGCCTGGGCATCGGTTTTAACCGGGAAGGTTATGCGCATAATATGACCTATCCGAAAGCAGTGAATTATTACGGCATATCCGGCTGTTCCGATTCTGCCGACCTGCTTCTGGCACACCGCCGTACCATGCCCATTACCGCTTATACACAGAAGATGATCGATATGCTTCTGGAACGGGGGCGCAATTTTTACCAATACCGCTTATAACGATTATAAGTTTAATAAATTAGTGCATATTCCCCTCTTGTTGTATAATTATACAAATTATACAAGGAGGGGTTTTTATGAGTAAATCCAAAAAGGCATTTAAAATGCCGCACACCTTTGTCATCATCATTTTCATCATCCTCGTTGCCACACTCATGACCTGGATCATTCCGGCAGGCAAATACGTGAGAGTGGAAAATGCGGCGGGAGTAACGGTTATCGATCCGACTCAGTTCTCCTATATTGACCGCACTCCGGTCAATCCGCTGCTGATCCCGCTTTACATTGTAAACGCCATGTGCAGCCGTATTGATCTGATGCTGGTAATCCTGTTCTCCGGCGGCGCGTTCGACCTGATCACCAAGTCCGGCGCTCTCCATTCCACCGTAGCCAAGGTTGCCAAGCTGTTCCAGAACCGTCTTTACATCTTCATTCCCATTATGACCACTATTTTTGCTCTGATCTGCACTACGCAGGGCGTAAACCAGTTCATCGCCTTCGCTCCTGTCGTCGTGATGATCACCCTGGCCATGGGACTGGACTCCATTACCGGTGCAGCGATTATCCTGCTGGGCGGAGCTGTCGGTTTCTCTACCGGTACCCTGAACCCCAGCACTACAGTGGTTGCTCAGGAGATCGCCGAGCTTCCCACCTTCTCCGGCATCGGCTATCGTTCCGTATGCTTTGTGGTATTCCTGGTCATTACCAATATCTATCTGGTTCGTTATGCCACCAAGATCCGCAAAACACCGTCCTTAAGCCCCATGTATGATCTGGACATTCAGAATGACCAGAAGGACATGGATATTGATTCTTTCGGTGCTCTCAGCACCAAAAAGATCCTGATCATCCTGGCTCTCGTTGTGGCTCTGGCCGGAATCGTATACGGCAGTATTCAGCGTGGCTGGGATATGCCGGAGATCGCCGCTACTTTCATCGGACTGGCCGTAGTCGTAGGCTTCATCGACGGAAAATCCCCGTCTGATATTTCCAAAGCCTTTGTAGAAGGCTGCAAGAAAATGCTCACTGCTGCCATGATCATCGGACTGGCAACGGCCATTGCAAGCATTATGAATGCCGGAAATATCGTAGATACCGTCGTTCACGGACTGGCTTCCGTTCTGTCCCACACGCCTACCATTCTCATGGCTCCGGCTATGTATATTGCCAATACCCTGGTGAACTTCGTAGTGGTATCCGGAAGCGGACAGGCTGCTGCCGTAATGCCCATTATGGTTCCTCTGTCTGACCTTCTCGGAATTACCAGACAGACTACCGTTCTGGCCTTCAACTTCGGCGACGGCTTCTGTAACTACATTCTTCCTCATTCCACCGCACTTATGGGCATCATCAGTGCCGTAAACATTCCTTATGACCGCTGGATGAAATTCATGTGGAAGCTGTTCCTGATCTGGGCAGTAACCGCCTGCATCCTTACTGCTATTGCTCAGGCCATGAATTTCGGACCTATGTAATGAAACCATCAAACGGAAAGGAATCTCCTGTATGATAAAAGAAGCATTATTTGAAAACATTGATCAGAAAAAAGAAACTCTGGTCCGGATGGCTGACTATATCTTTGATCATCCGGAATATGACGGAAAGGAATATGAAGCTTCCGCACTTCTCGCCGATTACCTCAGGGAGAACGGCTTTTCTGTAGAAATGGGAGTCGGCGGTTACGAAACCGCTTTCCGGGCCGTATATGAGAATATCCCTGACGGGGAAAATCCTGAAGCAATTCCTTCCATCGGTATTCTCTGCGAATACGATGCCCTTGCCGGGCTGGGACACGGCTGCGGCCATCACATGCAGGGCCCTGCCTGCACCGGAGCCGCTGTTGCCGTGAAGGAAATATGCAGAGATAAAGCTTACCGTCTGATCGTTTACGGTACTCCTGCCGAAGAAACACAGGGCGCAAAATGTTCCATGATCAGAAACGGCTGCTTTCATGACATTGACGTTGCCTTCATGATGCACGGTTCTCCCACCACCTGCACCGATGTCAAATGCCTGGCCGATCAGTCCTTCAAAGTGACCTTCCACGGAAAGCGGGCCCATGCCGCCCTGGCTCCCGAGCAGGGAAGAAGCGCCTTTGACGCCCTTCTGGTTGCATTCAACGGCATTGAATTCCTCCGGGAGCATGTGCCGGATGATACCAGAATGCATTACACAGTGACGAAGCTTCCGGGACCGGCCAATGTGGTTCCTGTGGAAGCCGTGGGAAAGTTCTCTCTCCGTTCCTTCTCCAAAACCAACCTGGAGCAGGTTGTCGCACGTTTCCATGATATCATCAAGGGAGCGGCCCTGATCGCCGGAGTGACCTATGATGTAGAACAGATTTCGGATTTCTATAATAAAATCCCTGTGATGAAGCTCAATGAACTGCTCATGGAAAATGCACGGCTGGCCGGAGCCCCCAGGCTTTCCCCGCCAAGAGAACGCACCGGTTCCACAGACTTTGGAAACGTTATGTACGAGATCCCCGGATCCTGTATCCGCGTAGCGTTTGTTCCGGAAGGAACCTCTTCTCATTCTCAGGAATTTGTTGATGCGGGAAAAACGGAAGACGCTCACAGCTGCGTGATCTACGGAGCAAAATCCATCGCCGGTGCTGCCGTGGATCTGATCGAAGATCCGGCTGTCATGGCGGCTGTAAAAGCTGAATTTGCTGAAAACAAAAAGAAATTCCGCTGACAGAAACAGCGCTGCAGTCCTCCTCAAGGAGACACTGCAGCGCTGTTTTTATGCCAGATGCTTATCCAGAGTAAATCCTCTTCCCTTTACTTCTCTTACCCCGTTGATGATGATAAACGCCTTTGGATCTATTTCCTTCACGTAGTGGTTCAGCTGCCCCATCTCTCTGTTGGGAAGCACGCAGAGAACCGCTTTCTGCTCTATTTTCTCATATCCTGTCTGAATAGGCAGGTAGGTAGAGCCTCTGTCCATGTCTTTCTGGATGATCTCATTGATCCTTTCAAACTCTTTGCTGATAATCAGTACCTGCACATTTCCGGCTCCATATACCAGAACCTGGTTAAGTACGATGGATGTGAGCATGACTGACAGGATTCCGTACAGGATCTCCTCCGAACTTGAGAAAACCATCTGGGACAGCAGAATGCATACATCAAAGCAGTACATTGCCGCCGCCACGGGAATGCGAAACTTTTTATTCAGAATCAGGGGCGGAATATCCATTCCTCCTGTCGATCCACCCAGACGCATTACAATTCCCAGCCCCAGTCCGGTGATCATTCCTCCGAACAGCGCAGCTAACAGACGGTCTTCTGTCAGATGACCCAGAGCCGGAATGCTGAGAAACCAGTTCAGCAGGACGGGAAATACCATCGTGCTGACCACTGTGGTCAAAGCAAACTTCCTGCCGAGAATCCAAAGTCCAAGCAGAAACATAACCACATTAATGGCGGCCACTGTCACCGTCATTTCCAGTCCCAGAAAATGCTCTGCACTTCTGGCAATTCCTGTCGCTCCTCCCACAAGAAAACCGTTCGGAATGGAAAATGCCGTCAGGCCAAAAGCGAAAACTGCATTTCCTGCTATTACCCCCAAGATGCGCAATATTTTTCTGCTCATAATATTTCTATCACCTGCCACCCTTCCTTTTATCGTAAGTCTTCAGCCGCCCAGGCTGCTCCTCTGAAATTATAATCATTCTGTTTTTCAAAAAAAATAGCAGTTGCTATGTTTTTTATTCATGATATAATTTTTATAATCTCTTATATTACATCCCCGGAGGTATGGCTATGGAATCCACAGAAGCTCATCTGAACGCCCTGAAAGATCTCGGCACGCTGATCCATGTCAGGAAAAACTGCTGTCTTCACAACCGGGCCCATAAGGACCATTATGTCTATTTTCTCACAGAAGGGATCTGTGCCCTGCACAGCGTCTATCCTGACGGAAAAGAACGGATTTACCAGTATTTTCAGCCCAATGACCTGATCGGATTCATACCGGTCTATATTCATGATTATCCTGATGATACTTTTTATGCCTTTTCCATCACGGCCAAGTCAGACTGTACCCTGTACCAGATTCCTTTTGCCTCTTTCCGCGATTATATCGACCGCTGTCCCGAGCTGTACCGCTGGCTGTTTGAGCTTACCGTCTCTCATTATGACTGCGCTCTCCGTCACTGCTATGCCCTTCAGAACGGCAACAGTCTGAGCCGCCTCTGCCATGCCCTTGCAGAGCTGGCTGTTCCCTGTGGAAATCACTACGTTCTTCACAGTTATTTTACCTACGGCGAGCTGGCAAACTACCTGGGACTCCATACCATCACAGTCACCCGGCTCATGAAACATCTGAAGGACACCGGAGCCATACGGAAACAGGGTCATACCACGATCATCCCTGATATCCGTCTTCTTGCTTCTGTGGAACCGGAAAAAAACCTCTGAAACACACAGAAACAAAAGCCCTGCTTCCTCCGCCTTTCAGCAGGCGGAAGAAACCAGGGCTTTTTCATATTCCGAAAACGGTCAGTCTTTTGTATGCTTGATGGAAATTCCTGTAAATCCGTAAAGGATTGAAAACAGCGGCGTCAGCCACAGAAGAGGCACAAACAGAATATACTGGGACCAGGCCACTCCCAGAGTTCCTGCCATGTAGATTCCGTAACCATGCCAGGGAATCATGGGGCCGGCCAGAGTACCGCTGTCCTCCAGACATCTGGACAGGATTCTCGGCTCAATGTGTCTCTCCTTGAAGAGGGGCTGCATCAGCCGTCCGGTCAGCACATGAGACATCGGGCTGGAAGAACTTACTGCACTGGTCACATATCCCACCAGAAGCGTTGCCAGAATCAGTGAACCGTCGCTGTTGATTCTCTTTGTGAAAACAGAAAGGATCTTGTCCAGCACACCAAGCCGGTCCAGCATTCCGCCCATTCCCACCGCAAAGGTGATAATTGCCACATACTGAAGCATGCTGCTCATACCGCCTCTGTTCAGAATGGCTTTCAGCACTGCAATCTCCGTATCAGAGGAAAAGCCGTTGTATGCTACGCTGAAAATTGACTTGAGAGTGGCTCCCTGTACAAAATAAGATACGATCCCGCCTGCTACCGCTCCGATTCCCAGAGCTTCAAAAGCTCCTACCCGGAACATGAGCAGAACAATGATCAGGATTGCCGGAAGCAGAGTAACGAATCCGATATGGAAGTTTCCCTCCAGATAGCTGACATAAGCATTCAGATCTCCCGGATCATAGCCGCCGCTTGTCTGTGAAAATCCGAGAACCGTAAATACCACAATACTGATCAGCATGGGCGGAACTGTCGTCCACAGCATGCTTTTCACATGATCTCCCAGCTTGGCTCCCGCTACTGCCGGCGCCAGATTGGTCGTATCAGAAAACGGACTGAGCTTATCACCGAACATGGCACCGCAGATTACCGCACCGGCCACCATTCCCGGATTGAGACCCATGGCATTTCCGATTGCCATCATAGCCACTCCTGCGCTGCCTGCCGATCCGTATGAGGTTCCTGTTACCAGGCTCAGCACTGCCGTAAAGATCAGTGTAAATGTAAGCAGGTACGTAGGATTGATGGATTTCAGGCCGTACACGATGATCGTGGGAATCGTACCGGACTGCATCCATGAGCCGATCAGCACTCCGATCGCCATCAGAATCGCCATCGTAGGAAGAACCACCTTCAAAGCATCAAATGCTCCCTGATTGACCTCCTTGTAGTCGATTCTGAATATGATGCAGAACCCGTAAATTACCAGCCATGACAGAAACAGTCCGATCATCGGGCCGCCGACCTTCAGCCCCACACAGATTGCCACCAGGGCAATAATGATGATCAGCAGAAGGGCTGACTGCCACCCGTTCAGTGTCTTTTGTATTTTCTTTTCCATTTTTAACCCCTCCAATGGTTAATTTTTTAACACATCAATCATACATCAACTTGCCCGTTAAATAAATATCAAATGCTATGTTTTTACAAATTTCTTCCTATTTTTGAAAGTTTTCAGGAGTATTTTTTTCTGTTTTTTCGATCCTCCTTCTTTCTTTTTTCAGCAGGGCAGACAGATACCGATAAATATCCTCATTGGTCTTTCTGTTGATCCTCGTATCTTCCTCAAAGCAGGGCAGCGGTTCCTGAACACTGCATTCTCCGCAGATATCCACACCGATGACCTTCTGGTGGATGAAGATCTCCAAAAGCAGCTTTTTCAGGATATCCACTGACATATCTCCCTGATTCCAGTTGGTTCTGGCGTAATAAGGACTCAGCACATCTTTGTCCACAGAAATATACACAGGAAGGCTCATGTCGATTCTGGAAAGTTCTCTTTCCGCCTGACTGCTGTCCAGTTCCTCCATACAGATGCAGACCAGCTTTCTCTTAAGTTCCTCTTCGATATGTTCCATGCTTCTCTGTTCCGGTCCTATCAGAATCAGCTGCTTCAGAAAGCGGTTCTTACGGATCAGCTCTCCGGCCCAGCTTCCGCAGCTGAGCATATTTTCAATCATCGGCTTCTGCATATCCGTATGATGATCGATCAGCGCCAGTGAAAAAGATTGTTTTATTTTCTCTGCAAAAAACAGAGTCACATAGTGGTAGTTTCCGCTGTCCAGAAAATGGATTCCCTTCGGGCCGCTCCTGCCCAGCCTGTTCCTGATCTCATTTGCGGCCTGTTCCGTACAGTACATATCCGTCCCGCTGATGTCACTCAGATCGATCCTCGTCAGTCCTGCGGCCTGCACATCGCCGGTCTCCTGATACGTATGGGTAAAATCAAGCAAAAGATTCTCCGTCATCTTCCGGCTGCCTCCTGACCATAAATTTCTTTCCCCTTTTTCAGTGTTCTGAGATACTGAATGTACTCATTTCCCCATATTTCCAGTTCCCCCAAAACCCGGCTGAATTTTTCTCCTATTTCACTGAGTCTGTATTCCACTCTGGGCGGTACCTGACAATATTCCGTACGGATGATCAGCCCCTCTTCCTCCAGCGCTTTCAGCTGTCTGGATAATGTTGTATGCGTCATTTCCTCAGGCATCCGCCTCTGGAGCTCATTAAACCGGATCGATCCTTCTGACAGCAGATACAGAATATATATGGACCATTTTCCTGTAAGGACCTTCTGCGCCGTCACATATGGGCAGAAGCCGAATAAATCCTTTCTTTTCATAGATACGTTCCTTTCTGATACCGGTATCATAAAATATCGTACTTGTAATAAAGATTATATGATTTATAATTGTACCTGTAAAAAGTCAAAAAAACAACCCGATTTTGAAAGGAGCATTTCTGTTATGAATGAAATTTTAGAGTATCTCAGATCCTGCGGCACCTTCTATCTGGCTACCTGTGAAGACGGCCAGCCTCATGTCCGGCCCTTCGGAGCTGTCTGTGAATTCGAAGGCAGACTTTATATTGTTACGAATAACAGGAAACATGTATATGATCAGATGAAAAAGAACGGCAAAGTAGAAATCTGCGGAATGGAAAACGGAACCTGGATCCGTGTGGAAGGAGAAGTAAAAGAAGATCTTCGCCGTGAGGCGCGGGAAGCCATGATGAGTGCCAACCCCTCTCTGCAGAACATGTACTCTGTGGATGATAATCTTATGACGGTATTTTTCTTCGAGCGCGGCAAGGCTGCCATCTCTTCCTTTACAGAAGATCCCAAACAGATTCTTTTCTGATTCCTGACAGCCGGGGTTTTGCCGGACGCAACTTTCTCCGCCCTGCAGCTGTCATGCTGCAGGGCGGAGAAAGTTCTGTTTACTGCTGATATCGGTCTGCAAAGCAGGCTCTGGACAATCCCATGAGTTCTGCTGCCCCTGCTGCAGTGGTTCCGTAAAATATTACCTTATCCCCCAGAGGAAGAAAATCCGTAATGGTTCCGTTGCATACCGTGCTTCCCGTACAGAGCACCAGATCTGCTTCCTCACAGATGATCTCCCGCAGCTTCTTATTTCCCCCATCCTCTACAGGCACTCCATAGCGAACCTGTCCGATATTGTCCGGATTCAGGTCCAGCACCCGAAGGGAAAATTCCCGGGACAGCGCCTCCAGCATCGCCGGCTGATATCCGATCAGCCCTATTTTGGGATTTCCAAATCGGGTTCTGATCATTTTTACCATTTCTTCCGCACATTTTTCCGGACCTTCTCCCTTGCAGTGAACCGTGCACTCCAGTTTCCCCAGATCCTTCATAACCGCATTCAGAGCTGCAATGAAAATTCCCCGATCATGGGAATTCCTTTCTATATCCAGACCGCAGATCTCTTCCAGGCTTCCGCTGAAAACAGCCGGCGCATCGGTAAAGGCCTGTCCCCTTGCTCCTCTGCACCGGGCTTCAACCATCACATCTTTTCCTGTAAGAATGGGAAAGTCCTTTCTTTCCGTAATCCCGATGGCCTCCTCCGGAGACAGGGATTTGGCATATATATGTGCCTCCTCCTTTAATAATCCATTTTCTTCCAGAAGCTCTTCGAAAGCGTTTTTCAGCTGAGAATAAAATCCTTCTTTCTCCTCACTTTTTTTTCCATGCCATATCATTATTTTCTTCCCCCTAAAAATTCTTCTATTTTTCTGCTGTAGCTTCCTTTCAGCAGCTGTTTCCCCTCGGTTACCTCCAGAAGCTCTCCTTCCAGCAGGATTCCAACCTCTGATGAAAGAAGTTCCGCCTCTTTGAAATCATGGGTCACAAAAATAATCGTACATCCGAACAGACGGTGTATTTCCATGATATTTTTATACAGAACCTCCTTGGTCGCCGGATCCAGCGCCGAAAACGGTTCATCCAGAAGAAGGAGCTCCGGCCGCAGAGCCAGCGCTCTGGCCAGAGCCGTCCTCTGCTTTTCTCCGCCGCTGAGCGTACCCGGATACTGATTCCTTATATGAGAAATGGAAAGCATATCCATCAGTTCCTCTGCGGTCTGTTTTCTCTCCTGCTTCGAATATCCGTGCATTCTGAGGCCGTATGAAATATTGTCCTCCACCTTCATATGAGGAAATAATCCGTCATTCTGGTACACAATCCCCATTTTCCGTTTACAGGGCGGAATTTCCATTACATTGACGCCGTCATACAGGACCTCTCCTTTATCTCCCGGAAACATTCCGGCTATGGCTTCCAGAAGAACCGTTTTCCCCGACCCCGTTCTTCCCAGAAGCGCAAAAATCTCTCCCTTCCTGATGGTGAGCGAAACCGGCTGAAGTACAAATTCTCCTCTTCTGACTGTAAAATTTCTGATCTCTATTTCCATTGACTCTCCCGAACCTCCCGGGTCTTCCTCCGTTCGCTTTTCTCTGCAGTCTGGACCAGAAGCATGGCCAGCCCTGAAATAAGGAGCATAAGCATGGCCGTAGACATCGCCGCTTCATTATTCCCTGTGGAAATGCTCAGATAAATGCTTCCCGGCAGTGTTTCCGTCTTCATTCTGGTCACTCCCACAAGCATGAGCGTTGCCCCGAACTCCCCCATTCCTCTTGACCAGCTCAGGATCAGCGTACTGATTATACTGCTCCTACATGATGGAAGAAGAATGGTCAGAAAACTCCTGAAAGGGGATGCCCCCAGAGTCTGTGCAATGAATTCCTGCCTCCGGTCACTGGTTTCAAATGCAGTTTTCAGCAGCCTCACCGCGTAAGGAAGATTTACCAGAAGATGTGCCATCACAATGCCGGCCGGTGAAAAGACAACCGGAAACCCACATTCCTTAAGCCATTTCCCGACAGGAGAAGAAAACATCACCAGCAGGCTCAGGCCCAGGAGCAGATACGGAACAGACAGTACCAGTTCAATCAGCAGACTGAAAATCCCTTTAAACGGCATCCTGGTCCTTGTAAGTGCATATGCGGTTGGAAGGGCAAGCAGCATAACAATCACACTGGACAAAGTGGCAGTTGTCAGGCTCATCCGAAGCGCAAACTGCAGTTCCTCAGATTTCATATGCTCCCAGAATCCCGGCAGGCCGTCTGCGGCGATTACAAATACCGCGCTTCCAATAAACAAGAGCACTGCCAGAGCAGTCATTATTGCTATTGTGTCAAATATACTCTGTCTTTTCATACTGTTGTATTTTACAGATCATTCATATCATGCAGACCTATTCCACAATTTCATAACCATAGCTTTCCCAGATCACCTGCGCCTTTTCTGAATCCAGATAATCGTTGAAAGCAGACAGGGCAGCTTTATCATCCGAACAGCCGAGAACAGCAGCCGGTACTGTTTTCACATATGCGTCAAGATCTTCTGTATCTACAATTTCAACCCCATCCGCATTGCAGTTTTCTTTCCATACGATCGCTGCGTCTGCTTCACCTGCAGCAATCGCCGTAGCCATCTGAGGTGCTGTTGTAGTAGTTGCTACCACATTCACCTGGTCCGAAATTCCTGCATCCGCCAGCGCCTTCTGTGCAATCTTTCCTATCGGTGTGGATTCTGCTTCTCCCATGATCAGACTCACTCCCTCCGCTGTGAGAGAGGAAAGACCCGTAATATTTTTAGGATTTCCTTCCTGAACCGCCAGCACCGGAATATGTTTCACCAGATCCTTCTGAGATACTACATAGTCGGATACCGGTTTCAGCTCATCCGCTGAGCCTGCAATAAAGAAATCCCCCTCCTCTGAGGTTTTGATCTGCGCCTGGATCTGTCCTGCATTTGCATAAGTAACATTCATTTCACATCCGGTCTCTTCTCCGAAGGCCTTTGCGATTTCCTCAAAGGGATCTGTCATT
>CALWRQ010000072.1 GCA_944383965.1 uncultured Lachnospiraceae bacterium
AAAAGTAACAAAAAGAAACCCCTAACCCCTCATGATTGAGGGGCAGGGGAGTTGAATAGGCGCAGCCTATTTTTTATACGGCATTTCAGACGAAATGCCGCATATTTTACAGAATACCAAAAGCTCCCAGGATAATTCCGCATATCACTATGCCGAGAAGCAGAATGTTGGTGTTGACTTTTTTCTGAATCAGACTGTAGATTCCGAGCGTGAATACCAGAGGAAGTAATTTGGGGAATATGGAATCGATCATGTCCTGCAGAACCAGTTCCGTACCTCCTGTAGTAAAGGTCAGCGGGGTAGTGATGCTGACCATGCTGGCGACCATTCCGCCGACGACCGCCAGGCCAACGATGGAAGCAAACTGCATAACCCGGTCCATAATGCCTTCCTGATACAGCTTTGCCAGATATTTATTTCCGGATTCGTATCCCAGGACCGTTCCGTAATATCCAAGGAAGATAGAGGGAATGGCAAACAGCAGCACGGCTAGGATCGGACCGAGTATGTTTCCCTGCTGGGCGAAAGACAGACCAATTCCGAAGGTGATGATTCTTAATGTGCCCTGGAAAAAGCTGTCGCCGATTCCGGCGAAAGGTCCCATAAGGCTGGTTTTTACCATGGAGATGGAATCAGCCTGGAAAGAACCGTCTTCTGATTTTGCGTTCTGTTCCTCCATGGAGGCCGCAAGTCCCATGATAAATCCGGTCATCTGAGGAGTACAGTTAAAGAACTCCATATGACGGCGGTATGCCTCTTTTTTCTCTTCGGGCTTATTTTTGTACAGCTTTTCCAGGATCGGAGCCATACCGTACATGAAGCCCATATGCATCTGACGCTCATAGTTCCAGGAACACATGATTGTCCAGGAACGGAGAAATAAATGGCGCAGATCTTTTTTTGTAATCACTGCATTCTGATTTTCCTGCTCATGAAATTCCATTCTGTGTGTCCTCCCCTTTTCCGTAAGATACTTTATCTAAAATGAAAGCTAAAATGCAGGCAAACATGGTCAGTCCGATCAGATCCAGACCGGAATATGCCACTACCAGGAATCCGAAAAGGAAATAGGGGAACAGCTTTTTGGACAGCATGGTGCTGAGCAGCATGGCAAATCCCAGAGCGGACAGCAGATTTCCGGCTACGGTCAGTCCGTTGGAGATTACTTCAGGAATGGCGTTTACCATAGTTTCCACGATTCCTGTTCCCAGATAAACCGTTAAAAAGATGGGAATAAAGTAGATCAGAGCATTCAGGATAAAGGACCACCATATATGTATATTTTTGGCAAGACGGTAGTTTTCCGCTTCAATGGCTTTATCTGCCACATGAGAGAACTGAGCGATAATGATCCGCATGATCACGCTCAGAAATTCTCCAATCACTGCTACCGGAATGGCTATGGTCAGAGCCGTTTCTGCCGTTGCTCCGGAGAGAATGACAAAGGCGGTGGCGATAATGCTTCCGAACTGCATATTGGGCGGGCCGGCAGCACCGATAGCTACGAAGCCCATGGATATCAGTTCCAGGCTGGCTCCCAGTATGATTCCTGTTCTCAGATCTCCCAGAGCCAGGCCGGCCAGTGTGCTGAGGATCAGCGGGCGGCCGATATTCTGCCGGCCGATCAGCCGGGAATCGATGACTCCGACCACACCCACCAGACCAAGCAAGATTGCTTTAATTAACACGATTATTCTCCTTTCTCCGTTATTCGGATGTTATTTGGAAAAATCTGCATGCTCTACAGAAGCGGTAGGAACCTGCTGGATGTAAATTTTAACACCCTTTGCCAAAATCCCCCTGGTTGCTGTCAGCTCCTTTTCGTTCAGGAATACGGCTTTTCCGTATTCTTTGGAATCTGCTTTTTTGGCTACGCCTCCATAGTTGATCTCCGTCACTTCCGGCAGAATTTCGCACAGTGTAAGAGCTTCTTCCGGGCCCCGAACAATGATCATGGTATTTTTGTTCCTGTTGTTTTCCACCGATTTGGCAAGCTCTGAAAAAGGTATAATGTCCAGGGTGCAGCCGGCCGGTTTGGCAATGGATAATGCCATTTTCCCGATGGGGTCATTAGGAACCTTGTCATCCGCAACAATAATGTGATTGACAGCCAGTTGTCTGGTCCAGGAAAAAATTACCTGACCATGGAGCAGTCTGTGGTCTACGCGCACTAATTTAATCATTATACTTGTCCCTCCTCTAAAAGCTTGTTGTAATAAACAATGCTGTTTTTTCCGTCTTCTATAATGGATTCCAGATCCAGGGAATCCCAGGGAGTTCCGTTGATTTTCTCAATCATCACTTCCATGGCAATTACCAGATTGGTTCCGGCGATCAGCTTCCGTGAGTCGGACATAAACCGCAAAGCTGTATTTGCCGGCGTTCCTCCCGGTATATCCAGCAGAATTACCAGATTTTTATCCTGGTATTTCTCTTCAAGAACAAGACTGATCCGATCTCCGAATGTGTCCAGATCTTCTCCTTCCTTCAGACACAGGATATCCAGCTGGGAATCATCCATATCCAAGATCAGCTTCAGTGCGCTCATATAGCCTTTTGCCAGCTCTCCGTGGGTAAGCAGCAATACGCCGAATTCATCGTTGTTCATAGTTCACCTCTCAGACTCCGGCCGATGGAAATGATTTCGGTCAGATATTGTATTTGAAAATTTTACACCTCGTAAAGCCTCTCTTCAATCTTTTTCTTAGCTTCTGACAGAGAACTTACGACAGCATCCGCCCGTTTCTGCTCATTTGGTCCCGGAGCTGTTATGTCGGGAATCATAATGCAGGGAATCCCGGCCCTCCAGGCTGCCTCCACACCTACCGGTGAATCTTCCAGCACCAGAGCGTTTTCCGGCGGGCAGCCGGTCATTTCCAGTACTTTGAGATAAATATCCGGAAATGGTTTCCTTCTTTGGATTTCATCACCGCAGCAGATGTGGGAGAAAAGGGAAAATATGTTCATCCGTTTCAGCCGCTCTTCCGTCAGTTCCCGGCAGGTTACGGTTGCAATGGCTCTGGGGATGCCGTTCTGTTCCAGATATTTCAGGATATCCTTCGCTCCCGGCTTCAGCCGAAGCTCCGTTTTCAATTTTTCCATTCCCACGCGCCGCATTTCTTCCATAAACTGCCGGACGCCGCAGCGGCTGCCTAATATGGCGCTGAGGCCGTTTTCATAGTCCTGCCCTGTTTTGCCGACCAGGAGATCAAACCCGTCCGGATCGAGCTGCAGATGGAGAGAGCCGGCTGCTTCCTGCCATGCGCTTTTCCATACTCTTTCTGTATCCAGCAACAGACCGTCTACATCAAATATTATAAGTCTCAGAGACATTCGGCTCTCCTCCGTTTCTTGGTTTAATAGTTCATATGCCACATATAACGGCGCACATCCAGTGAATGACCTCTCTCAAAGGCAATGGCTTCTACAAATTCCCGGATTACCACGCCGGAAAGAATAGCGGCGATGTAGGGCTTTGCTTCTTCGGCTACACAGTCCAGAGGAAGATCGGCCTGGTCCAGGATCAGCATTTTGTCGCTGTATTTTGTGCTGAAGTCCTCGACTCTCTGATCCAGGAACCGGGTGTTTCCGATGCTTTTTACCAGAAGGAAAGGAATGTCGAAATCGGTAACTTCGAACGGTCCGTGGAAGTAGTCTCCGGAATGGATGCAGCCGGAATGGATCCACTGCATTTCCATAAACCAGCACATGGCAGTGGAGTAAACCTCTCCGTAGTTAATGCCGCTTCCGATCGTATAGATGAGAGTTTCTCTCTTATTTTCCTTTGCCCAGCGAGAAGCCTGGTCTTTATACTGCTCTTTGGCTTTTGCGGAGAGATCAGTGAGTTGATCCAGAGCTTTCAGGCATACGTCCCATTTTTCTTCCGGCTGAAGGATATTCAGGATGGTGAACAGAAGACCGTAGAGAATACCTTTATTTTTGTCACTGTCGCTGACTTCTTTACCCCAGTCATAATGAATGGGATATTCTGCTGCATTCCAAAGATCGGAACCCTCCGCATTGGAAAGAGCGACGGTCATGGCACCTTTTTCTCTGGCAAGCTTGGTAGCAGCAACTGTTTCAGGAGTATTTCCGGAATGGGAACAGGAAATCACCAGAGAATGTTCATTCAGACTTTTCGGAGTGTCATACACAAATTCGTTGGCAGTATAAACGTGGCTGGGAATGGTTGTTTCCTTGTCAAAGATATACTGTCCTGCCATCAATACTGCTTGAGATCCTCCACAGGCCACAAAGTAAACCGTATTGATGCTTTCTTTGCTTTTCAAGGCTTCTGCTACACGTCCGATTAATTCCAGATGCTCGTTTCTCATAACTATTATCTCCTTTTCTTTAAAAAGATTATATATGATTATATATCCTTATGTGAGTTATTATAGTCATAAAGCACTAAAAAAGCAAGAGGAATTTAAAAAAAATAACAAAAATATAAAATTGCATATCATCATAATATGTGTTATAATGTTTTGGCAAAAGGAGAGTACTATTTATGAATTCAAAGTGTGTGAAACCTCTGTATCTTCAGATTGATGCAGCTATACGTAATGATATTCAGACTCATATATACAAAACGGGGGATAAGCTTCCTACAGAGACGGAGCTGAGCGAGAAATATAAAGTAAGCAAAATCACCATAAGAAAGGCTATGGAGAAGCTGTCTCAGGACGGGCTGGTGCAGAAGGTTCAGGGAAAAGGAACTTTTGTTCTGCCGAAAAAAGAAAAGGTGGTTTTGTCAGAGGCAAAAGGATTTGCGGATTCTCTTTCTTCCAGAGGGCATTTATCCGGCCAGAAAATACTGTCTTTGAAAAGTATTTCTGCGGATCAGCTCATATCTGAACGTCTGGAAATTAAAGTGGGGAGTCCTGTGTTCAGCGTGAAAAGACTGATGCTGGCGGACTCAAGGCCGATTGGTACAGACAGAATTTATGTTTCGGAAGCAAGATTCCCGGATTTTCTTCAGAAAGCTGCCTCAGAGAGGCCATTTTACCATATTTTTAAGGAGGACTACGAAACGGAGATCGCCTCTTCGACTATGGAAATCAACGGACTGCCGGCGGATGATGACAGCGCGGCTCTCCTTGAATGTGTTATCGGAGATCCACTTTTTTATATTGAGAAAACGGCTTATGATGAGAAACATATTCCCATTCATTTTTCATCTACGCTTATTCGGTGTGATTCCATTACATATGTGGTGGAGACAAACAAGTTCCTTCGAATGGAAGGGCGCACCATTGACGGGCAGAGCCTGACATGACGAACAAAAAAATCGGAATTTCCTGTTGATCAGAAATTCCGATTTTTTGTATATGCAGAACTACAGCGGATAGACCAAGGGTATGTAACGGGAGGTTTTAGGCTGGAATTTAAGCTTATGATACAGCGGCAGGCCCGCCTGTGTGGAGTCAAGTTCCAGATAAGAGAGACCGTTTTTCTGAGCATCGCGGATGGCCATGGTCAGCAGCTTCTCGGAAATTCCCTGTCTGCGGAACTCCGGTTTGGTATATACGTTAAGAACAGTTCCGAATTTTCCTGTGATCACGCTGGGATTCGCAGGCATCCGGGTAGTGAGCAGCAGAACAACAGCTGCCAAAGTTCCGCTTGTTTCTGCCACATAAGCGGTCAGATCACGGTTAAGGTGGTCCCGGAAATAATCGGGGAGCTGACTGCGGATCGGCGGCTCCTTTCTGTTTGGAAGTACTTAAAAGTGATATCGGTTTATTATAGCACAGAGCCATGGAGAAGGAATGGGTCCGGAGCTCTGTTTTGTCAATGACGCCGGTGCGGGAATAAAAAACACCCGGAATATCACGTAATATGTGATATTCCGGGCAGTTTTTCGTCAGATCAGCCGATTATGTAAAATCAGAATACTCCTTTTTCCTTTGCCAGGGACAGGGCGTCGCTGTCGGCGATGATCACCGCATCCTGATGGAGCTGCAGAACGGAAGCGGGTACGTGGGGAGTCACCGGCCCGAAGCAGGAATCATAAACGGCCTGAGCCTTGCCTTTGCCGGAAGCCAGCAGAAGCACCTGTTTTGCGGACATGATGTTGCCGATGCCCATGGTGTATGCAGATTTCGGAACTTCATCGATGGAAGCGAAGAATCTGGCATTGGCTTCGATGGTGCTCTGTGCTAAGGATACGCAGTGGGTCTCGCAGATAAATTCCTCGCAGGGCTCGTTGAAGCCGATATGACCGTTTCCGCCGATGCCGAGAAGCTGAAGATCGATTCCGCCCATGGAACGGATCAGAGCGTTGTATTCAGCACAGGCTTTGTCAGCGTCCGGCTCCAGACCGTTGGGAACGTGAGTGCGGCTTTTGTCGATGTTTACATGATTGAACAGATTGTGGTTCATAAAGTAGCGGTAGCTCTGATCATTATCGCCGGAAAGTCCTTTATATTCGTCCAGATTTACAGAGGAAACCTGGGAGAAATCCAGATCTCCGCTCTCGTATTTTTTAATTAATTCCTTGTAAGCTCCTACAGGTGTGGAACCGGTAGCCAGGCCCAGCACGCAGGCCGGCTTCATAAGGATCTGGGCGGCAATAATGTTTGCAGCCTTACGGCTTAATTCCTCATAGTTTTTCACCTCATAAATTCGCATGACAAGTTCTCCTTTATTTTTTAATCCGGGGCGGTTGGAATGCCTGAGGGCAGAAACCGTCCAAGTATATTTATTATAAGCCATATGATAGGGGTTTTTCAACCAGATTATAGGAAAAAAAGCCGGGACACCGCCTGCCCCGGCTTTTTTTTCGCAGAGAATATTCTCCGCAGAAAAACTGAAGGAGAACCGACAGGATGGGGATTCCTGCCGGCCGGAAATGAAAAAGTGTATATGAAAAGGATTTCCTTTTCATGAAAAGAGTATACTTCCCAAATGTGACGAAAAAGTGTTTTTTCTGTGAAATCATAAAGTTTAGAATACTTTTATAAATGCTCATGAGAAAGTGTGGTATAATCGAAAGCAGGAAAACAGCGGAGAACAGCGCAGCTGCGCTGTTCCGCAGCTCTGTACAGGAGAAGCAGTGATGAAATTAAAAACCAGACTGGCTGTTGCGTTTCTGACGGTTACGGTAGTTCCCATGCTCCTGATCGCCATGGCGTTTATGGGACTCAGCAGCTACCAGACCAGCGAGATCAGAAAGAATTACGGTCTGACCGATCAGATTGAAGTGCTGTCTGCCAATTCCACCCAGATTTTCAATCGCCTGACGGAATCGGGAAGGGAGGAAATCCGGCAGCAGATGGAGAGCGATCCGGGGGCCTTTGAGGATATGGACTATCTGGACAGGCTGAACCAGAAAATGATGGATAAATATGCCTATATTATCGTGAGAAAGGGAAATGAAATCATTTATGAGGGAAATCCCAGCACGGAAGAAGAGGAATTTTACCGGCAGCTTCCCCCCTATGGAAACGGAGGGGCGGATATTGAAGGCGGTATTTATCTGGACGGAGACAGCCAGCATCTGCTGAAGCAGATGGATTTCAAGTTTCCCGACGGGACGGAGGGGAGCCTGTTTCTGGTGTCCAAGGTGGATGAGATTATTCCCGAGGTAAAATCTATGGTGAGAGAAATGCTGATTTCCGGCATTCTGATTCTGTGCTTTACGGGAATGGCCCTGACCACCTGGGTTTACCGGTCCATCTGGAGGCCGCTGGGGCAGCTTCAGCAGGCGACGAAAAATATTCGTGACGGCAACCTGGATTTTACGCTTGAGGTGGAGGATGAGGATGAGATCGGGCGTTTGTGCCAGGATTTTGAGGAGATGCGCATCCGGCTGAAGGAGTCGGCAGAGGAAAAGATTCAGTATGATAAGGAAAGCAAGGAGCTGATCAGCAATATTTCCCATGACTTGAAAACGCCGATTACAGCCATCAAAGGCTATGTGGAAGGAATTATGGACGGAGTGGCTTCTTCTCCCGAGAAGCTGGACAAGTATATCCGAACTATTTACAATAAGGCCAATGACATGGACCGGCTGATCGACGAGCTTACCTTTTACTCCAAAATCGATACGAACAAAATTCCCTATACCTACTCTAAGATCAACGTGGCGGAGTATTTCGGAGACTGCGTGGAAGAGGTGGGCCTGGATATGGAGGCCAGAGGAGTGGAGCTGGGATATTTCAATTACGTGGACAAGGATGTGGAGATCATTGCGGATGCGGAGCAGCTGAAGCGGGTGATCAACAATATTATCGGAAACTCCATCAAGTACATGGATAAGAAGAAGGGAATCATCAATATCCGCATACGGGATGTGGGAGACTTCATACAGGTGGGGATTGAGGATAACGGAAGGGGAATTGCCGCAAAGGATCTTCCCAATATCTTCGACCGTTTTTACCGTACGGATGCCTCCAGAAATTCTTCCAAGGGAGGAAGCGGCATCGGCCTTTCCATCGTAAGAAAGATCATTGAGGATCACGGAGGAAGAATCTGGGCCACCAGCAAGGAGGGTACGGGGACGGAGATACATTTTGTCCTTAGAAAATATCAGGAGGTCATACAGGAATGAGCAGAATTTTGATCATAGAAGACGAGGAAAGCATCGCAGAGCTGGAAAAGGACTATCTGGAGCTGAGCGGCTTTGAGGTGGAGATTGCAGGAGACGGGGATACGGGGCTTAAAAAGGCTTTGGAAGAAGACTGCGACCTGATGATTCTGGACCTGATGCTTCCGGGAACGGACGGTTTTGAGATATGCAGAAAGGTCCGGGAGGTAAAGAATACGCCGATCATCATGGTGTCTGCGAAAAAAGAAGATATCGATAAAATCCGCGGGCTGGGTCTGGGGGCAGATGACTATATGACCAAGCCTTTCAGCCCCAGCGAAATGGTTGCCAGGGTCAAGGCCCACTTGGCCAGATATGAGCGCCTGATCGGAAGCGGCATTCCGGCCAATGATGTGATAGAGATCCGCGGGCTGAAAATTGACAAAACGGCCCGGCGTGTCTGGGTGAACGGGGAGGAGAAGAATTTTACTACGAAAGAGTTCGATCTCCTGGCATTTCTCGCTCAGAATCCGAACCATGTTTTTACAAAGGAGGAACTGTTCAGCAGGATCTGGGATATGGAGTCTGTGGGAGATATTGCCACTGTGACCGTGCACATTAAGAAAATAAGAGAAAAGATCGAGTTTAATACGGCAAAGCCTCAGTACATTGAGACCATATGGGGTGTAGGCTACCGCTTTAAGGTATAAGGAGCTTTCGGAAGCGCCTCCTTGTGCGCCGGGAGCGCATATGATATGATGAAGGCATCAGACCGGGAAACGGGAGGTGAACTGACATGAGGGAGACGGTGGGGCTGCTGCTGTCGGCCTGGGACTGGCTCATATCCAATCTGCTTATTATCAATCTGGTGCTGTCCGTGGTGATCGTATTTTTTCAGAGAAGAGATCCGAAAGCGGTGTGGTCATGGCTGCTGGCTCTGTACTTTGTTCCGGTTTTCGGATTTTTCTTTTATCTGCTTTTGTGCCAGGACTTCCACAAAAATAAGATGTTCCGGGTAAAGGAAGTGGAGGATAGACTGAACATTTCCGCCAGAAGTCAGGAAAACTATCTGAAGAAACACGAAATGACCCTGGAAGAGCCGCTGGAGAGAGACTATAAGGACCTGGTTATTTATAACCTGGAAACCTCCGGGGCGGTGCTTACGCTGAACAATCATATCGAAATATTTACGGACGGAGAAAAGAAATTTGAAGATCTCCGCCGCGAAATGGAAAAAGCGGAGCGTTTTATCCATATTCAGTATTATATTATAAAGAATGACGAACTGTTTGACTCTCTTATTCCCATTCTGCTGAAAAAGGTCAGAGAGGGAGTGGAGGTGCGCATCCTCTATGACGGCATGGGGGGACGGTTCATGCCGAAGAGAAAGTGGGATGAGCTGGAGCGGCACGGAGTGAAGGTAGGAGCCTTTTTCCCTGCTCCCCTGGGGAGAGTAAATCTTCGCGTGAATTACCGGAATCACAGAAAAATCGTGGTGATTGACGGAAAGATCGGATACGTGGGCGGATTTAACATCGGAAAGGAATATATAGGGAAAGAACCCAGGTTCGGATATTGGAGAGACACCCACCTGAAAATATACGGGGATGCGGTGATCAGCCTGCAGGTGCGGTTCGCCCTGGACTGGAACTATGCCTGTAAGGAAAATCTGTTTAAAAATGCGGAATATTTTGAAATTCCCCATTCCCTTAATGAGGAAAGAAAAAAACTTATGGAAGGGCTCAATACGCCGCTGGGGATTCAGATCATTACCAGCGGACCGGATGCCAGGGACCGGCAGATCAGAAATAACTATCTGGAGCTGTTTCACAAGGCAAGGAACCACATATACATCCAAACCCCGTACTTTGTGCCGGATGACGCGGTGCTGTCGGCTCTGGAGGTGGCGGCCAAGTCCGGTGTGGACGTGAGGCTGATGATTCCCTGTAAGCCGGATCATCCTTTTGTATATTGGGCCAGCTATTCCTATGTGGGAGATCTTCTGGCGGCGGGAGCCAGATGCTATACCTATCAGAACGGCTTCCTCCACGCAAAGGGCGTGATGACGGACGGAAGAGTGTGCAGCTACGGTACGGCGAACATGGATATCCGCAGCTTCGAACTGAACTTTGAGGTGAATGCGGTTATTTATGACGAGGAGACAACGGAGAAGCTGGAAGCAGCCTTTTTGAAGGACCTGGAGAACTGCAGGGAAATTACGTTGGAGGAATACAGGGAGCGGGGGCTGCTGATCCGGATCAAGGAGCAGTGCAGCAGGCTTCTCTCCCCTGTGCTTTAAAAAATGAGTTGATTATAATCAGAAAAAAGAGCCGTTCGGGCGTCGGTATATGACACCTGAACGGCTCTTGCTATGTCACAGCCATTTTTTATTTGTGAAAATGCAGACGGCACACACCGTCTCCCGCTGCGATCTTCTTTTCAATATCCAGGGTGAGACCCATCTGATCGGCGATGCCCCGGTCTCCGTCCATGGCCATATCGCAGAGAAGCTCCAGCTCTTTTCCGCTGTAGCCTAACTTTTCCCATGCCTGCACTAAGGGGCACTGATGAAATTCGGCTACCAGCTTGTCATGGTCAGCTTCCAGAATGTCAATCTCCATGTTTTTTGCTCCCTGACCGGAGAAAAATACGCTTCCGAAATCAGCGGCGCTTTCCGGATCGCCGCATTTGGGTTTGTAAAGAGTTTCTCCGTGGATATGTCCGCATTTTCTGATGGCCTCACGGCACATTTTTTCTGCGTCCATGCCCTGCTTTTTGGCTTCCTCATAGAGAAGGGCCATCCAGGTTGCGCGATGCTCCACAGCTCCTCTGCATGCTAAGGTCGCATCATCGGTGAATTTCGGTTCATTGTGTTTGATTGACATGACTTTGTCCTCCTTATCTCATTCCTTGTGCTTCAGAGGCATTAACAGCAGGAATCAGGCACGCCGCTTGGAAAGGACAATTTCATGATAATGTAAAAAGAGAGAAAAGTCAACGGGGGTTGATTGGTCAATATAACAGAAAAAATGCGGAGAAACTATCATTACTGCACAAATAAAAAGAAAAAAATGAAGATATATTGACAGATCGTACATACGCTGATATTATTAGAGACAATACCAGTGGTATTACCAACAGCGTTCGGCACGCCGCGGAAAGCTGTATGTAACGCCTTGCACAGGAGGTTAAAATCAATATGTTGAAGTACGTTGTAAAACGATTGCTGATCGCGATCCCTACATTTTTCGGAATCACAGTACTTGTATATTTCATATCTTCCCTGGCTCCCGGAAGTCCTCTTGAGATGCTGATGGCGGATCCCATGGCTACCAAGGAAGACATGGAGGCTCTGAGGACGCAGCTGGGATTGGATCAGCCGGTAATCATTCAGTATCTGAGATGGCTTCAGTCTCTTCTCCAGGGAAATATGGGAGTCTCTTACCGGACAAATCTTCCGGTAATGGGTATGGTGCTGGAGAGACTGGGTCCCACGCTGATACTGACGATTACTTCCACCATTCTTTCCGTACTGATCGCCGTTCCCCTGGGAATCATGTCGGCCTATAAGCCCTATTCTCCCTGGGACTATATTTCTTCCGGCCTCTCCTTTGTGGGAGCGTCCACTCCTACGTTTTTCACCGGTCTGGTTCTGATCTATGCCTTTGCGGTAAAGCTTCAGATCCTGCCCATGGGAGGTATGTACGATTCGGGAGTGGAAACGCTGGCTTCCATGTCCAGGCACCTGATTCTGCCCTGCCTGACCCTTACGGTGTTCAACGTGGGCAGCATTCTGAGGCAGACCAGAGGAAGCATGATGGAGGTCTTTTCGGAGGACTATATCAGAACGGCCAGGGCAAAGGGACTGAGAGAGCTGAGGGTTGTGATTATCCATGGATTGAGAAATGCTCTGATCCCGGTGGTAACGGTGCTCAGCACCATGATTCCGTTCCTGTTCGGCGGAGCGGTAGTGGCGGAGCAGGTGTTCAGCTGGCCCGGCCTGGGAAGCCTGATGGTTCAGTCCATCAATTCAAGAGACTATCCGACGATTATGGGAATTACCGTAATTATCGCGGCAGCAGTGCTGATCGGAAATATTGTAACAGACATCGTTTACAGCCTTCTTGATCCGAAGATCAGGGAGAGCCGTTAGGAGGTATGGAGATGGAAGCGAAGGAAAAGTTAAAAAAAGATTCTTACAGCCGCGATGTCCTGAAAAAATTTTCCCAGCACAAGCTGGCAATGATTGGTCTGGCGATTATTCTGCTGGAGGTATTTCTGGTGATTGTGCTTCCGGCGGTGATGAAACTGGATCCCTATACCTCGGACATCCTGAATTTCAGCGCGGCGCCCGGAGCGGGACATATTCTGGGAACGGATGATACCGGCAGAGACGTATTTGCCAGACTGGTGTACGGAGGCAGAGTTTCCCTTCTGGTAGGCCTTCTGTCTGCGGTCATCAGCCTCTGCATCGGGGTTCCCCTGGGACTGCTGGCGGGGTATTACAAAGGGATCTGGGAAATGGTGATCATGCGGGCGGCGGATATCTTCATGTCATTCCCGTCCATGATTCTGATCCTGGTGCTGGTATCCGTATTTGACCCGTCCATCTGGACCATTATTTTCGTGATCGGCGTGCTGGGATGGACAGACTTTGCGAAGCTGATCTACGGAAATGTGCTTTCCATAAGAGAGAAGGAATATGTGGAGTCGGCGAGGGCCGTGGGAACAAAGGATTTTACCATCCTTACCAGATATGTGATTCCCAACGCGTTTGCGCCGGTACTGATCAACTTCACTTTCCGTACGGCTCAGGCCATCATTCAGGAATCTGCTCTGAGCTTTCTGGGAATGGGCGTTCAGCCGCCTCAGGCGTCATGGGGAAATATCCTCTACGCCGCGCAGTCCATCACAGTACTTTCCAGCAGACCCTGGCTCTGGGTGCCTGCGGGAGTTCTTCTGGTACTGACCGTTTCCAGCATTAATTTCATCGGTGACGGAATGAGAGACGCTCTGGATTCCAGAACAAAGATCAAAAAATAATAAAGGGATTTATGTTCCGGGTCCGGTCGGTTCCCGGAATATGGATAGAGAGTATTATATGATCTCTCGGAATCCTGAGTGATCACAGCCAGCAGGCGCTGGCATGGAACTTTGAAAAGTAAATATTTTCGAAAA
>CALWRQ010000073.1 GCA_944383965.1 uncultured Lachnospiraceae bacterium
TTTCTGTGCGGTCCGTCAAGGATCATCTGATCACCGGTGTAAGCGTGGATGGTGCTCATGATACCGGACTGGATGGGAGCATAGTCGTTTAATGCCTTAGCCATGGGAGCTAAGCAGTTGGTGGTGCAGGAAGCTGCAGAAATGATCTGATCATCCTTGGTCAGAGTTCCCTCGTTTACGGAGAACACGATGGTCTTCAGGTCATTGCCTGCCGGAGCGGAGATAACCACTTTCTTAGCGCCAGCCTGTACGTGTGCCATTGCTTTATCTTTAGAGCAGTAGAAACCTGTGCACTCAAGAACAACATCTACATTTAACTCACCCCAGGGAAGATTCTCAGCCTTCGGCTCCTTGTAGATGGTGATCTCCTTTCCGTCAACGATGATGGAACCCTCACCAGCTTCTACGGTATGCTTGCCCTCGCCGATGTGTCCGCAGTATCCGCCCTGTGCAGTATCATACTTTAACAGGTTCGCCAGCATCTTCGGATCCGTTAAATCGTTGATAGCTACAACCTCGTAGCCCTCTGCATCAAACATCTGTCTGAACGCAAGACGTCCAATACGTCCGAAACCATTGATCGCTACTCTTACTGCCATAATTGTATTCCTCCTAAGAATAAATAATATGATTGTTAAATAATCATCAGTCACCACACATTGTACATAATTTAAAACAGAATGTAAAGAGGTTTTTCAAATTTATAGGAATAAATTGTTTTTTCGTTACAGCTCGTCCTTTACATAGCCTGCCAGATTGTATGCATGATCCGATACACGCTCCAGATTGGTGAGAATATCGAGAAATACAATACCTGCCGACGTGCTGCACTTTCCGGCAGAAAGTCTCTCGATATGTTTCTCTCTCAGCTCCTCTTCCAGATTATCCGCCTCATCCTCCAGCTGGCTGACCCGGCGCACCGCATCCATGTTGCCGCTTTTTCTTGTCTCTATCGCACTGCGGAAGGCCTCGATCACCACATCGCTCATCTGTTTCAGATCATCCAGCGCTGTGTCTGTAAAGCGGGAATTGTCCTTGATCAGAGACTGGGCCAGCTCCGCCAGGTTTTCGCAGTGGTCTCCCACACGCTCAATATCGCTTACACTGTAGAACAGATTGGCCACCACCAGCTTCTGATGCTCATTCAAAGACAGATTATCCACTTTGATCAGGTAGTCTGTCAGGATTTTTTCCAGATGATCCACGGTTTTTTCCACCTGATAGATCTGGTCGATTTCCTGATCATTCCCCGTTTCCAGAGTTCTCACTGCCCGCTCCAGATTTCCCAGCACCAGTTCTCCCATATGGATGACCTCAGCAGCAGCTGTCTCCAGTGCAAAAGCGGGAGATTCGAAAATTCTCTCGTCCAGATGGCGAAGCGTCTGAGTTTCCTCGTCCTCTTCCCCGCTGTCTTCCGGCTTTTCCTTCACCATCAGGCCGGACAGCTTGACCAGCTGCTCTGCAAACGGGAACAGTACGATCGTATTGGTCAGATTGAACACTGTATGGAAAATAGAAATCTGCACTGCATTGATATTGCTGTGAGCCACATCAGGGGCAATCAGGAACAGAATCATGGCACCGATCCCGAACAGCAGAGATCCGATAATATTGAAGCTCAGATGAATGCATGCCGCACGCTTTGCCGTACGGGAACCGCCGATACTGGAGATCAGAGCCGTTACACAGGAACCGATATTCTGTCCCAGTGTAATATAAATAGCCGCATTGGTTGTCACAATGCCGTTCAGAGCCAGAGTCTGCAGAATACCTACCGATGCGGAAGAACTCTGGAGCAGGGCCGTCACGATCAGACCGATGAGCATTCCCAGAACAGGATTGCTTCCCAGCAGAGCGAACGCCTGCGCAAAGATCGGTGCGTCCGTATACCCTGAGATGGATGTGGACATAAAACTGAGGCCCACGAACAGCAGACCCAGGCCCACGCAGATCTCTCCCGCCTGTTTTTTCTTCTGGCTCTTGGTAAATACCATAAGCAGAGCCCCTATTCCAATAATAAGAGGCGCATAAAATTCCGGTTTCATTACCGCAAATGCCTCTCCCAGCTGACTCATGGACACGATCCACGCAGTAATGGTGGTGCCGATATTCGCACCCATAATCACTCCCACAGCCTGGGACAGACTCATCACGCCTGCGCTTACAAAGCCCACTACCATTACGGTGGTCGCTCCGCTGCTCTGGATGATGGCGGTGATCAGAGCTCCCAGGGCCACTCCCATTACCCGGTTGTTTGTAAGCATGCCCAGAAACTGTTTCATCTTCCCGCCGGCTGTTTTCTGCATACCGTCCGCCATGATATT
Source organism: uncultured Lachnospiraceae bacterium (assembly GCA_944383965.1). Lineage (GTDB taxonomy): Bacteria > Bacillota > Clostridia > Lachnospirales > Lachnospiraceae > Lachnoclostridium_A. The sequence continues at coordinate 2,325 of CALWRQ010000073.1, forward strand.
CATGCCATAGAGGAACATCCCAAGGCCGCCTGCGAACGTAAACAGGTTGGAAACATCGTTGATAGACATAAAGTTCTCCTTCGCTTATCTTATCAATTGTACGGAACAGCCGGCTCCCGCTCCGGTGCAGGAAAAACGGCCGCAAATTCAACGCACTGTTTTTATCATAGCATACCCGTCCCCTCCAGTTCAATTACTTTTGGGACCGATTCGGATCAATTCCTCTTTTTTCAGCAATTTTCATCATTTTTTTCCTGATCGCATTGCCTTCCCTGTCCTTTTCCATTATAATACAGGCAGTTTCTCTGATGAAAGAACGGACCAAAATCCGGTCTGTGCAAAAGGAGGTGTTCCGCCCATGATACCGGAAGAAAAGGACCTTTATACCCGCCGTGCAGCAAGAAAAAAGGCAAGAATGCGCCGTCTGAAGCGCAGGCGGGCTCTTCTCATTGCCGCTATGATTCTGGTATTTGCTCTTCTTATATGGGGAGTGGTTTCTCTGGCCCGTTTGCTTTTTTTCCGCAAAGCCGTGGATCCCGCTTCCGTAACCGTGCCTGACTGGGTAGACGTCCAGCTGCTGGACGTAAATCCTTATTCCCGGCCGGGCACTCCCCTTACCGAAATCAAGGGGATCGTCGTCCATTACACAGCCAATCCGGGGACAACAGCTCAGCAGAACCGGAATTATTTCAACAGTCTGGCCAAACAGAACGGGGAATCTGCTACCTCTGTAAGCAGCCATTTCATTATCGGATTGGATGGAGAAGTGATTCAGTGCATTCCTCTCTCGGAGATTTCCTATGCCTCCAATGACAGGAATAAGGACACAGTAAGCATTGAATGCTGCCATCCTGATTCCGGCGGTCAATTCACCGAAGCCACCTATCAGTCTCTGGTCCGCCTCTGTGCCTGGCTGGAACAGGAGCTGAACCTGCAGGAATCTTCCATCATCCGTCATTATGACGTGAGCGGAAAACTGTGTCCTCTCTACTATGTGGAAAACGAAAGCCTGTGGAACGAATTCAAAAATGATGTAAAGGCCTACCGGAAAGAGCACTTCTGACGGCAGGCCTTTTCCTTCTATTATTATACTGTTCTGTTACTTCTGGCCTGCTTCCAGATTGCCTGTGATCTTCTCCAGGATCCGGCAGAGGTTTTCCTTTTCTTCCTGGCTCAGCCCCTGAAGCATGATCTCATCACATGTTCGGAATATCTCCTCTACCATTTCCGCCAGTTTCTTTCCATCCGCAGTCAGATGGATCAGATAAGAACGGCGGCAGGCAGGATGGTCCATCCGTTCCAGAAGGCCTGATGCTTCCATACGGTCCAATGTTCTGGATATGGTCGCCGTATCTCTTCCGCACAGGTCCGCCAGTTCCTTCTGTGTCTGAGGTCCCTTCTCCAGCAGTATTTTCAGGATTCTGGGCTGTCCCTGTCCCGGAGTCAGTCCCAGCTCCATGAAATAGGGACGGAAGAAGTTTTTCCGGGCCGCTTCCTGTTTCCAAATAGCTATTCTGATTTCTTCATCCTTCATATCCATCACTCCAGTTCAAATTGTCCCGTATAAAGCTGGTAATACCGTCCCTTCTGCTCCAGCAGCTCCTCATGGCTTCCCCGCTCAATAATCTCTCCCTTTTCCAAAACCATGATCGCTTTTGCATTGCGGACCGTAGACAGGCGATGTGCGATGACAAAGACCGTGCGGTTTTCCATAATCGCGTCCATTCCCTTCTCAATGAGGCGCTCCGTACGGGTATCAATGGAGCTGGTTGCCTCATCCAGAATCAGGACCGGCGGCCTTGCTATGGCTGCACGGGCAATGGACAGAAGCTGTCTCTGGCCCTGGGAAAGGCTGCTGCCGTCTCCGTAAAGCATGGTATCATAACCCTGGGGCAGCTTTCTGATAAAGGAATCCGCATTGGCGATCCTGGCCGCCTCCCGCACTTCTTCATCTGTGGCATCCAGACGGCCGTAACGGATGTTGTCCGCTATGGTGCCTGTAAACAGATGGGTGTCCTGAATGACCATGGACAGTGTGCGGCGCAGATCATCCTTTTTAATATTTCTGATATCAATGCCATCGTAGGTGATCGTACCCGACTGAATTTCATAGAACCGGTTCACCAGGTTTACAATCGTCGTTTTTCCGGCTCCCGTGGAACCGACAAAAGCAATCTTCTGTCCCGGTTTGGCATAGAGAGAGATACCGTTCAGAACCGTTTTTTCCGGTACGTATCCGAACACCACATCGTGAAACCTCACATCCCCCCGAAGGGGAACCAGGGAAGTTCCGTGCTCCTCCGGCACTTTCCATGCAAACGTTCCGGTTTTCTCCCCACACTCCTTCAGGCTGCCGTTCTCTTCTCTCACATTGCAGAGAGTGACCGTGCCTTCATCAATCTCGGAAGGTTCCTCCATCATATCAAAAATACGCTCCGCACCGGAAAGGGCAGCCAGCAGGAAATTCACCTGCTGCGTAAACTGATTCAGCGGCATGGCACTCTGTCTTACATATACCAGATAGGCAGACAGTGTCCCGATATCCAGCAGCCCTGACAGGGTAAACAGGCCTCCCACGCAGGCAGATACCGCATAGTTTACGTAGGAAAGGCAGACGATCGTGGGAACCATCATGCCGGAAAAGGTAAGGGCGCTGGTGCCTTCTTTCCTCAGGTCCTGAGAAATGGCGCAGAAATTCTCATAGTCTTTTTCCTCATGGTTAAAGACTTTTTCCACCTTCTGCCCCGCCATCATCTCCTCCACAAATCCGTTGATCTTTCCGATCTCCTTCTGCTGCCGGATAAAATACTTCCTGCTGTGGCTTCCGTTGACCTTGATGAACCCGAACATCAGCAGCAGGAACACCACCACGATCATGGACAGGCGCACGCTGAGCACCATCATCATGGCAATGGTTCCGAACAGCATCATGAAGCTCTGGATGATCATGGCAAAGCTGCTGTTCATCGCTTCCTGTACTGTATCCACATCATTGGTAAAACGGCTCATCAGTTCACCGTGAGTGTAGGCATCAAAATACTTCAGAGGAAGAGTCTGCACATGCTCGAACAGATCCTGACGGATCTCCTGAATGACCTGCTGGGACGTGTGCACCATAAGCTGATTGTAGCTTAAGGTCGCCAGCGCGCCGCACAGGTACATGACGCCCATGGCTGTTACCGCTGTAAGCAGACCGTCCATGTCTCCGGGCACAATATAACGGTTGATCAGAGGCTTCAGAAGATAGGTTCCCATAATGTTGGCCCCGGTGCTTATGAACACCAGGACTGCGACCAGGGCAAATCTCCATTTATGCCTTCCCAGATACTGCAGCAGATGGAGCAGCGTCTTTTTTGTATTTTTCGGGCGTTTATACCCAACATATCTAGGTCCTGCCATTACAGATCCGCTCCTTCCTTCTGTGATTCGTAAATTTCCTGATAAATATGGTTTCTTTCCAGAAGCTCTTCATGGGTACCGATATCATTCACTCTGCCGTCATCCAGAAGAATGATCCGGTCCGCATCCTTTACAGAGGAGATTCTCTGGGCAATAATGATCTTCGTCATATCCGGCAGCTTTTCCCGCAGTGCGCTGCGGAGTTTTCCCTCTGTGGCCGTATCCACCGCACTGGTCGAATCGTCCAGGATGAGAACCTTCGGTTTTTTCAGAATGGCCCTGGCAATGCAGAGACGCTGTTTCTGCCCTCCGGACACATTCACTCCTCCCTGTCCCATCTCCGTGTAGTAGCCGTCTGCCAGCCGGTCCACAAATTCATCCACACAGGCGATCCGGCAGGCTTCCTCCACCTCCTCCATGGACGCATCTTCTTTTCCCCAGCGGAGATTGTCCAGCAGCGTGCCGGAAAACAGCGTATTCTTCTGCAGCACCACAGCAATCGCATCTCTCAGTCCTTTCATCGGATATTCCTTTACGGGAATCCCATCCACCAGCACAGTTCCGCGGGTCGCTTCATAAAGGCGGGGAATCAGCTGGATCAGAGTGGACTTTGCCGATCCGGTCTGACCGATGATCCCCACCGTTTCTCCGGCTCCGATCTGAAAGCTCACATCAGACAGCACATACTCCTTGGCCTCTTCCTTATATTTGAACCATACATGGTCAAATGCAATAGCTCCATGCTCTACCTGAATATCACGGGCATCCTCATCCGTAATATCCGGTTTCTCATCTATCACTTCCAGGATCCTGGCTCCGGAAGCAAGAGAACGGGTCATCATCATAAATACATTGGAGATCATCATCAGAGAGTTTAGGATCTGAAGCACATAGCTGAGAAAACCGGTCAGTTCTCCCACCTTCAGTTCTCCGCTGCGGATCATGCCGCCTCCGAACCAGAGGATTCCCAGAATCGTACTGTACATTACAAACTGCATGGCCGGCATGTTCAGAGCCGCCAGCCGGAATGCTGTTTCCGACTGTTTTCTCAGACCTGTATTTCCGGTCTGAAATTTTTCAATCTCATACTCTCCTCTCACACAGGCCTTTACCACCCGGATCGCCGTCAGATTTTCCTGGATAATCCTGTTTACCGTGTCTACGGCGGCCTGCATCCGACTGTACAGCGGACGCACATGACTGATAATCAGGAACAGCAGAAATGCCAGAACCGGCAGCGCCACAAGAAAGATCAGGGCCAGTTTGGAATTCAGAGAAAAGGCAACGCCGGTGGCCGTAACCAGCATCACCGGTCCCCTGCAGAAGGGGCGCAGACCTGTGGAAACAGAATTCTGAATATTGGTCACATCGCTGGTCAGGCGCGTTACCAGGGAAGACACCCGGAAATGATCAATATTGGAAAACGAATAGTGCTGCAGCTTCTCATACTGCGCTTCCCTCAGGCCTGCTCCCAGTCCCTGACCCGCCAGGGCGGAAAACCTTGCACTTCCGATTCCCAGGATCAGAGCGATCACTGCGCAGACCGTCATCTGTATCCCTTTTGCGTAAATATAGGATCGGTCCCCTGAAGCTACCCCTATATCTACCAGATCTGCCATAAGAAGGGGAACCAGCAGTTCAAACACCGATTCCGCCGTCACACAGCAGATTGCCAGGAATGCGAATTTCCTGTATTTTCCCATATAGGAAAAAATCCTCAGCAGCATTTGCTTCACCTCCATAGTTGTATATGCAACTATTGTATGACTAATGATTAGTTCCGTCAAGAAATTACTTTTCCGCCTGCAGTCCAATTTTTATGAGGTTAAAAATTTTTTTAATTTTTTTTCAAAAAGTACTTGATTAATTCCAAAATCTATAGTATTATAATTGAGCGAATTGATGAAGCAATTGATTCAATTCCTCTTGCAGAAGTGGCGGAATTGGCAGACGCGCACGGTTCAGGTCCGTGTGGTAGCAATACCGTGAGAGTTCAAGTCTCTTCTTCTGCATGCAGTGCGGGAGTGCTGGAATTGGCAGACAGGCAAGACTAAGGATCTTGTGGGTGTATGCTCGTGTGGGTTCAAGTCCCATCTCCCGCATTCCCAGAATAAAAAGCAGCCTTTACGGCTGCTTTTTTTGTTTTCTCTTCTTCTCACAGCAGACTTCTCACGTTTTCCCCTCTTCCAGGTACTGTCTTGCATACTCCGGCCACCGCCTCATCACCTTTCCCAGAGTTCCGATTGCCTCCAGATCACTCAGTTCCTCCATGCACCGGCGAAAAAGTCCGGGTGTCATCGGCCTCTGCTCCTCGATCCCTTCCAGTACCTCCCGGCTGCATCCCACCGATACGGCTGCAAATTCCGCCAAATTTTCTTTCTGCTCTTCCGTCAGATTCTCAAAATTCCCGTATAGATCCATAGTATCCTTCCTCCTCATATTGTCATTATATGGCATTGTGGCTTTAGCCACAATATCGAAATTTCAAAATTCTACATATACTGAAAACATCTGAAATCAGAAAGCAGGTGTTTCCAATTATTGATTATGCTCCGCTCTGGGAAACCATGAAAATCCGCGGTGTCTCCCAGTATCAGCTCTTAAAAGACGGAATTGTAGATAATAAGACTCTGGACAGTCTGAAAAAGAATAAAAACATCACGGTCCTGACCATGGAACGGATCTGTCTCTATCTGAACTGCACTCCAAACGAAATTATTTCCTTCCGCTGACCGTCACCGGTTTTCTCTTCTTCACAGTTCCGGCAAAACCTCTTTCTGCGATAAAGAAACAAAGAAACGGCCGCACAGGATTCCTATCCTGCACGGCCGTTTCTCACTGATCTTTTATTCTTCTTTCCCGCTTCTTTCCTGCTCCCGTTCATTCAGCAGCACCTTTTCCACCAGAAGCGCCGCATCCCTGACGCAGTCCGGACAGGCCCTGAGAATTTTTTTAGTGCCCACACCTTTCAGCACACCGCAGGTCGTTGTCTGATTTTTCTCCCGGAATCCTGCCATAATCGCTCTGGAAAGAGCATACGTCGCTGCTTTTCCTTCCGGTTTCTCCATATTGCCTCCGCTGGACTTCAGACCTGCCAGCAGGCAGGCTGCAGACACTGCTCCGCACGTTCCTTCCATATTTCCCATTCCATGTCCCAGGCCTTCTGTCATACGGAACATCTCTTTCCGGTCTGCTCCGAACAGGTCACAGTACGTACAGGCTACCGCCTGTGCACAGTTATATCCTTTTTTATACAGTTCCACTGCCTGTTCTGCTCTTGATTCCATTGTTCATTCCCCTTTCTCTTCCAAAATCTGATGCAGATGAATGGTCAGATAAAGTTCCTCTTTCTTACAGATATCTCTGTCATAGCTGTTTCTGATGAAAACTCCGATCTTCTTCACACATCCATATTCCCGGGGGCACATTTCTATGACCTTCTGATGCAGAAGGTCTTCCCCGCTCTCTTCCATCGTCTGATTTTTCATGAGTCTCTGTACAAACAGCCGCAGATGGGTAAGGAGCCGGGAATAAGCCACTCCCTTTTCCAGAGACGGAAGCTCCAGCTGATAGCGGATAATATTCAGTATCTGCTGCACGATCCGGTCTGTCTCCCTGTTTCTTTCATCCGACTGGGCATTTTCCTGAGAATTCACAAAATGAAATGCAATATTCCCGATCTCACCCTCCGGAAGCTCCAGGCCGAATTTCTCTCTGAACAGTCCCGCCGTGTACTGAGCCACATCATATTCTTCCGGATTAAACCGCTGAAGATCAGCAGTGTAGAAATTCTCTATGACCATCCCTGATCTCAGGCGTTTTTCCGTAAATGCCAGGTGATCGGTCAGCGCCAGGTAAATATGATCCATCAGCCTCATGTGATACCGATCAACCGCATAGGAAATGGCGGCCTTGGTAAGATTAAAATACTCTTCTCCCACCTCTGAAGCCAGTCGTATCACATCCCGCACTACCTTTCTTTCCCGCAGTACAAATATCTTCTGAACCTCTTTTTCATCCAGCTCATAGCCGATGGCCTTTTTATAGCCGATTCCCTTTCCGGACAGAATGACTTCCTTCCCGTCGCTGTCCAGTGCCATGATCAGAGAATTATTCAGTATTTTGATAACTCTCATGGTTCCCCTTCTTTTTATTGAAACAGGCATGCTCCGTTGCTTTCAATTACTTTTTTGTACCAGTAATAGGATTTCTTTTTATATCTGCAGTAGGTCCCCTTTCCGTAATCGTCACAGTCCACATAGATCAGGCCGTACCTCTTGCTCATCTGTTTTGTGGATTCTGAAACCAGGTCAATACAGCCCCACGACGTATATCCCATTACCTCGACGCCGTCCTCCTCGATGGCATTTAAGATTTCTCTGAAATGCGCGTCAAAGTACGCAATACGGTACTCATCCTCCACCGTTCCGTTTTCTGAAAGAACATCCTTTGCTCCCAGTCCGTTCTCCACGATAAACAGCGGTTTCCGATAGCGGTCATACAGGTCCACCAGAGAAATCCTAAGACCCATGGGATCGATCTGCCATCCCCATTCTGACTCAGGCAGATAGGGATTTCGATATCCTGCAGCAGTATTTCCGCCGCTCCTGATCAGTCCCTCTCCGTTTTCCGCTGCACAGTATGAATTATAATAGGAAAATGATACAAAATCCACAGGATTTTCTTTCATGATCCGATCATCTTCCGGCTCTTTTTTTATCACGATTCCCTTTTTTCTGAAATAAGACAGCAGGAATCTGGGATACTCTCCGAAAACCTGGGCATCACTGTAGCAATATGTACTTCTCATGATCTCCTGGGCCTTCCGGACATCCTCCGGCCGGCAGGAATACGGATAATAAGTCAGCTTCGTCAGCATACATCCCACTTTTGAATCCGGGATCAGCTCATGACATATTTGGGTGGCCGCAGCAGATGCTACAAACTGGTGGTGCATGGCCTGAAATACTACTTCTTCAAAGTTCTTGCCCGGGAAACATTCCTCCAGCAGGCCTGCCGATGTGAAAGGATGGCGGATCATGGAATCGATCTCATTAAAAGTGAGCCAGTATTTTACTTTATCCCTGTACCTGAAACAGATCGTTCTCACAAAACGGAGGAAGAAGTCAATGGTTTTTCTGCTGTACCAGCCTCCGTATTTCAGAGCCAGATGAACCGGCATTTCGTAGTGGCTCATGGTAACCAGCGGTTCGATTCCATATCTTCTGCATTCATCAAACACACTGTCATAAAATTTCAGTCCTTCCTCATTGGGAGCTTCCTCATCTCCGTTGGGAAAAATCCTGGTCCATGCAACCGACATGCGGAAGCATCGGAAACCCATCCCTGCCAGAAGCCTGATATCCTCTTTATAGTGATGGTAAAAATCGACTCCCCTTCTTTTCGGATAGTTTACCTCATCCTCTGTTTCCAGCGCCTGTTTCACATTCTCCAGGGTCACATGATTCTGGAGGGTATAATCTCTCAGATCCTGATCAAAATGCTGTCTCATACAGTCTTCCACGGAAATTCCCTTTCCGCCCTCTTTCCAGCCTCCTTCCAGCTGATTGGCGGCTGTCGCTCCTCCCCACAGAAATCCTTCAGGAAATGACCTCTTTCCCATTTTCTTACACCTCCTCTCTGTTCTGCACCGCAATGACCGTTTCCCCTCTGTCTACCCGGTCTCCCGCCGCCTTTCCCACATGGCGGTACTGATCCGTATTTGTGACAATAAGGCATACCGTAGGGTCATAGCCTGCTTTCCTGATCCCTTCCAGATCAAAGGAAACGATCTTTTCTCCCTGTTTCAGACGTTTTCCCTGAGCAGTGTGTTTTTCAAAATATTTCCCGTTCAGTTCCACCGTATTGATGCCGATATGGATCAGAAGCTCCGCTCCGCTGTCCAGCCTCAGCCCGATGGCATGCCCGGTATCATAAAGCACGCTGACCTCACAGTTCTCAGGAGCGACCACTTCCCCTTCTTCAGGAATCACAGCTGCCCCCTTTCCCAGAGCGCATGATGCAAACACCTCATCATTGACCTGCTGCAGACTGATCAATCTGCCTTTTACAGGGGACTGAATGGTGAAATCTATCTGTTCCGGAGCTTTCTCTTCCGGCTCCGGGCAGCTGTCCTCCCGCTCTCTCTGTTCTATTTTTTCTTCCTGTTCCCCGTCATCCTCAAAGCCGATGATCCAGGTAATCACCGCCGCTCCGACGAAGGCAATCCCGCATCCTAAAAGATAGATCAGGAATTTTTCCATCCCTCCTGCTGCATAGGCTACCGCTGTAAGCAGACATCCGTTTACATGTGATTCCGCATAAACGCCTCCCCAGCCAATAACTGCTCCTCCTATTGCTCCGCTGATTACTGCGGCGATCATAGGCTTTTTCAGCCTCAGATTACAGCCGTAAAGAGCCGGCTCCGTAATTCCTGCCAGGGCAGCCGTGAGAGCCGTAGAAGCCGCCACACTCCTAAGCTGACGGTTTTTTGTTTTCAGCATGACTCCAAAAGCCGCACCTCCCTGGGCAAAATTGGCCGGAGAGGACATGGCCATCAGAGTCTGACTTCCTGATACGGCCACATCGTTGATGGAAATGGGCACCAGCGCTCTGTGTGCTCCAAAAGCCACAAACACACACCAGAGACCGCCGATCAGTGCACCTCCCAGAACCACATTAAAACCTATAATGGCGTTATATACCGTCTGAATTCCATTACCGATATAGATTCCTACCGGTCCCACCACCCCGAATACGGCAGGAACCATAATAATCAGGGACAGCCCCGGTACCAGGATCACCTGCAGGACCTCAGGTATGACTCTTTTCAGCCCTTTTTCCAGATATTTCAGAACAATCACCACTAAAATAATGGGAATCACCGATTCCACATAGCTGAATACCTTTTCTGCATTTCCGATCTGCCATGCTCCTTTCACTACAGGGATTCCCAGTACTCTTGTCGCACTCCCCACATCCTGCATCATCTGATCGATCTGGGGATAGACCATCAGTCCTCCCAGTATCATTGCCGTGAACGGACTGGTATTCAGAGCTTTCGCCGCCGTACAGGCCAGGAATATGGGCATATAATAGAAAATGATCTGGCTTGCCGCAAAAAGTACCACGTAGGTGTCCGTCCCTGTGATGTCCACACCCTTGCTGTTCATATAGAGCTGTGCCGCCGTCAGAATTCCTTTCAGCAGTCCTGATGCCGCAATAGCCGGGACCAGAGGCGTAAACATGGCTGACAGTGCCTGAAAAATCACACTTGCTCCATTCTTTTTCTCCGGTCCTTCCCCCCTCTTTTCTTCTGTGCCGATCAGGCTGATCACCTGATCATACACCTGATCCACTTTATTTCCTATGACGATCTGCAGCTGTCCTCCGCCTTCCACCACAGAAATCACGCCTTCCAGACGTTTCAGTTTTTCCTTATCCGCAGCGGTTTTATCCTTCAGTACCAGCCGCAGCCTGGTAAAACAGTGTGTCGCACTGCTGATGTTCTGCTTTCCCCCCACAAGGGAAACGATATCCTGAGCTAATTTTGGGTAATCCATAGGTTCCTCCTCAATTTTTCTGATTTGTGCGCACAGGTTCAAAGAACTGCTCCGGTGCATCATTCCGGTATGTGGAGATCTCCTTTCCGTACAGGCAATAAAAAAAGACCGAACATAACAGATCCGCCTTTACGAATCTTGTTATTTTCGGTCTTGCCTGCATTACCAGTAACACGCCAAAAGCATCTTTGATTTGTTTCCTTTATATCACTGATTCCATATTCTGTCAATACTTTTTGCATATTTTCGCTCTTACCGGCAATGCCCCGGACTGTCTCTCCCGGAATACTGTCTGCAAAAAATCCGGCCATGCAGATGCATGGCCGGATCCGGCAGCGGAGACGGTGGGATTCGAACCCACGTGCCCTTGCGGACAACTTGATTTCGAGTCAAGCTCGTTATGACCGCTTCGA
>CALWRQ010000074.1 GCA_944383965.1 uncultured Lachnospiraceae bacterium
ATATTTCTCCCGTTTTCCTGCTTGGAAAAGGCTACTATCACATTTGGCACTCTGTCACCTCCGCCTTTTCATGATTGGTTCCTTCTAATATTTGTACAGGTATTCCCCTACTTCCCAATCGGTCACATGAGCCCGGAATGTTTTCCACTCCCGCTCCTTTGCTTCCAGATATTTGGTAAAGATATGGTCCCCCAGTACCTCCCGCATAAACCCGCTGGCCTCAAACGCGCCGATGGCTTCCTTGAGCGTCTCCGGCAGAGCTTCAATTCCCGCTGCCGCCCGTTCCTCCCGGCTCATGGCGTAAATATTCCGGTCCACACTGGGAGGAGGCGTCATTTCCTTTTCAATGCCGTCCAGACCGGCAGCCAGACATGCAGCCAGCGCCAGATAAGGATTGGCCGAAGAATCCGGACAGCGAAGCTCGATCCTGGTATTGTAGCCTCTGGCACTGGGTATGCGGATCAGAGCGCTCCGGTTGGAATGAATGGACCATGCAATGTAGTTCGGCGCATCGTATCCGGGGATCAGACGCTTGTAGGAGTTCACCAGTGGATTGGTGAGAAGCACCATCTCCTTCATATGATACAGAATACCTGCCATAAACTGATAAGCCAGCCGGCTCAGTCCCGCTTCATCCTCTTTATCCTCAAACAGGTTCCTGCCGGCTCCGTCCGTCAGGGACATGTTGATATGCATTCCCGATCCGTTCACCCCTTCCTGAGGCTTGGGCATGAACGTGGCGTGAAGCCCGTGCCGTTTTGCCACATTCTTTACCGTCATTTTGAAGGTAGTCACATCATCCGCCGTACGCAGGCCTTCCTGATACTGGAGATCGATCTCATGCTGGGCGGGAGCAAGCTCATGATGGGATGCTTCCACGTCAAATCCCATTTCCTCCAGGCAGAGCACAATGTCTCTCCGGACGTTTTCCGCAAAATCCATGGGGCCCACATCAAAGTAAGATGCCTTTTCATTGGTCATGGTAGTAGGATTCCCATCTTCATCCGTATGAAACAGGAAGAATTCACATTCCGGACCGGCCAGAAAGGTATATCCCATATCCTTTGCCTTTTTCAGCACTTTTTTCAGCACATAGCGGGGGTCTCCGTCAAAGGGATCTCCTCCCGGATAATGCACGTCGCAGATAAAGCGGGCGACCTTCCCCTGCTGAGGACGCCAGGGAAAAATCTCAAAGGTATCCAGATCCGGATAGAGATACATATCCGACTCTTCGATCCTGACAAAGCCTTCGATCGCCGATCCGTCAAACATGCACTGATTGTTCAGCGCCCGCTCCAGCTGGCTGGCTGTAATCGCCACATTTTTTATCATCCCGAATATATCCGTAAATTGAAGGCGGATAAATTCCACATCCTCCTCTTCCACTATGCGGATAATGTCATCCTTACTGTACTTGCTCATGATCATTTCCTTTCTCTGTCCGCGGCCGCCCTGCAGCCCGATTATGTCTCATTCTAGCACAACGCTTTTTAAATGTAAATCAAAAAAGACCGCTGCGGACTCTCCCTCTTCCGCAGGGTCTTTTTCTCCTCTTTCCCGTTTTCTGCTATTTTCTGTAGCGCAGCGCACGCATGGCATTCAGGATTGCCAGCACGGAAACTCCCACGTCTCCGAATACTGCCGCCCACATGGAAGCATATCCTGCCGCAGTCAGAAGCAGCACAAGGATTTTCACTCCAATGGCAAACACGATGTTCTGCTTCACAATTCCCACCGTTTTTCTGGCAATGGCAATGGCGTCTGCGATCTTTGAAGGCTCATCCGTCATGATCACCATATCAGCTGCCTCTACTGCTGCATCCGAGCCGATTCCTCCCATGGCAATTCCCACATCCGCCCTGGAAAGCACCGGCGCATCATTAATGCCGTCTCCCACAAAGCCCAGTGTTTTTCCTTCCTGTTTGGACTGCAGCAGTTCTTCCACCTTCGCCACTTTATCTCCCGGCAGCAGTCCCGCATATGCTTCATTCAGTCCGATCTCATCGGCAACCGCTTTTGCCGCCTCTTCCCGGTCTCCCGTAAGCATGACCATCCGTCTGATGCCTGCTTTTCTCAGTTCTGCCACAGCCTCTTTCGTATCCTGGCGAATGGTATCGGAAATCACCAGGCAGCCCAGATACTGTCCGTCCTCTGCGGCAAAAAGTGCAGTTCCGTATGCAGGAGACTGGTCAGGAACCGGGATTCCCAGTTCCTCCATTAATCTGCGGCTGCCCACGCAGACCGTTTTCCACCGGTCTTTGTCCTTCACGGAAGCGCAGACTCCCTTTCCTGCCAGTTCCTTCACTTCACCTACCAGAGACAGATCCACCGGTTCGTTCATTGCCTCCCTGACAGAAAGGGCAATGGGATGGTTGGAACGGCACTCCGCATAGGCTGCTGCCCGAAGCAGCTCCCTTTCCCTCTTTTTCCGTCCTTCCCCGGTGCCTCCTTCAGCCGGGCAGATCTGTGTCACCTGAAATTTTCCTGTAGTCAGAGTGCCTGTCTTATCAAATACTACCGTATCCAGAGAAGCCACTGCCTCCAGATAGTTGCTTCCCTTTAAAAGGATTCCTTCTCTGGAAGCCGCACCCAGACCGCCGAAAAAGCTCAGAGGTACGGAGATCACCAGTGCACAGGGACAGGACACCACCAGAAAGCTGCAGGCCCGGTAGATCCATTCTCCCCAGCTTCCTGTAAAAATCGGCGGAATCACTGCCAGAATCAGAGCCAGGATCACTACAACCGGCGTATAGACCCTTGCAAAGCGGGTAATGAAGTTCTCTGCCTTTGCCTTTCTGGAGCTGGCATTCTCCACCAGCTCCAGGATCTTGGCCACTGTGGAATCGTCGAACAGCCGGCTTACTTCCACCTCCAGGACTCCCACCAGATTGATGGAGCCGCTTACAATCGGATCTCCTTCCTTCACATCTGCGGGCATGGATTCTCCTGTAAGGGCTTTGGTATCCAGGCTGGAGGTTCCCTTCACCACAACTCCGTCCAGAGGGACCTTCTCCCCCGGCTTGATCAGGATCCTGTCCCCGATTTCTACCTCATACGGATCCACCTGCTCTTCTTTTCCGTCCCTCAGCAGATTGGCATACTCCGGATTGATATCCATAAGGGCAGCAATGGACTGACGGGATTTTCCCACCGCATAGTCATTAAACAGTTCTCCCAGCTGATAGAACAGCATGACTGCCACGGCCTCTTCCAAAGCTCCTACGGCTATTGCGCCGAATGTAGCCACAGTCATGAGAAAATTCTCGTCAAATACCTGTCCTTTGCTGATATTTCTTGCAGCCTTCAGCGGAATGTCATATCCGGCTGCAAGATAGGAGAGGATAAAAAAGATCCAGGCGAGACTCCATCTCCCATCTGCCGCGATTCCTCCTGCCAGCAGCAAGGCACTCGCTGCAAGGCGGATCACCATCTTTTTCTGTTTTTTTGTCATGCCTGACACCTTTCCTTCCACATTCTGCAGAATCAGCGCAGCACTTTGAATGCTGCTTCCGGTTCGATCCGGTCTGCCACTTTTCTTGCCGCCTCGATCACCTCATCCTCTCTGCCGTCTTCCACTTCCATGACCAGTCTCTGGGTCATAAAGCTCAGAGAAGCTTCCTTTACGCCTGACAGCTTCTTGATTCCTTCTTCAATTTTTGCGGCGCAGTTTGCGCAGCACAGTCCTTCCAGTTTTACAATTTTTTTCATTGTGATCCTTCCCTTTCCTGCAGGCCTTCTCTCTGCCTCCTGCATAAGTGATTTTATTCTTCGATATGCTCCATTCCCTGGGCCAGAATCGTCTGGATATGTCCGTCTGCCAGTGAATAAAAGACCGTCTTTCCGTCTCTCCGGTACGTGACCAGTCTCATCTGCTTCAGAACGCGAAGCTGATGGGAAATAGCCGACTGACCCATCTGAAGCAGAGTGGCGATATCACAGACGCACATCTCCGCCTGACTGAGCACATATAGAATCTTGATCCTGGTGGAATCTCCGAATACCCGGAAAAATTCTGCCAGATCCAGCAGCTGATCCTCATCGGGCATCACAGACTGCACCTGATTCACAATATCCTCATGCACATGGATAAAATCACACTGCTCCACTTCCGAATCATTCATTCTGTACGCCATAAAGTTCCCTCCTTTGTTCTGCCCGTCTGAGGCACAGATCGCAAAAACATATGAACAACTATTCATATGTTTATATTAACACATAATACTCATTTGTCAAGCAGAAACCGCCATACCATAAAAAAAGAGATGATCTTCCGATCATCCCTTCAGCTCCGCCATCACCCAGCTGTAAAAATCATCTTCCCCGACCAGCTCCGGGGAATTTTCTCCTCCGCCGTTAGTGCTGCGTTTCATCGCCGCATAAAACTCCTCGCCGGCACCGATCAGATCCATCTCCCATAGAGGAAACCCCTGTTCTCTGCATATGGCGCAGAACGCCGCCAGCGGCTGCGGGCACTGTCCCGTAGCCAGTATTCTGTCCCTGAGTATTTCATCCCTTTTCGCTCTCCCGACCAGTTCTTCCAGATATGTGCCCACTTCCATTTCTCTTCTCCTTTCCCGATTTCCCAATGCTGTTTCGGCTGCCTTCCTGTCACGGCTCTTTTTTCAGCCCGATCACTTTTCTGAAACACAGGGCAAACACCGTAATGGAGCAGATCACTCCGGCAAAATCGGAAATCGGTTCCGTGAAGAAGATTCTGTCCACTCCGAACAGCGGCGGAATACAGAATACACACAGGAAAAACACGGACTTCCGGAATGTGGACAGGGAAATGGCAATTCTGGCAATCCCCATGCCTGTAAATCCGTCCACAATGGTATACTGGGCCGCCAGGGGAATCACTCCCAGCGTATAAACGCGAATGGCATCCGTCGTCAGGCGGATATACTCCTCATCCTGAGTAAAAATACGTACAAACAGTTCCGGAACCGTCTGGGCAATCACAAACATCACTGCCGTAAACACCAGGCACATGGCAAAGATGTGCTTCTCCGCTTTCAGAATCCGGTCCGGCCTTTTGGCACCGTAATTATATCCCAGGATCGTCTGTGTTCCGGTGGTAATTCCTCCTAAAGGCATGGTTACGATCAGCATAAAGCTCTGCAGAATCGTGGCGCAGGTGAGCAGCATATCCCCTCTCTCCGGTCCGCCGTATTTCTGGATCACAGAGTTTAAGGATATAATCAGAATATTGTCAAATGCGATGATGATAAACGGGGAAAACCCTACGGTCATCACCTTTTTCATCACAAACCAGTGATACTCTCCGAACGTGATCGGTATGATCGGCTTGCTGCTGAACAGGAACCGCAGTACAAACAGACAGGACGCCATCTGAGACAGTACAGTGGCGATCGCCGCTCCCCGAACCCCCATACCGAACAGGAAAATGAAGACCGGATCAAGAACAATGTTGCACACCGCTCCCAGAATCACGGAAAACATCCCCGTTTTCGCGAATCCCTGACAGATGATAAACTGGTTCATGCCTGTGGACATCAGTGCAAAAAATGTTCCCAGCAGATAAATGGTAATGTACTGATCCGCATAAACAAATGACCGATCACTGGCTCCGAACCACATCAGAAGGTAATTTTTCATAAGCAGCGAAACGACCGTAAGCGCTGCTGCAATCACAGCAAGCATAAAAAAACAGTTGGCCAGAATGACTTTTGCCGCACGATAGTTTTTCTGCCCCATCCGAATACTTACCAGAGGCGCTCCTCCGATTCCCACCAGGAAAGCCGCTGATGAAACCAGTGTAACAATGGGACCGCAGACCCCCACTCCGGCCAGCGCCACCTCGCCGATCTCCGGTATGTTCCCAATGTACATCCTGTCCACAATACTGTACAAAACGCTGACAAACTGCGCCAGCATGGACGGTATGGCCAGTTTCCATACCAGTCCTCTCATGTTGTCCGTATCAAGTGTATTTGCCGTACCCATCCCTCTTTTTCCTACTCCTCTTTTTTTCTGAATTTATTCACATCATGCACTAAAACCTTCACATTGTCAATAAGAGAATTGAACGCGCCGAATTCATACAGATTAAGAACGAACATTCCCAGCGGAACAGCCACGATCATTCCTCCCAGTCCCGCCCATTTATAGCCCAGATACAGGAAAAACAGAGTGGTAAGAGGCGGCATTCCGATGGTATCTCCTACGATTTTCGGCTGAATCATCTGGCGTACCACCTGGGTCAGAATATAGATCAGCACCAATCCAGCCGCAAAAGCATACTCCCCGGAGATCAGTTTGATAACTGCCCACGGAATCAGCACCGTACCCGTACCGAATACGGGAAGGAAATCCAGTACAGCGATCAGGACCGCCCAGAGAGCGCCGTAATTTACCTGCAGCACCAGCAGTCCTGCCGCCAGAATCAGCGCTACCACAAACATGATCCGGAACTGTGCCAGAAAATAGCCTCCGATCAGCTTCTTTACATCCCTTTTAAGAAACCGGCAGTAACCCGCAGCTCCTTCCGGCATGTGCCTCTGAACAAATGCCAGAATCCCGTCTCGCTCCACAATGAAAAAATAGGAAGAAAGGATGATCACCACCATATTCACCAGCGCACCCGGTATGACCTTCGCCACACTGCCGGCTGCCGATACGGTCGTGGGAGTCAGCTTCTGAAGAGCTACGGCAACGTACTCGTCTATGTTCTCGCTGGCCTGGTAAATGGCGTCTCTGGTCCCTTCCGGGAGCCGGAGAAACAGCCCTTCAAACCTGCCCATGGCATCGCGGATTTCCACTCCGATCGTAGCTGTGATCGAAGGAAGATCCTGCAGGAAAGCTCTTCCCTCCGCCACTGCCCATGCCAGGATCAGATAGATCAGACCGATCACTCCTGCCAGCACCAGAGCCACAATGAGCATGGAACTGTGCCTGCGTACCAGCTTCAGTCTGCGCTCCAGAACGCGCACCAGCGGATTGGCAATAAGAGCCAGAATCCATCCTATGACAAAGGGGAGAAAAAACCGGAGCAGCTTCGGTCCCAGATACACCACAAGGAAAATCGCCGCCAAAGGGATCACAATGTTCAGGATTATTCTCAGATATTTTTTCACCGTTTCCATCTTTCCGCCTCCATTTCTCCTTCGGCTCCTTTTTTATGCCGCAAAAGCTGCCTGTTCCCGTTTCCGGGGCCCGACAGCTTTTTCTTCAGACTTATAATAAATGGTATTCTTCTGCCACCGCTCGAAATGCCGGCAGAGAGCGCTCGATCTGTTCGTGGGAAACGCAATAGGAAATGCGCACATATCCCGGACAGCAGAAAGACGTCCCGGGCACCACCAGAATGTGATGCTTCTTGCATACCTGGCAGAATTCTCCTTCATCCTCCACGGGGGATTTCACAAACAGGTAAAATGCACCTTCCGGTTTTACGCACTGAAATCCGTATTCCTTCAGACTTCCGTAAAGCAGATTTCTGTTTCTTTCATAGACACTCAGATCAGATGTAGCATCTACACAGCGCAGAATGACCCGCTGCATCAGAGACGGAGCATTTACACTTCCCAGAATCCGATGGGCGATGGTCGCCGCCGCCGTTACCTGCTCCCAGTCTGTCATGGATTTCGGTATGGCCAGATAACCGATTCTCTCTCCCGGCAGCGACAGAGATTTACTGTAGGAATATACCACTGCCGTATCTTTGTAATATTTGGGAATATGAGGAGCTTCCGCTCCGTCATATACCAGCTCTCTGTATGGTTCATCGGAGATCAGAACAATCGGATGTCCGATCTCTCTGCTTTTTCTTTCCAGGATCTCCCCCATACGGCGGATGGTTTCCTCAGAATATACCACTCCCGTAGGATTATTCGGATTATTCACGATGACTGCCCTGGTCTTGTTCCCGATCCGTTCTTCAAAGGCTTCCAGATCAGGCTGAAAGCTGTCCGTATCCGGAGGAACCACGACCAGCTCTCCGTCGTAATTTTTCACGTAGGATGCATATTCCACAAAGAAGGGCGCAAAGGTAATCACCTCTTCACCAGGATTCAGAATGGTTTTCAGAATGTCATTGAGCCCGCTGGCCGCCCCCACCGTCATGATGATGTTTTCCGGACCGTAGTCCATCCCGAACCGGCGGTTCAGGGAATCCGCCACCGCTGCCCTCACATCTTCGTATCCTGCATTGGGCATATAGCCATGAACAAAGGTGGACTCCTCCTTTTCCAGAACTTCCAGCACAGCTTCCTTTACACAGTCCGGAGCCGGTACATTGGGATTCCCCAGGCTGAAATCATATACATTTTCCTTTCCGTAAACAGCGGCCATCTTCATTCCTTCTTCAAACATGGCCCGGATCACGGAACTGTTTTCCATCATGGGTTTCATCTTGTCAGCAATCATCTTTTCTCCTCCCCAGAATCTTATTTTCTGAATCAGTCATCCTCTCTGTCTTCTCCTGGAACAGTAAATCCAGACTGCCGCTGTCACCGCCAGATAGAACCAGGTAGTGGGATTGGAAAACCAGGTGGTGAAGAAAGAAAGCATCAGGTAGGCTGCCATCTGTCCGTAAAACAGATATCCCGCCGGATTCTGCATCCTGCGCAGCTTTTTCACCAGCACATAGCTCACTGCTCCCAGAAGACAGGAAAGGAGCACCACACCTGCCGCGCCGAAATCATAGTAGGCATCATAGAACAATGTGACCGTAGTCAGTTCTTCCTTGTTCACCAGAATGGGATAGTTTGCCAGAGAAGGCATCACGAATTTCAATCCGGTGAGTGCCCACAGCGGAAACAGAGACCTCATTCCCCAGGCGAACTGTTCCAGGTGCTCCGTAAGGTAATTAAAGTTTTCATAGTTATTGGCAATATACATGTAAGGCTGAGTAATAAAGATCGGCATGCTGCCGTTCTTCATCTCGAATATCCCGTTCAGATAAGCGACGTCATGACTCCGGGCAATGGTCAGTACTACGTAAACCGCTCCCAGAGCTGCAGCAATGCCGGCCGCCCACGGAAGAGGAAAGCTTCCTTCCCACAGGATATAGGCAAATACAGCCAGTACCACCGCAAATATCAGCTGAAATCTGGAAACGCAGAGCACGGGAATCAGCAGGGAAACAACCACAGCAGCTCCGGCAGCCAGCCTTTTTCTTCGGTCTGACCGGCCCCGGTCCGTGAGAAAGAAGAGCACTCCCAGCGCAGGGGCAAGCACACAGGACACCGTAAAATAATGAACCCCCGTTACATGAAAATAGGAATAGGCATGGGGCACTCCCCTGACCAGAAGAGGAATATAGCCCAATTTCAGAGCTTCAAAGCAGAACGCTGCCAGCGACACTGCCGTTATCCCTGTAAGACTTCCGAACAGACCGGCTCCGGAAATTCCTCCCAGAGGCTGTACCGGTCTTCTGCTTCCTGTTCTTCTGCCTCTTTCCGCCTTTTCCTCCCTTTTCTGAAGGATCTCAAATGTCAGATAAAATCCGGCCAGAGCCAGAAAAAAACACAGCCATGTCATCCGGCTCCAGGTTACCTGCAGCCTGCTCAGCTTCAGGCAGGCGATTCCCTGACCGCCGACCCAGAAAAGAGAAAACAGCCCCCGCAGATGCACCAGGTTTCCTGTCTTTCTGTAATCCCGGATATAGAGCCAGCAGGCAGCTGCCGCCAAAAAAAGGCAGGCAGGCCAGTGCAGGCCTGCCCGGTCTGCCAGAAATGCCGCCAGATAGCAGATCACATATACCAGCATACCTTACTCTCCCAATCCATCTTCCACCAGCTTTACCACTGCAGCCAGAGCCGCTTCCTCATCCTTCCCGTCGCAGATGAACTCGATTTCCTCTCCGCATTTGACACAGGCACCAAGTACGCTCAGCACACTTTTGGCATTAGCCAGACTGTTTTTATATCGGAACTGAATGGATGACTGAAACTGCAGGGATTCCTTGCAGAGCATCCCTGCCGGCCGCAGATGAAGGCCGGTAGGATTTTTTATCTTTACTTTTGCACTTACCATATATTTTCCTCACCTATTCGTTATCTGTATTTGATGAAACCTGACCGGAATCCTCTCCGGATTCCTCCTGCTCGTAACTGCTCCCATCCGGAACTGTTTCCTCTTCCGTCTGGGACTCCTGAGATACAGTCACCTGAAACTGCGTATAATTTTCCACCGTCAGACCGTCGTCAACCTCAAATTTCAGAACTCCCTGGGCAGTTCCCGAAGTCAGACCGGAAAGATCCAGCTGCGCATTCAGATCCTCCTCCGCCATAGCGTCCAGATCGTCCTTCAGCCCTTCTACTGTCACTTCCACCTCATCGGGAGCAAAGCTGTAGGTATATCTTGACGATGCACCTGTCTGCTTTATATCCTCAAGATTGAGAGTGAATACCCGGGTACTCAGACGCTCCACATCCATGACTACGGTAGCCTCCGTCTGTCCCCCTACGATCGATACATTTTCCGGAATAAACTCCGTCAGATCAATGACTGCTGTCCGGCTCTGCGTTGCCCCCTGCACACTCAGCTGGGGATCCGACACAGTGATCGTATTCAGATTGGACAGCGTGGATTTCAGTCCTACCACGGAAATGCTCTGAACATCACTGGTCAGGCCCGCGTAGCGGTACCCGTCTGCCACGGTACCTGTCACCTGGAAATCCAGCGGCAGAGTCTTTACCTTCAGGATCTCTACCTCATAGCCGATTTCCTCCACATCGTATGTGATCTGACTGCTCACACTCAGACGGTTTCCGTTGGCATCATAGAATACAGGCTCCGCCGTTCCATTGATATTCGCATTGGCGCCGTTTACCTGGATCTCCACTCCTACGGAGCTGATCTGTCCCACCTGAGAGACCGGACCGTTGATATAAAGGTACTCCGGATCCAGAGTAACCGTTCCGAGAGCGTACCCTTCTTCCGGCTCTCCTTCCGTGACAATGCTCAGATCAAACCGCTTCCTCTGCAGTTCCTCTGTGTTCACATGCACCACTTCCGGTTTTACCTGGGCGGAGGAAATCATGCTCTGATTTCCCACAACCTCCAGATTTACCGGAACTGCCCCGGTCACATCATAGAGGTCTGCCAGATCGATATAGGCGCGGAAATCGGTATCCTGAATTTTATAGGCATCCAGAGTTGCCACCGTATATTTCACCGTCACTGTGGATTTTCCCACAATTTCATAGGTCAGTCCTGCACTTTCCAGAATATCCCCGTTCAGTACTTCCAGCTCCACTTCCTTGCTGTTCTCGATCAGGGGATTGGACATATTCACCACCAACAGCCATAGGAAAAACGCCAGCAGGAAGGAAAGCAGCTTCAGGCTGAAATTATTTAGCAACTTTTTTTTCATTTCTGATCCTTCCCTTCCAGATTTTAAATCTTTTTCCTCCGTTCTCCTGTCTCTCTGTCAGCCTGGACAGGATCTTCTTCAGTTCCTCTATGTCCGATACTCTCCTCAGTCCGCCGTTTTCCGCTACGGAAACCCGTCCCGTTTCCTCCGAAACCACTACCGTCAGACTGTCTGTGACCTCACTGATTCCCACTGCCGCCCGGTGTCTGGTACCCAGATCCTTGCTGATATCCATATTGTCCGACAGGGGGAGATAGCAGGTTGCTGCCAGAACCTTGTTTCCGCTGAGTACTACCGCTCCGTCGTGAAGCGGTGTATTATGTTCGAAAATATTGATCAGAAGCTGGCTGCTGATCAGTCCGTCAATCTCAATGCCCGTACGTCTGATCTCATTCAGGGAAACCTCCCGCTCGATCACCATGAGCGCTCCTGTTTTGACCTTTGCCATCTCGAACGTAGCCTTTGCGATCTCATTTACAGACCTCTCAGAAAATGTCTGATTTTCCTTTCCTGCATCAAAGGACAGGAGCCCTGAGATCAGGTTCTGACTTCCCAGTTCTTCCAGTGCCTTCCTCAGCTCGGGCTGAAAAATGATCACCAGAGCCGTAGTTGCCACGATCGCCAGCTTGCTCGCAATCCAGAATATGGTATCCAGCCGGAGCATATAGGCAAATACGGTAAATCCCAGGATCACCACAATGCCTTTCAGCAAATTCCAGGCCCTGGTATTCTTGATCCAGACCAGGAACTCATATACCAAAAATGTGATGATGACGATTTCCAGCAGATTTCTCAGACTGATATGCCTCACAAATGACAGCCAGGAATACAGCGTTTCCACGATGTTCGCCATACTCTCCGCCACCTCCCCTTCTCTTTCTTCTGATTCTTTTATTTATCATACTGCCTGATGTGCTTTTTGCTGTTTCTTGCATTGATCTTCTGCACCTTCACATCAGGCGCCGAAACTGCGATTTTCGGGACCGCCTTTACATAATAGTAATAATCATCATCCTCATACTGCAGATATTCTGTTCTGGTATAATCCACAGCAAACACAAAGAAAATATACGCCATAACGATTGCTGCGCTGAATACCAGTCCCACCAGAAACTGCACCAGTGAAAACGGAATATTGAAAGCAAATCCTCCCACAAACACAATGACCGTCTGCACCACCAGGCCTGCTGCCGCTGCAATATACCAGGCAAAGTCGATGGAACGGTTTCTGATCAGATAGACCGTCAGAATGCCCACAGCAAACGCAAGAATCATGGTGATCATCATCTCATCAGACACCACGCTGCCGAAAATGCTGCTGTATTTCTCCGCAATTCCTGCGGCTGCTCCTCCGGTCAGTGCTCCTGCATTCTGTTTTACATAAAGCATCATATAATAAAGCACCGCTCCGCTGCAGGCGGGAATCACACTGGTCAGGCTGCAGGACAGTCCTGCCAGCAAAGGAACCGCATACGGAATGTTGAAGAAAAATGCCAGGGGGGTCACCAGGAGCAGCCAGCTGTCTCCCGGACGGAATCCATAATACAGCAGGATAATGATCGCCATCACCGCCGCCATCAGCACGGAAATTTCCAGAGAAACCACACTGATATGAGCCAGCATAAAGCAGCCGACGATCACGGCGCTCAGTCCGTACGGCAGAAATGCACAGAGGACAGCCGCTGCCAGAGCAGGCCAGAGTCCACTGATCCGGGTCATAAATCCTACGTTTTTATTGATCACCAGAAGTGCCGATAAGCACAGTCCGAACCGGACAGCGGTATCAATATATGCTGCATATTTTCCGTAAAGTACACGCAGCCGTTCCCTAAATACGAGAAGTGCCATCATGGTGTCTGCCCTCCTTTGCCAGTTCCCTCTTTCTGTTCTGGAATTCATACCGTTTTTTCAGACGTCTCAGCTTTGCCAGATAGACGCGGACAGCTCTGGATGCCTCGTCATATCGTCTGGCGTATACGTTCCTTGTGATAAGGAGGTAGATCGCCAGCCCTGCAGCATACCACACTCCTGCCGCTGCTCCCACGCCTATGAACTCCTCCAGAGAAACCGCAGAGAGAAAGCGCTCCATGGAACCTATGATCCATACAGAAAGAAGCAGCAGATAAGCTATGGTGAAACGAAAAAAAGCATGGAGCATATGGCGCCCCACAAAATCGCTTTTAAACTCCCTTCCCGCCGCAGCAGCCTGTTTTCCTTCCTTCTTTTCAAACATGGCTATGCCGGTCATCAGTTCAATCTTATCTTCATTCAGCATAAATACTCCTTGCCAGTACATAAAGTATCAATTTAGTATA
>CALWRQ010000075.1 GCA_944383965.1 uncultured Lachnospiraceae bacterium
GCCGCCCAGCCCGCCGCGCCTTTTCCCTCTCCCGCCGCCCATCATGCCCGGAAGCTGCTTCATCATCTTCTGCATCATCTCAAACTGGCTCAGAATGTGGTTCGCCTCGGTGCGTGGAACACCTGCTCCCTTGGCGATCCGCTGCTTTCTGGAAAGATTCAGAAGAGACGGATTGGCTCGTTCCTTGGCCGTCATGGAAAGAATGATCGCTTCCACACGGTCCATCGCCTTCTCGTCGATGTCCACATCCTTGATCTGGGACATTCCGGGCATCATTCCGAGAATGCTGCTCATTCCGCCCATTTTTTTGATCTGGCGCATCTGATCCAAAAAGTCATTATAGTCAAATTCTGCTTTTTTCAGCTTCTGTCCCAGCTCCCTGGCCTTGTCCTGGTCCATCTCCATCTCTGCCTTTTCAATCAGAGAAAGGATGTCCCCCATACCAAGAATCCTGGATGCCATCCGGTCCGGATAAAACTGCTCCAGGTCGGAGAGCTTTTCTCCCATACCTACATAGAGAATCGGCCGTCCTGTTACCTGACGGACAGAAAGGGCAGCTCCGCCTCTCGTATCTCCGTCCATCTTTGTCAGGATCACACCGTCGATACCTACTTTTTCATTGAAGGAACCGGCCACATTCACTGCATCCTGTCCCGTCATGGCGTCTACCACCAGAATGGTCTGGTCTACGGTAACGGCTTTCTTGATCGCCTGCAGCTCCTCCATCATCCCTTCATCAATGTGGAGCCGGCCAGCCGTATCCAGAATCACCACGTTGTTTCCGTTGGCTCTGGCATGTTCCACCGCCGCTTTGGCAATATCCACCGGACTGTGCTGATTTCCCATGGAGAAAACAGGAACTCCCTGCTTCTCACCGTTGATCTTCAGCTGGTCAATAGCCGCAGGACGGTAAACATCACAGGCGGCCAGCAGCGGTTTTCTGCCTTTCGCCTTCAGTTTGCCGGCAATCTTGGCCGTGGTGGTGGTCTTACCGGCACCCTGAAGTCCGGCCATCATGATGACCGTAATCTCATTGGCCGGCCTGAGAGCGATTTCTGTCGTCTCAGAACCCATGAGCTTCACCAGCTCTTCATTTACAATTTTTATGACCATCTGCGCGGGAGTCAGACTGTTGAGCACATCCTGGCCCACCGCCCGCTCCTGTACAGAATTGATGAACTGTTTTACAACCTTGAAGCTGACGTCTGCCTCCAAAAGGGCCATCTTCACTTCTTTCAGGGCTGCCTTTACATCGGCCTCGGACAGGCGTCCTTTGCCCCGCAGGTTTTTGAATACGTTCTGCAGTTTGTCTGTTAAGCTTTCAAAAGCCATGCAATCCTCCCATGGAGCCGTCAGCCCAGCTCCAGAATCTCCGTGGAAATCTGTCCGATCTGTTCGATCAGCTCCCGATCTCCCGTCTCCGAAAACTCTCTTGTGAGCCGGTGGATGGTTTCCACCTTCTCCTTTGTCCTCTGAAACTTGTCGATCAGTCCCAGCTTCTCTTCATATCCTTCCAGGATCCGGTCACATCGCCTGATCAGATCATGAACCCCCTGACGGCTGATTCCTTCTTCTCTGGCAATCTCGCTCAGAGACAGGTCGTTGAATACCGCATCCTCATAAATGCTCTTCTGGTGTTCTGTGAGAAGCTCTCCGTAGAAATCATAGAGCAATGTCTGCTGGACGATTTTTTCCATTTCAATCACCTGACTTATCATACACGATAAACGAGAAGGTGTCAAGCATTTTTTCTTTACAAACTTCTGTTCGATTTCAGACTCTTGCCGCTGCTCTCTTCACAGACATTTTTTCCGGTTCCTTTCCTGCGCTTCTGGCGTAGAAGTTGGCCAGTACCGCTCCGGAAACATTATGCCAGACGCTGAACACAGCTCCCGGAATGGTCGCCAGGGGATACTGTGCAAAGTGGGTAGCCGCAAGAGAAGTGGCCAGTCCGGAATTCTGCATCCCTACCTCAATGGAGATTGCACGGCATTTGCTCACATCCAGTTTCAGCGCCTTTCCGATTCCGTATCCCAGAGCATATCCCAGCAGATTGTGGAGAACCACAACAGCCACGATCAGAAGTCCGGAGGTCATCAGTTTTGCGGAGTTTGCAGAAACCACTGCCGCCACAATCGCCACAATGGCTGTGGTAGATACCAGAGGAAGGACTTCCACCGCCGCTTCTGTAAAGCGGTGGAAGAAATGGTTGATGACAAAGCCGGCCGCGATCGGAACGATCACCACCTGAACGATGGAAACAAACATGCTCATCATATCCACATCCACCCTTGCTCCCGCATAAACGTAGGTAAGAAGCGGCGTAAGGAAGGGGGCGAGTACGGTGGAAACAGCTGTCATTCCCACCGACAGCGGGACGTCTCCTTTGGAGAGATAAGTCATGACATTAGAAGAAGTTCCTCCCGGACAGGTGCCCACCAGGATCACACCGATAGACAGCTCCGGAGACAGACCGAACACTCTGGTAAGACCGAAGGCCAGCAGGGGCATGACCGTAAACTGGGCGATACAGCCGATCACCACATCCTTCGGACGGCTGAACACCACTTTGAAGTCCCCGGGCTTTAAGGTCAGTCCCATACCGAACATTACGATTCCCAGCAGAGGATTGACGTAGCTCGTTTTCAGAAAGCTGACCGATGAAGGTGCAAACAGGGCAAGCGCTGCCACTGCAATTACGATGACTGCCATATTCCGGCTGACAAAACCTGTGATCTTTTTCAATACTTCCATAACACATTCTCCTTTTTGTTGTTTCTTCATTTCCGCAGCAGCGTCCATGAACTTCTGAGAAGCGAATCGGATCGGCCTGCGCAGCCTCCAAGGCAATTTTCGGAAATTGGAGGTTTTCCGAAAATCAAAAAAGCCTTTGTCTCCTGATCTCCAAGAGACAAAGGCTAAACCTCTGCGGTACCACTCTTCTTGCCGTTTTGCACGGCCCCTCGCTCCCATCCGACAATGGGCAACAGGATAACGGCTGTTTTCCGTCCGGACCTACTTTCTGTTCAGCCCGAAAGCTCCGAGGTGATTTTCATCTGACATTCACCGCTGCCTTTCACCGGCCGGCAGCTCTCTGAAGAATCCTGTCTGACTACTCTTCCTCTTCATCGCGAAATATGAATTTAGGTGTATCATAGCTCTGTTTTCTGAGATTGTCAATCCCCGCACAGAACTTTTTCCGGCATCTGTTTCAGAAATACGTACTCCCTGTCATCGGACCGTTCCTCACAGAAGCAGAATCCATCTTCCCGGAAATCTTTCATGATCTCCGGCTGTTCCGCCTGTCTCTCTGCCAGAAAGCGCACCATGCTCCCTCTGGCCATCTTGGCCTGCGTGGCTTTTACCCGGACTTTCAGTCGGCCCTTCCCGTCTTCCGCCAGTTCACCGAACACACAGGTCAGAAACCGGTCCCCCGGGCGGAGATAAGGTTCCACTGTCCGGCTGTATTCCTTTGATGCCAGATTTATGATCACCGGCTGTTCCTCATCTGCCGTCAGTTCCTCGTAGATCGAGCTGCCCCAGTAATCGTACAGATCCTTTTTTCCATCCGCTGCCAGAGCCGCCTGCATCTCCAGGCGATAGGGAACCACTCCGTCCATAGCCCGCAGAATCCCGTAAAAGCCGCTTAATATGTACAGGTGATCCCGCACGTACGTCCACTGACTGTCTGTAAACACCCGGGGCGCCATGGACTGATACTGAATCCCCACGTAGGCAAGCAGAGCAGGAGTAAGATTCTTTCGAAGATCCATATCCCGAAGCCTGAAAAAGTTCTCCTCCGTGATCCGGTCATTAGCCCGGTACAGCTGCTGCAGCTCCTGGCGGTCCATGGCCTGCAGCAGACGGCGGAGCCGCTCTGCCCGGTCCGTAAATACCGGAAGTCCTGACGGTTCCATCAGGTCCGTCTCCCTCTCCATTTTTTTTGCAGGAGAAATGATGATCTTCATGTGGCTGTCCTCTCCTCCTTTTTCTGTTCCCTACTCATGGGAACGGATATTGATATATTCCGCCTTCAGTTTGGAATAAATAAATTTCTGGCTCTTGTACAGTCCGTGATAGCCGGACAGAGTAAAGCTCACCGCTACGATAATGGCAAAATAGGGCATGGCCCCGTAACCAAACATTTCAAAAGCCAGAATCACGGATGCTATGGGGCAGTTGGTCACTCCCACAAACAGAGCCGCCATACCGCAGGCGGCCAAAAGTTCCTGGTCCATTCCGGTGATTCCGGCGGCGGCAGCCCCGAAAGCCGCTCCCACGCACAGAGTGGGAACGATCTCTCCTCCTTTGAACCCCGCTCCCAAAACTACTGCCGTAAAGATCATTTTTATAAAGAAATCAGCATATCCGATCCGCTCTCCCTCCATGATCCCGGCTACCAACTGGATACCGCTGCCATTGTATTCCCGGCTTCCCGACAGAAGAGTCAGCCCTATAAACAGCACGCTGCCTGCCAGAATCCGCACGTAGCTGCTCTTGAAATACCGGCGGTACAGCTTCTCCGACTGATGGAGCATAATGCAGAACAGAATGCTTACCAGCGCGCAGCAGACACCGAAAAGCACCGTAAACACCGCCTCCCTCAGTCCGAAGGCGGGAACCTCACCCAGCAGGAACCGTTCCGGAGCATTTCCCAGCTGTTCCGAAATTGCTGCACCGATAAACGCAGAAAACACGCAGGGCACCAGCGCCGCATAGTAAAGAACGCCGATACTCACTACCTCAAGGGAAAAAATTCCGGCCGCCATGGGCGTGCCAAAAAGCGCGGCAAAGCAGGCGCTCATGCCGCACATCACGGCGATCTTTTTATCCTTTTCATCCAGCCGGAGCCATTTTCCGAACTGATTTCCCAGGCTCCCTCCCAGCTGCAGAGCGGCTCCCTCCCGTCCGGCGGAGCCGGACACAAAATGGGTAAGCAGTGTTCCTGCAAAGATCAGCGGCGCAGTGGCCAGTGAGACCTCCTCATTGGAGGAGATGGCCTCCAGCACCAGGTTGGTTCCCCGGTTTCCTTCCTCATGGAAGGTCCGGTACAGCCATACAATGATCAGACCGGCTGCAGGAGTCAGATAAAGGGTCCACAGATTTGCATTCCAGAATGCGGTCACCCATGTGATCGCCCTGCCGAACACCGCTCCCACAAGCCCCACGGCAATCCCGATTATGCAGGATATGCAGGTCCATTTCACAAAGTAATGCAGATTTTTCCCCAGAGGGGTTTTATCATCCAGCCGGTACACCTTTTTCTACCTCCGTTCCCTACCTGATCAGGCCTGCTTCACGTCGAACAGAGCGTTGACGAATTCTTCCGCATTGAATTTCTGAAGATCGTCGATCTTTTCCCCGATTCCGATATATTTCACAGGAATTCCCAGTTCAGACTGAATAGCCACCGCAATTCCTCCTTTGGCAGTACCATCCAGCTTTGTCAGAATGATTCCCGTCACATCCGCTGCCTCCATGAACTGTCTGGCCTGTGCCAGAGCATTCTGTCCTGTAGTGCCGTCCAGCACCACCAGGTTTTCCCGATAAGCCTCCGGATATTCCTTGTCAATGATGCGGTTGATTTTTTTAAGCTCCTCCATCAGATTTTTCTTGTTGTGAAGGCGCCCTGCCGTATCGCAGATCAGTACATCCGCATTCCTGGATTTGGCAGCCGACACTGCATCGTATACTACCGCCGCCGGGTCAGAACCTTCCTGCTGGGCAATGATGTCCACTCCGGCACGGTTGGCCCATTCGGTCAGCTGTTCGATGGCCCCGGCGCGGAAGGTGTCTGCCGCTCCCAGAAGCACCTTGCGACCACTGTCTTTGAGCTGTCCTGCCAGCTTTCCTACAGAAGTAGTCTTTCCCACTCCGTTGACGCCGATTACCAGCACCACGGATTTTCTGTTTTCAAATTCATAGGCGTTCTCTCCCAGATCCATCTGCTTCTTGATGGTGTCGATCAGGATCTGCTTGCATTCCGCAGGCTCCTTGATATGCTGCTCTTTCACGGTCTGGCGAAGATTTTCAATAATGGATGTGGTCGTCTGAATTCCCAGATCCCCCATGATCAGAGTTTCCTCGATTTCTTCGTAAAAGTCGTCGTCAATGGCGGAAAACCCGCTGAATATCGAGTCAATCCCTGACACAATATTATTTCTGGTCTTGGTCAGGCCCTCCACCAGTCTCCCGAAAAATCCTTTTTTCTGCTCCTCCATACCCTTTTTCCTCCTTACGTCTCCTTATTTATCCAGATCGTCTTCGATCAGATTCACACTTACCAGAGTAGACACGCCCTTCTCCTGCATGGTAATGCCGTAGAGCCGGTCTGCCGCCATCATGGTTCCTCTTCGGTGGGTGATTACAATAAACTGTGTATATTTCGTAAGCTTGTGCAGATAATTGGCAAAGCGATCCACGTTGGAATCGTCCAGCGCCGCCTCGATCTCATCCAGCAGACAGAACGGTGACGGCTTCAGGTTCTGAATGGCAAACAGAAGGGCAATGGCTGTCAGAGCCTTCTCCCCTCCGGAAAGCTGCATCATGTTCTGCAGCTTCTTTCCCGGCGGCTGGGCAATGATCTGAATACCGGCCTCCAGAATATCCTCTTCTTCCAGAAGCTCCAGCTTTCCGCTTCCTCCTCCGAACATTTCCTTGAACACCTTATCAAATTCACTCCGGATCTCCCGGAACTTTTCCTCAAACTGTTTTCTCATGCCCGTGTCAAGCTCCTGAATGATATCCAGAAGGACCGTCTCCGCCTTGATCAGGTCCTCATGCTGACCCTTCATGAATTCATAGCGTTCCGAAATTTCCTTATAGTCTTCAATGGCATTGACGTTTACATTGCCCAGAGCCCGTATGGAGCCTTTCAGTTCTTCCGTACGTTTCTTCAGCTCTGTCAGCCCAGTCAGGGAATCGTCCCGCAGCTCCTCTGCTCTGGAATAGGTGAGCTCGTATTCGTTCCACATGTAGTCCACATAGCTGTCCATCCGCTCTGTCAGCTTTTCCTGCTGACTCTGGAGACGGAACATTTCCTTGTCCAGTCGGGAGATTTCTCCGGAGATCTGCTCCCTCTTTTCGAAAAATTCTCCCTGTCTGGCCGTCCGCTCCTCTCTGGTGTGAAGCGCCGCTTCCAGTTCCCCGGCCAGACGGGCTGCCGTCTTTTCCGCATTCTCAATGAGTTCCTGCAGATGGGCAATTTCTTCTTCCTTCTCACGGATAATCTGGGTGCTGTCCCCTGCTCCGCTGCCCAGAGAAGATTTTTCTTCATCCAGCCGCTTCATTTCCTCGCGGACACGGCGGATATTTTCCAGTACAAACTGATGCTTCTGGTGAAGTCCGGAGGTCGCCAGCTGTGCTCCTGCCAGCTCTTCCCGCCGCTGCACACCTGCTTCCTTTTCCCGCTCCAGCTGTTTTCCCAGCTCTTCGATTTCCTTCTCTGCCGCCCGGTTTTTCTCCTCCAGCAGGGATTCTTCCCGGCTCAGATCTGCCTGGTTTCTGTTCAGCTCCTTCAGCTGTTCCTCCAGATCACGGTTTTCCCGGACCATGTCCGTGGACGATTCCGCAATCTCTGCTTTTTTCTCTTCCAGTCCGGAAATCCCGATCTGCAGTGTATTCCGGCGCAGGATTTCCTCCTGCTTACGGGCTTTGATCCTCTCCAGATTCTCCTTTTCCTCTGTGAGAAGGCCTTCGTTCAGTGCCAGTTCCCGCTGGATATCGTCCACCCGCAGCAGGGCCTTTCGGCAGGCCTCTTCCAGCTCCTCGATCTCCCGACGCCGGCCCAGCAGGTTGCTGGTATTTTTAAATGCTCCTCCGGTCATGGAGCCGCCTGCGCTCAACAGTTCTCCCTCCAGAGTAACGATCCGCAGAGAATAGCGGTACTTTCTCGCCACTGCGATTGCGCAGTCAATGTTTTCCGCCACCACCACACGGCCCAGCAGATAATCAGCCAGACCTTCATACTGAGGCGCCACCTGCACCAGCCGGTTGGCAAGGCCGATGATTCCCGGCTCTTTTAAAGCCGCTTCCTGGGAAAAGCCTCCCCGGCCGCTGACGCTGGTAAGAGGCAGAAAAGTAGCCCGGCCGAATTTATTTTTCTTCAGATATTCAATCAGCTGCTTGGCTGTCTGCTCCGAATCGGTGACAATGTTCTGAATGCTTCCTCCCAGAGCCGTCTCGACCGCCACTTCATACCTCTTCTCCGTAGAGATAATATCGGCCACAACGCCGTGAATCCCTTTTATCCGATCCCGCACTTCCATGACCCTGCGGATGCTGCCGCCGTAGCCTTCGTATCGTTCTGCCAGATTCCGGAGAGAATCCAGCTTGGTATGACTGGTATGGTACTGCTGCTGGGTGTCATTCAGGTTTTTATTCAGACGGCGGACCTCCTGTTCCAGCTCGTCCATCCGCCCTTCCGCTCCGTTCTCCTGCTCCTTCAGAGATGCCAGCTCCTGCTCCACCCCGTCCAGTTTCCGGCGTTCCACCTTCAGCTGCTCATCCTGAACCGACTCATCACTTTTAAACTTCAGAAGCCTCTGGGCTACCTCGGAGCGGCGTACCTGGGCCTGTTCCAGCATGGTGGCATATCTCTGCTTTCTGGCAGCCAGAGAAGCCTTTTCATTCAGATTGGCAATAATGAGGGTCTTTCCTTCTTCTATACGGCGGTCCAGAAGCATGGCTGCTTCCTCTGTACGGCGCAGAGCATCTTCCGCCTCGGTCTGCCTCTTCAGGCAGGCCTCTGCCTCCGCATCCACCTCATCCCGTTCTTTCTCATAGCCTGCCATCTGGCCGCTTTTTTCCTGAAGCTCTCCGTCAATGGCCGCCATGCGGGACGCGATATGCTCCGCATTCATTTTTTCCGTGTTGATCTGTTCCTTCAGAACGCCGATCTGACCTTCCAGATTGCCCTTGAGCATTCCTGCTCCCGTATGCTCTTCTCTCTTTCCCGTCAGTTCCTGATCCAGCTCCGCAATGGATGCGGTCAGGCTGTCATATTCCTTTTTCAGATTCTCGGAAGCTGCTTTCGTCTCCTCCAGA
This sequence comes from uncultured Lachnospiraceae bacterium, assembly GCA_944383965.1. Taxonomy (GTDB): domain Bacteria; phylum Bacillota; class Clostridia; order Lachnospirales; family Lachnospiraceae; genus Lachnoclostridium_A. Next base: position 9,046 of record CALWRQ010000075.1, read on the forward strand.
TGATCGGAAACAATCCTTTCCTTCTCCTCCAGCTCCTTTTTCTGAACACGGATCTCCTCCGTCTCCAGCAGAAACGCATTGGCGTCGCATCGTTTCAGTTCCTCTTTCAGCCGCAGATATTCCTTTGCAGTCTCCGACTGCTTGGCCAGCGGTCCTACCTGCTTTTCCAGTTCTGTAAGAATATCCGTCACCCGGACCAGATTTTGCTTTTCATCCTCCAGCTTTTTCTGGGCTACCACCTTGCGCCGTTTGAATTTCACAATGCCGGCCGCCTCGTCAAACAGCTCTCTCCGCTCTTCCGGCTTTCCGCTTAAGATTTTGTCAATCTGTCCCTGACCGATGATGGAGTATCCCTCTTTTCCGATACCGGTATCATAGAACAGTTCATTGATATCCTTCAGGCGGCACACACTGCCGTTCATCAGATATTCGCTTTCTCCTGAGCGGTAGATCCGTCTGGTAATGGTCACCTCGTCATAATCGACCGGAAGCTTGTGATCGCTGTTGTCCAGGGTAATGGCTACGGAAGCAAAGCCCTGGGGCTTTCTCATTTCCGTGCCTGCAAAGATCACGTCCTGCATGCTGGCTCCCCGCAGCTGCTTCACCTTCTGCTCTCCCAGAACCCAGCGAACCGCGTCAGCCACATTGCTCTTTCCGCTTCCGTTCGGTCCCACAATACCGGTGATTCCATTGTGAAACTGGAATACGATCTTATTGGCAAATGACTTGAAGCCGTGGATCTCTATACTTTTTAAATACATACATTTTCCTGCTCTTCCTGCTTCTGAGCCCTTTCTTCCTTCAGTCTGAGTATTCCCTTATAGGCAGCCATCTGCTCTGCCGCCTTTTTGGAACGCCCCTGTCCCCGGCCGATCTCCCGGCTGCCGATCTTGGCGCAGGTCTCATAGACCCGGTTGTGCTCCGGTCCTTCCTCTCCAAGCAGCTCGTAAGTGAGGGCTTCCTTTCCCATACCCTGCACCATTTCCTGCAGAATAGTCTTGCTATCATAAAAGAGCTGTTTGTTCTCCAGATCATTAAGAATAAATTTATGGATAAACTCTTTTGCACTAGCAAAACCACCGTCCAAATAAATAGAGCCGATCAGCGCCTCCATCGCGTCTGAAACCACGGAGCTTCTCGCCCGGCCTCCCGTCGCCTCTTCTCCCCGTCCCAGAAGCAGATACTCTCCCAGATGGATTTCCCCCGCACAGTAAGCCAGTGCCTGCTCGCAGACCATGCTGGCTCTCGTTCTGGTCATCTCTCCTTCCGGCATCCTGCAGTTTTTGTGAAACAGGAAGTCACTGGAAACCAGTTCCAGAACCGCATCCCCCAAAAACTCCAGTCTTTCATTATTTCTGGATTTTTCCCAATGCTTTTCATTTGCATAGGAACTGTGAGTCATGGCATGAGCCAGAAGATTTCTGTCTTGAAAGCGGTACCCGATCACCTGCTCCAGTTTTTCTAATTTCCGATTCATTTTTTCTCCTCCCACAGACGTTTTTACAAGAAAGAAAAAGCCCTAGTCCCTAGGGCTTTTATCTCAACGCCTTATTCTTTAGTTCAGCGCATTTTTAATCTGCTCTACCGCATCGCCCACGGATACGATCTTTTCCGCCTCCTCACTGGGGATCTCAATGTCAAATTCCTCTTCAATTCCCATGATGATCTGGAACACATCCAGAGAATCCGCACCCAGGTCATCCACAAAAGTGGACTCCATGGTGATCTCATCCGGCTCAATATTCAATACCTCTCCAATAATCGACTGCAATTTTTCAAATTCCATGACCTCATTCCTTTCCTTACTCTGTTTTTTCTGTGCTCAGACTTTCTCTGATCTTCTCGTTGATACCCTGTTCCTTAAAAGTCACGCACTGGATGATGGAATTGCACACTTCCGTCGCCTTGGAATTACCGTGTGTCTTGACTACCAGTCCGTTCAGACCCAGCAGAGGAGCCCCGCCGTATTTGCTGGCATCGAAATCCTTCAGTGTCTCCTTCAGGGCCGGTTTGACCAGCAGGGCGCCGATTTTGCTGCGAAGGCTGGTCATCATGCCCGCCTTCACTTTTGAAAGCAGGGTGGATCCCAATCCTTCATAAAGCTTGAGAATCACATTCCCCACAAAAGCCTCGCATACCACCACATCGGCACCGCCGTGAGGAATCTCTCTGGCCTCAATGCTTCCGATAAAGTTAATGTCCCCGCACGCCTTCAGCAGAGGAAAGGTTTCCTTTACCAGAGCATTTCCCTTTTCCTCCTCTGCCCCGATGTTTACAATGGCTACCCGCGGATTTTTCACTCCTACCACATGCTCCATATAAATGGATCCCATCCTTGCGAACTGAACCAGATGGGACGGTCTGGCATCTACGTTGGCTCCGCAGTCAATCAGCAGGGACACTCCCTTTTCCGTGGGAATGAGCGGCGCCAGAGGAGGACGTTCTACGCCCTTGATCCTGCCTACGATCACCTGACCGCCTACCAGAATGGCTCCTGAGCTTCCTGCGGATACAATGGCATCCGCCTCTCCCCTCTTCACCATATTCATGCCCACCACCAGAGAAGAATCCTTTTTCTTGCGGATGGCATTTACCGGGGGCTCCTCCGTAGCGATCACTTCCTCCGCATTCTGGACCAGGATCTGACCTTCCCTGCAGGAATACTGTTTCAGTTCCTGCTTCACCGCCTTTTCCTGACCAATCAGAATGATCTGGATATCATCTCTTTTTTCCGCCGCCTGGACAGCGCCTTTGATGATTTCGCCCGGAGCGTAGTCCCCGCCCATGGCATCAACTGCAATTCTAATCATGGCTGATACTCCTCCCGCCTTCCTGCTTCACGATAATCTATTACATACTATACTAAAGAATATTTCAGAAATCAACATTGATTTTTCCGATTTCTTCCTTCTGATTCTTTCATGCAGAAATAGATTTTTTTCTCTCTCCGCAGGACAGTCCGCTTCCCGCAGGATCATCCGGAAAGGTCTCCTCCTGAATGAACATCCCCGGGGACGTCTCTTCCTCCCGGGACGGACATCCCGTCCACAGAACCGCGCACAGGACTGCAGCGCACACAAGCGTCAGAAGCGCCGCCATCAAAAACAAAATCCCTCTTCTCGTCCTTCTTTTCCTGGAAACCGGCCGTTTTCTGCTTCTGCCCCGGACCGGTTCCCGTCTGTTTCTTCTGTCATTTCCCTCCGGCATTTCCAGTTCCTCCTGATCCGATCATTTCCATATCTGTTCAGCTGTCTTTATTCTACCTAAAATCATGCATCTTGTCAAAACCGTGCTGCCGGACGGAAAAAGGAATGTATGGTCATGAAGCTGTCCGGAATCTCAGCTCTTTTTGGCAAAACGATTCATGAAGAAATCGGTAAAGTCCGCCAGTTCTTTTTCCTGAAATACATAAACATACAGTTTTTCGTCATCCAGCCAGTCATAGGCGTTGATTCCGATATAGCTTTTTCTGTCCGGATAAATAATAAACGCGTCAGTGGGATATTTGTTCCGGTACGCCTTCAGAATCTGTGAACGGCGGTAAAAAACCGGCTCTCCCCGTCCGGAAAGGTCCGGAACCGTAGGAACTGCAGCAATGGTTTCCTCCTTTTCATTCCACCCGATGATCAGGCTGCCGATCTTCGTCTTGCTGCCGTGAACAAATCCATAGTTAAACCAGGATACGTCCTCTGTATAGCCGTAAATCAGCCTGTAATCCTCCCCATGTTCCACCGCCTGATCAAACAGCTGTCTCATTTTTCTTGCATTGGCCTCGCTCTTTTCCATATCGGGCTCCGGTCCTTTGAACAGCTTGCTGAAAAAACCCATCTTTTTTCCTCCTTGATTGATTTTTGTTTCATTATTCTGACGGTCTCTGTTTTTCCAGATAATCTGCAATCGCCCGAATCTGAAAAGCAGCTGTTTCATCAACCGCTTCCGGCACAAACAGCGGCAGAGTCTCCGGAATGGATTTCCTTATGACCATCACCGCCAGACACAGATTAATGAACAGAGCTACCGTCTTTCTGTCCGCTCTTATTCCGAAGCATGTCAGAATTTCTTCGAAAAGCTGTGCCTGTTTCCGGCGGAATTTTCTGTAACCTTCTTCCGGCAGGCGTTTAAAAAGCAGCTGCTGATCCTCTGCAGACAGAACGGCAATTCCATTTTTTTCTCCATAGCAGCAGTCAAACAGGAATTTTTCCACCGCCTCCCGCCAGCTCAGGGACGGATCCTCCATCAGTCTTCTGACATAAGCCAGGATTCTGGGCTGCTGCAGATACAGGCTTTCCACCACCAGCTCCTCTTTTCCTGAAAAAAAAGAATAAAAAAAGGTTCGTGAAATCCCCACTTTTTTATAGATCTGTTCTACGGTGGTATGCTGTACGCCCTGGCCGGCCATCAGCTCCAGTCCTGCGGCAATCAGCGCCTCTTTTATCTGCTTTCTCTCTTCTTCCGAATAAGCAACTTTCGGCATAGAATCTCCTTTTCTTTTAAAATAAAAACAAATTCGCGAATTT
>CALWRQ010000076.1 GCA_944383965.1 uncultured Lachnospiraceae bacterium
CTGAGCCAGTTCCTTGGAATCTGTTCCTTCGTCGGCGTATCCAAGAAGGTCAGCACTTCTGCCGGAATGGGCGGAGCAGTTGTCTTCGTTATTACCATTGCTTCTATCGTAGCCAGCCTGATCTATGAATTTGTGCTGTTCCCGCTGGGACTGGACTGGCTGAAGACGATTGTATTTATCCTGGTGATCGCTGCTCTGGTGCAGATCGTGGAGATGTTCCTGAAAAAATGTATGGTATCCCTGTACAATGCTCTGGGTGTATATCTTCCGCTGATCACCACCAACTGCGCCGTGCTGGGTGTTGCGCTGAACAATGTAAAATATGAATACACATTTCTTCAGAGCGTAGTAAACGGTATCGGAACGGCTATCGGTTATACGATCGCTATCGTGCTGCTGGCCGGAATCCGTGAGCATATCGAGGGAAATGATATCCCGAAGAGCTTCCAGGGATCTCCCATTGTGCTGGTGACCGCAGGACTGATGGCAATCGCATTTTTCGGATTTTCCGGATTACTGTAAGGGGAGGAGACGAAAATGAATATTATGGCAATCGTTATTGCTGCCGCCGTTGTTGCCGCAGTGGGAATCGTAGTCGGTTTCGGTCTGGGAATCTTCGGTGAAGCATTTAAGGTTGAAGTAGACGAAAAGGAAATGGCGGTCCGTGAGGAACTGCCGGGAAATAACTGCGGCGGCTGCGGATTCGCAGGCTGTGATGCTCTGGCAAAGGCAATCGCTGCAGGAGAGGCTCCCGTAAATGCCTGTCCGGTAGGCGGCGCTCCTGTAGCCGCGAAGATCGCTTCCATCATGGGAGTCGATGCCGGGGCAAGCGTAAAGAAGGTTGCTTTTGTAAAGTGCAAGGGAACCTGTGACAAGGCAAAGAGTCAGTACCAGTATTCCGGTATTGATGACTGCCGCAAGGCAATGGTAGCTCCGGGAAGCGGTCCCAAGGCCTGCTCCTACGGCTGCATGGGCTTTGGCTCCTGCGTAAAGGCATGCCAGTTCGGTGCGATTGAAGTGGTGGACGGCATTGCCGTAGTGGACAAAGAAAAATGCGTAGCCTGCGGTGCCTGTGTGGCTGCCTGCCCCAAGGGACTGATCGAGCTGGTGCCCTACGAGGCTCAGCATCTGGTTCAGTGTGCTTCCCATGATAAGGGCAAGGATGTAAAAGCAAAATGCGACGTGGGATGTATCGGCTGTACGCTCTGTACCAAGCAGTGTGAGTTTGATGCGATCCACATGGAAAACAATGTGGCAGTGATTGATTATGAGAAGTGCACCAACTGCGGAAAGTGCGCAGCAAAGTGCCCGGTAAAGGTCATCAAGACTGCCGGCTGATAAACGGCTGCAAAAGGGACTCCTGTGAGGAGTCCCTTTTCTGTCTGCGGAGAAAGGAGACGGGAGATATGAAGATCATAGACGCACATCTGCACTTCTGCCCGGGAGAACCGGGATATTTTGAAGAGATTGCAAAGGCCGCCGGCCATGAGAATACGGAAGAACATCTTCTGGCGGAATATGACCGGCTGGGTATTGCGGGAGGAGTGGTCATGGGAAACCGGGGGCTGACCCTGGAGGATCACGACAGATATCCGGACCGGCTGCGGTACTGCATCGGCCTGGACAGCTTTTGCCTGAAAGAAAACGGAGGACGGATCGGGAAGAAAACCTGGGATCTGGTGGAACAGCATCTTCAGAGAGACCGCTGTGTGGGAATCAAACTGTATCCCGGATATCATCCGTTTTACATTACGGATCCTATCTATGAGCCGGCTTATGAACTGGCTGCCGCTTATGGAAAGCCGGTTGCTGTTCATATGGGAGAGACGGCGGGAACAGGAGCGATCCTGAAATACAGTCATCCTCTTACCATGGACGAGGCAGCGGTGACCCACCCCCGGGTACGGTTCGTCATGTGCCATTTCGGGAATCCCTGGCTGCCGGATGCGGCCTGTGTAGTCCGCAAGAATGAAAATGTGACAGCGGATCTTTCCGGCCTTCTGGAAGGACGGATCATCGTGGACGAATTTTTCCGGGAACAGAGGGGATACGGGGAGTATCTGATTACCTGGCTCCGGTATATGGGAGATTACAGCCGCTTCCTGTTCGGAACAGACTGGCCTCTGGCCAATCTGGAGGACTATATCGAATTTACAAAGAGAGTGATTCCGGAAAAATACTGGGAGCCGGTGTTTGCAGGCAATGCGGCCAGAGTGTACGGACTGGATCAGTGGCTGTGACAGAGAAAAGGGAAGTACTGCAAAAAATACTTGCCAACAGGGAGCGGCTGTGCTATGGTATATAACAGTTGCTTCCCTGAAAAGGGGAAAGCGATCTCTCTGGAGAGTCTCCGTGTGAGCGCCGAAGGTGTAAGGCAGGAAGAGAAAAGAACCTGCTGATCTCTCAGGCAAAAGGACAGGGCAGTATAACTTTCTCAGAGAGCTGATATGAAGGTATCAGCTTTTTTTGATGCTTAAAATGTACGTTATGGAAGAACTATTGTGCATTTTATGCGGACAATTCACAGATTCAGGAGGAAGAATGAGTATGGAAGCAGTAAGTGAGTTAGTAAGTCAGGCCAGTAATTTTCTGTGGAATGTGATCCTGATTATCCTGCTGTGCGGGACAGGGATCTATTTCACCATCCGTCTCCGGTTCATCCAGGTGCGGAAATTCGGAGAAGGGTGCAGGCTGGTGTTTGGTCATATGTGCATGAAGGGAGAAAAAGGCGAAGCCGGTGAGATGACTCCTTTCCAGTCGGTGGCTACGGCTATTGCCGCTCAGGTGGGAACAGGAAATCTGACCGGAGCGGCCACCGCGCTGATCAGCGGAGGTCCGGGAGCAATCTTCTGGATGTGGATGAGTGCTTTTTTCGGTATGTCCACCATCTATGCGGAGGCAACTCTGGCTCAGGAGTATAAGACCGTGGAGCACGGAGAGGTGACGGGAGGTCCGGTGTACTATATCCGTGCGGCATTCAAGGGAAAATTCGGAAAGATCCTGGCAGGCTGTTTCGCCGTATTTATTATTCTGGCCCTGGGCTTTATGGGAAATATGGTGCAGTCCAATTCCATCGGCGCAGCATTTACGGAAGTATTTACCTCCAGAGGGGTCCAGGTGAAGCCGATTTACATCGGCCTGGTTCTGGCAGTGGTGTGTGCGTTCATTTTCCTGGGCGGAGTGAACCGGCTGGCAGCAGTAGTGGAAAAGATCGTTCCGTTTATGGCAGGAATTTATATCATAGGAAGTCTGATCCTGATCGGTCTTCACATTACCCAGATTCCGGCAGCGCTGAAAATGATTCTTGTAGGGGCGTTTGACCCGCAGGCTCTGGGAGGAGCAGCAGTCGGCATTACTGTACGGGAAGCCATCCGCTTCGGTGTGGCCAGGGGGCTGTTCTCCAATGAGGCAGGCATGGGTTCCACACCTCACGCACATGCCAGGGCGAAAGCGAAGAACCCTCATGAGCAGGGACTGGCAGCTATGATCAGTGTTTTCGTGGATACGTTTATCATCCTGAATCTGACCGTATTCTCCATTCTGACCACGGGCGCCCTGGAGTCCGGAAAAACAGGTACGGCTCTTACACAGGCTGCATTTTCCACCAGCTTCCCGGGATACGGAGATATTTTCGTGGCTGTCTGCCTGCTGTTCTTTGCCTTTTCCACTATTTTGGGATGGCATTTCTTCGGTCAGATCAACATGAAATATCTGTTCGGGGAAAAGGCCGGAAAGATCTATTCGCTGCTTGTGGTGGCTTTCGTAGTGGTGGGTTCCACACAGAAGGTGGATCTGGTATGGTCTCTGTCGGACTTCTTCAATGGTCTTATGGTAATCCCCAACGCCATTGCCCTGTGGGCACTGAGCGGAGTGGTAGTCAGGATCTGCAGGAGGTTCCAGGATCAGAAGGCTGCCTGACCCGGGCGGCGGGCTGCTCTCTTCCGGTTGCAAAGAGAAGGAAAATCCAGTATGATAGATAGGTATCGGAAACGGAAGAAAGCAGGTTGAATATATATGAGTATTTATGAATCTTTAAATCCTATGCAGAGAGAAGCGGTCCTTTCCACGGAAGGGCCGCTGTTGGTTTTGGCGGGAGCCGGTTCGGGAAAGACCAGAGTGCTTACCCATCGGGTAGCCTATCTGATCGGAGAGAAAGGTGTGTCTCCCTGGAATATCATGGCCATTACCTTTACCAACAAGGCAGCGGGAGAGATGAGAGAGCGGGTGGACCGTCTGGTGGAGCACGGAGCGGAAGCGGTGTGGGTGAGCACCTTTCATTCCTCCTGCGTCAGGATTCTGCGCCGTCATATCACCTATCTGGGGTATGACACCAATTTTACGATCTACGATGGGGATGATCAGAAGACTCTGATGAAGCAGGTACTGAAAACCCTGGAGATGGATCCGAAGCAGTACCGGGAACGGGCGGTTCTGGCAAAGATTTCCTCCGCAAAGGATAAGCTGCTCACCCCTGATGAGATGGAGAAGCAGGCAGGAGCGGATTACCGTGCCCGGCAGGAGGCCAGGATTTACCGGGAATATCAGGATCAGCTGAAAAAGAACAATGCTCTGGACTTTGATGATCTGATCGTAAAAACCGTGGAGCTGCTCTCCCGGTTTCCCGAGGTACGGGATTATTACCAGGAGCGGTTCCGCTACATCATGGTGGACGAGTATCAGGACACCAACTATGCCCAGTTTCAGCTGGTGAGCCTGCTGGCGGGAAAATATAAGAATCTCTGTGTGGTAGGAGACGACGATCAGTCCATCTATAAATTCCGGGGAGCGGATATCCGGAATATTCTGGATTTTGAAGAGGCTTTTCCCGGAGCGAAGGTGATCAAGCTGGAGCAGAATTACCGCTCCACCGGTCACATCCTGGATGCAGCCAACGATGTGATCCGCAACAACCAGGGGAGAAAGGAAAAGAAGCTCTGGACAGAGAACGGGGAAGGCGATAAGGTCCGGTTCCGTCAGTTCGATCAGGCTTACGAGGAGGCGGACGCGGTGGTGAAGGAGATCCGGGACAGCGGCTGCAGCTACAGGGACTGCGCCGTGCTGTACCGTACCAATGCCCAGTCCCGGCTGTTTGAGGAAAAATGCCTGCTGTACAACATTCCTTACCGCCTGGTAGGAGGAGTGAACTTCTATCAGAGAAAGGAGATCAAGGATATTCTGGCCTACTTAAAGACCATTGCCAACGGCAGAGACGATCTGGCGGTACTGCGGATCATCAATGTTCCCAAGCGGGGAATCGGGGCAGCGTCTATTTCCAAGGCGGAGATTTTCGCTTCTGCCAACGGCTACTCCATGTACGATGCGCTGGCCCGTGCAAAAGCCATCCCATCCCTGGGGAAAACTGCGGAAAAAATTCAGAAGTTTGTGGATTTAATTGAGGATTTCCGGGAAAAGGAAAGAAGCGGGCAGTGCAGTCTGAAGGAACTGATCGAGGATGTGCTGACCCGAAGCGGCTATCAGGCGGAGCTGGAAGCGGAGGGAGATGTGGAAGGAGAAACCCGCCTGGAAAACATCGAAGAGCTGATCAACAAGGCGGCAAGCTATGAGAACAGCAGCGATGAGCCCAGCCTGGGAGAATTTCTGGAAGAAGTAGCCCTGGTGGCGGATGTGGACCGGATGGAAGATTCAGAAGACCGGGTGACCCTTATGACCCTTCACAGCGCCAAAGGACTGGAATTTGACAATGTATGGCTCTGCGGCATGGAAGACGGCCTGTTTCCCAGTATGATGGCCATTGCTTCGGATGATCCGGATGGAGTGGAAGAGGAACGCCGCCTCTGCTATGTGGGAATTACCAGGGCCAGGAAAAGGCTGACCCTGACGGCGGCCAGACAGCGGATGATCAAGGGCGAGACCAGATGGAGCAAGGTAAGCCGGTTTGTAGAGGAGATTCCGGACGGTCTGCTGGAGTCTTCCCGCCTGACTCCGACTTCTCCCAATCGGTCTTCTGCCGCGTTTCATGATCCGGATCTGCCCTGGAACCGCCCGGCCAGACCGGCTGGAGTCAGCTCCTTTGGAAAAGGGGGAAACGCCTATGCGTCCAGAACCGCATCCTTTTCATCCGGAACCGCACCGGGATTCGGCAAGGCGTTTTCCGTGACAAAGGCAGACCGTCTGGAATACGGCGAAGGCGATCGGGTGAGTCATATCAAATTCGGGGAAGGAACGGTAAAGGAGATCAAGGACGGCGGAAAGGATTACGAGGTCACGGTGGAATTTGACAAGGCCGGACAGAAGAGAATGTTTGCATCCTTTGCAAAATTAAAGAAAATCTGAAATTTCTTTATTTACTCATAATTATAAAAAAATTAAGTAAAATAGATAGTAAACGATTTGAAAATATGCTATAATGGTGACACTTAATAAGAGGTTTTCGGATTCAGTATGAAAAAGAGGCCCAGATGACCGGCACTGCCGGAGGGGGATCAGAAAGGAAGTGGAGCTTGTGGGGAAGTTTGACTTATTCGGAAAGGACACGATGAGCAGATTCGACACAATGGGAAAGGACGCAATGAATCGGGTGGAAGAGATTATGAATACGACCAGATTAAATGAATTTCTGCACAGAAAAGAAGAGGAAGAAAAGAAAAAAACCTGTATTCTCTGGATCCTGGCAATTATCGGAGCAGTAGCGGCAGTGGCTGCCATCGCTTACGGAGTATACCGTTTCTTTACGCCGGATTACCTGGAGGATTTTGAAGACGATTTTGACGATGACTTCGATGATGATTTCTTCGACGATGAGGACGAAGAGAAGGAAGAAGCAAAGGACGAGAAGTAATTCCGTTCCGGAGATCGTGTGATGATAAAGGGTGCTGCGCTGGCATATGCTGCGGCGCCCTCTTTTTTTGCATCGGCGGAAACGGCTTCTGCCTGGGAAAACAGATGAACAGAGAAAGGATGAAAAGCGGTGAAGAAGGGTGACAGAATCAGCGGGATAATAGAAAAAATCGAGTTCCCCAACAAGGGAATCCTGTATGCGGAAGAGGAGAAGGTAGTGGTCAAAAACGCACTGCCCGGTCAGAAGATTCTGGCGGCAGTTTCCAAGAAAAGAAAGGGAAAGAGTGAAGGCAGGCTTCTGGAAGTGCTGGAGTCGTCGCCTCTGGAAACGGCGGAGGATCCCTGCCCGCATTTCGGGCTGTGCGGAGGCTGTCTGTACCAGACCATTCCCTATGAAAAGCAGCTGGAGATCAAGGAAAAACAGGTACGGGAGCTGCTGGATGCCGTATGCGAGGACTATCCGTTTGAAGGGATCAAGGCCAGTCCCATTTCCGGCGCCTACCGGAATAAAATGGAATTTTCCTTCGGAGACGCAGAAAAGGGCGGACCACTCTGTCTGGGAATGCATAAAAGAGGGAGTTTTTATGACGTGGTAAACGCAGACCACTGCCGGATCGTGCATGAAGATTTCCGGAAGCTCCTTACGGCTACCAGAACGTATTTTGCCGGGCTGAATGTGCCCTTTTACAGAAAGCTGCAGCATGAAGGCTATCTGCGCCATCTGCTGGTGCGCCGTGCGGTGAAGACGGGAGAGATTCTGGCGGCTCTGGTGACCACCGGCCAGACGGAATGCCTGCCCGGGGAGGAGACGGCCATTCTGGAGGAATGGAAAAACCGGATCCTCGGCCTGGAACTGGAAGGAACGGTTTCCGGCCTTCTTCATATCAGAAATGACAGCCTGGCGGACGTGGTCCAGGATGACGGAACGGAGATTCTGTTCGGTCAGGACTTCTTTTATGAGGAGCTTCTTGGCCTTCGGTTCCGGATCACACCTTTTTCCTTTTTCCAGACCAACTCTCTGGGAGCGGAGGTGCTTTATGACACCGTGCGCAGCTACATAGGGGATACGGAGGGAAAGGTGGTCTTTGACCTTTACAGCGGTACCGGCACCATCGCCCAGATCCTGGCCCCTGTGGCAGAGAAGGTGGTAGGCGTGGAGATCGTGGAAGAGGCGGTGGAGGCCGCCAGAGAGAACGCGGCTCAGAACGGCCTGTCCAACTGTGAATTTATCGCCGGAGATGTGCTGAAGGTGGTGGGAGGTCTGACGGACAAGCCGGACCTGATTGTTCTGGATCCTCCCAGAGACGGTGTTCATCCCAAGGCCCTGAATCAGATCATTGATTTCGGAGTGGAGCGGATGGTCTACGTATCCTGCAAGCCCACCAGCCTGCAGCGGGACCTGATCACCCTTCAGGAACGGGGTTACCGGGTGGAGCGGGTATGCTGCGTGGACATGTTCCCGGGAACGGCGAATGTGGAGACGGTAGTACTTTTGTCCAAACTCAATACCAAACAGCATATCGAGGTGGAGTTGAATCTGGACGAACTGGATTTGACATCGGCGGAAAGCAAGGCTACCTATGAGGAAATCAAGGCGTATGTACTGGAGCATACTGGCCTGAAAGTCAGCCACCTCTATATCGCCCAGGTCAAACAGAAGTATGGCATTATCGAGCGGGAAAACTACAACAAACCAAAATCCGAAAGTTCCAGACAGCCGAAATGCCCGCCGGAAAAGGAAGCGGCGATTACAGAGGCACTGAAGTTCTTTAGGATGATCTGATTCTTGGAAATGCTGGGCGGAGGTATAAAATGAACGATACACAACAGAAAGAAGCAGCAAGACAATTTGCTGCATATTGGAAAGATAAAGGTTACGAAAAAGGAGAAAGTCAACCATTCTGGCTCTCTCTGCTTCGTGATGTCTATGGTGTGGAACATCCAGAACAATTTATCACATTTGAGGAGCAAGTGCATCTTGATCACACCAGTTTCATAGATGGGACAATTCCATCCACGAAGGTACTAATTGAACAAAAGGCGTTAGGCAAAGACTTGAAAAAGCCTATTAAGCAATCAGATGGTACATTGCTGACACCTTTTCAGCAGGCAAAACGTTATATTACCGAATTACCTTTGTCGCAACATCCCCGCTGGGTAGTGACCTGCAATTTTGAAAAGTTTTTTGTCTATGATATGGAGCGCCCAAGTGGTGAACCGGAAGAAATTCTGTTAGAAAATCTTCCGACAGAATATTACCGGCTGTCCTTTTTGGTAGATAGCGAAAATGAGCATTTGAAGCGGGAAATGGAAGTTTCGATTGCTGCTGGCGAAATGGTTGGCTTGCTTTACGATGCTTTTCACAAACAGTATGCAGAGCCTGATAGTGAACGTGCTTTGAAAAGTCTGAATATCCTTTGCGTCCGTCTTGTATTCTGCCTTTATGCAGAAGATGCCGGTATCTTCGGTCATCACGGAATGTTTCACGATTATTTGGCAGAGTATGACACACGTCATCTGCGCAAAGCACTAATCGAACTATTTCAGGTACTGGATACTGCGCCGGAGGACCGAGACCCCTACTTAAAAGATGATAACCCCAATTTGGCTGCGTTCCCTTATGTGAATGGCGGCCTGTTTGCAAATGAAGATATTGAGATACCGCCGTTTACGAATGAAATTCGGAGTTTGCTTCTTAATAAAGCAAGTTCTGACTTTAACTGGTCAGAAATTAGTCCGACGATCTTTGGTGCAGTTTTTGAAAGCACGCTGAATCCAGAAACTCGTCGTAGCGGAGGTATGCACTATACTTCTATTGAGAATATCCATAAGGTGATAGATCCGCTGTTCCTCGATGACTTAAAAAAAGAGTTTGAAGAAATCTGCGAGATTGCCGTAGAGAAAACTCGTGAACGAAAATTAAAAGAGTTTCAAAAAAAACTGGCTACCCTAACTTTCTTGGACCCTGCTTGTGGAAGTGGAAACTTTTTAACAGAAACCTATATCAGCCTGCGCCGGTTAGAAAATGAAGCTCTGCGGATTTTATCTCATGGACAGATTTCTTTTGGTGATGCAGATTGGAACCCCATTCAGGTTTCTATCGGTCAGTTCTACGGAATTGAAATCAATGATTTTGCTGTTACTGTTGCAAAAACCGCTCTTTGGATTGCTGAAAGCCAGATGATGAAAGAAACCGAGGACGTTGTGCATATGTCCCTTAATTTCCTGCCCTTAAAATCTTATACGAATATAGCTGAGGGCAATGCTTTGGAAATAAATTGGGAGGACATTATACATAAATATCAACTGTCATATATTATGGGAAATCCGCCCTTTGTTGGAGCATCTATGATGACAAAACAACAAAAGGAACAGGCGGTTTCTATTTATGGGAAAATTAAGCTATCCAATAGTATTGATTATGTTGGAGCATGGTATCATAAAGCAGCTGCCTATATAGATGGTACTGCTATACGGGTGTCGTTTGTATCTACTAACAGCATTACACAAGGAGAACAAGTTGCACCTCTTTGGGATAAGCTTGTTAATAGATATGGGGTTCATATTGATTTCGCATATCGCACTTTCAAGTGGAATAGTGAGGCAAGCGAAAAAGCGGCTGTACATTGCGTAATTATCGGGTTTAGCCAATATATAAACCATAATAAGAGAAAATTATATTTAGATGATTCCAGAATGATTTTGGTTGAAAACATCAACCCATATTTATTAAACGCACCAGATGTTCTCGTTTCGAGTAGGAGTAAGCCTATATGTGACGTTCCCAAAATGTTGTTGGGAAATAAGCCGGCAGATGGCGGAAATCTTATTTTGTCATCGGAAGAAAGAGACGAAATAATTAAAAGAGAGCCTAATTTGGAACCTTATATTCATCCATATATTGGAGCGGTAGAGTATATCAACAATAAGATTCGTTATTGTTTCTGGCTTGTAGGAGTATCTCCATCGACAATCAAAAATAGTCCTGAATTGAAAAAACGTCTTGAGGCAGTTAGAGAAATGCGACTCAATAGTAGCGCTGCACCAACAAGAGAAAAGGCAGATACACCAGGTCTATTTTTCTTTATTTCACAACCTTCTACGAGTTATTTATTGGTGCCCAGTACATCATCTGAAAACAGGAGATATATACCGATTGGTTTTTTAAGCCCAGAAATAATTGCTAGCAATTCAACAACGATTGTTCCTAATGCCACGTTATACAATTTTGGTATTATGACCTCAAATGTGCATATGGCATGGATGAGGACGGTTGGCGGCAGACTAAAAAGTGATTACCGTTATTCTGGTGGAATAGTTTACAATACGTTTCCATGGCCTATTCCAACCGCTGAACAAAAGTTGAAGATCGAGCAGACAGCTCAGGCAATTTTAGATGCCCGTTCACTTTATCCTGATAGCAGTCTTGCTGATCTCTATGATGAGGTTGCTATGCCACGAGAATTACGCAAAGCTCATCAGGATAATGATAGAGCAGTTATGCAGGCATATGGTTTCACAAAAGAGCATCCTGCATATAGCAGTGAATCAGCCTGTGTTGCTGAATTGATGAAAATGTACCAGAAACTAGTTGATTCCGAAAGTTAAAATTGTAAAACGTAAAGGAGGTGGTTTTTGATGGCAGAGGTACTACTTGGAGTTAATGGTGATATCATCCGTTGGGCTAGAGAGTACTACAATATGAAGCCGGAAGAAGCGGCTACTGCTATTGGTGTTGATTTGCAACGCTATTCTAATTGGGAATCCGGTCAAGAGTTTCCTACTTATGCAAAATTGAAAAAGATCAGCGAAGTCTTTCGTAAGCCAAGCGCTATTTTCTTCTTTCCAGAACCTCCGGAAATCCCTCCCATAAAGGGCGATTTGCGAACGTTGCCGAATGATGTAATTAGCCGTTTTAGCAAAAATATTATTGTGCAGTTTGAACAGGCTAAAGTTTATCAAATGAGTGTGAAAGAATTGTATCCAAGAAAAGACTGTGTTCTTTCTCACCGGAGCGATTTCCCAACAGACATGACGGAATTGTGCAATTATTTTCGGCGGTTGCTCAGTTTTCCTTTAAGCGCCCAAAAAGCACGAAAAAGTACGAAGATTGTGTTTGAAATCTATCGTGAACGGTTTTACGACTTGGGTATTTATGTGTTTAAGGAATCCTTTAAGGACAATAGCGTTTCTGGGCTTTGTATCAATGATGCTACGCATCCTGTTATCATGGTTAATAATTCAATGTCTTTCGCACGACAGATCTTTACACTTTTTCATGAGCTATACCACCTGATTTCAGATACTAGCGGAGCAGAAATTATTAGAGATGATTTCTATGTGGCTTTGAATTCATCTCAACAACAGTCTGAGCGTTCTTGTGATGTGTTTGCTAACGCATTTTTGATTCCTCAAGATGACTTCATTTTAGAACTTAAAAAGCGACCACTGTCAGAGGAATTTATTGAAGATCTGGCAAAGCTGTATTCTGTCAGCCGAGAGGCTATCATGTATACGCTGCTTAAGATGGGGAAAATCACTCCTGCTGATTATGATGCGTTACGTGAGATTTTCTATGGAGAAGCTATTCGTAATCAGAAACAAGCTGGTGGCAAGAACAAGAGCGGTGGGAATTATTATTCTACCAAGCTTTCATATTTAGGGCAACGTTATACAGGCGATGTGTTTAAGCAATATTTTTCTGGTCGAATTGATAGTGTTCGTGCAAGTGAAATGTTACACAGCAAAGTGGATCATTTACCCCGATTGGAAGCGGCTTTCTTTAGGGGGGTGGGGCAATGATCTATATTTTGGACACAAATATCATTCGCAAGCTGTTGTTCCATTTCCCTAAAAAAGGAAGGGTTTTTGAGGATATTTGGGCCAAACTGGAAGCAGGTATTGAAGAAGGAAAGTATATATCGGTTGACGAATGCTTTAATGAACTTTCCGGTCAGTTCTCCAAAGATAATGAAGCCTTCAAATGGATAAGCGAGCGAAAGCACATGTTCAAAAATCCAGATAGTGCCGAAACTTTGTTAATTAGAGAGCTATTCAAAGATCGTAAAATGAGAGAAAGTATTCACACCAAAAACATTCTTGCTAATAGGCCATCTGCTGATATATATATTGCTGCAAAGGCCAAGCAACTTCAAGCGATGGTTGTTACTACCGAGGAGTACAAGCCTCATTCTGCTCAGTTGCCCAATATTTGTGAAAAGTTGGGAGTCGTCTACATTACTTTTGATGACTTTATGGAAACTGTAACGCAATAGTTTCAGCTCAACTCTGGTGCTTTTTGTATGCGGTGAGAATAAGATATGAGTTGAAAAATACAACGTGGTTTTCAAAAAAATCCCACAGGTTTCATGCCGTATAGGATGAAATCTGTGGGATTTTTTATTTTCGGAGATTGTGACATATACAAACTGGAGCAGGCTTGTATATACACAGGCTACGAAAAATATCCCCTTGGCTCTGGGTTTCCAATAGGGGCGAGCAGCATCCCTGTTGGCACACGATTTTCCGTAGGAAAGTCTAGTGTGTTATACCTTTGCTTCCGGCTGACGCTGGAAAGGGGCTGGCTTCGCCATCTGCTGTACGGGCAGATAGCGGTTGACAGGCACTTTTCGGCGGCAGTAGGACAGGCGGATTTTGTGCGGCCACGGACGAAATCAG
>CALWRQ010000077.1 GCA_944383965.1 uncultured Lachnospiraceae bacterium
ATGAAGATGACTTTCCAGCCGAAAAAGAGACAGAGAGCGAAAGTTCACGGCTTCAGAGCCAGAATGAGCAGCGCAGGCGGAAGAAAAGTTTTAGCTGCAAGAAGAGCAAAGGGAAGAGCAAAATTATCAGCTTAATGAACCAGGCCGCAAGTAACATTGTGGCCTTTTCTTTTATCAGATATCAGTTAATCAGAATGTTTTGAAACGATCGGAAAGACAATGAAGAGATTTCATTCCATTAAGAAAAACGGAGATTTTCAGCTGGTTTACGGAACGGGAAAATCCTTTGCCAACCGTCTGCTGGTGATGTATGTGAGGGAGACAGGGGCGTCCCATTCCCGAATCGGGATTTCTGCAAGCAAAAAGGTAGGAAACAGTGTGGTCCGCCACCGGATGGCCAGGCTTGTAAGAGAAAGTTTCCGTTTGAATGAGAACGTATTGAAGACAGGGTTGGACATCGTGGTTGTGGTAAGACCTGCGGCCAAAAATGAAAATTTCAGAGGAATCGAAGGGGCTTTCAGGCACCTGTGCGGACTGCATAACATTTTTTCAGAGAATCGAAGTGAGCAGATATGATAAAAAAGATCATGATTAAACTAATACGGGGGTATCAGATCTTTCTGTCCCCGATGAAACGGTATGTTCACTGTATTTACACGCCTACGTGTTCTCAATACGCCATTGAAGCACTGGAAAAGTACGGCGTTGTAAAAGGCTCATGGCTGGCAGTGAGGAGGATATTGAGATGTCATCCCTTTGCCAAAGGCGGTTATGATCCGGTTCCGTAGTTTGAGGAGGTAGGGTATTGGACTTTTTAGTTGCAACGAAAATTGGAGGATTTTTAGGACCGTTTGCTGAGATCCTCGGATATATCATGGACGCCATTTTCCGGTTTACCAGTATGTTCGGCGTTATGAATATCGGTGTTTGTATTATTTTGTTCACACTGATCGTAAAGATCCTTATGTTTCCGCTTACATTCAAGCAGCAGAAGTTTACAAAGCTGAATGCGGTAATGCAGCCGGAGATCCAGGCGATCCAGAAGAAATACAAGGGTAAGAATGATCAGGAATCCATGATGAAGATGAATGTGGAAACGAAGGCTGTTTATGAAAAGTACGGCGTTTCCATGACAGGCGGATGCCTGCAGCTGGTGATCCAGCTTCCCATTCTGTTTGCTCTGTACCGGGTAATCTATAATATTCCTGCTTATGTAAGTTCGGTGGGAAATATTTTCTACCAGGTGGCGGACAAGCTGCTGGGAACGGTGAACGGCGATGTTCAGGTTCTGGCAAATCAGCTCAGTGAATTTGCAACGGCCAACAAGGTCAGCATGACCATGATCAGCAATTTCACCACAGAGCCCACCAATGCAAAAATTGTGGATTTCCTTTACAAATTAAATCCCACGCAGTGGAGCCTTCTTCAGGATCAGTACGGAGTGATCGAAAGTTCCTCCATTGAACTGATTGAACGGATGAACTCCTTCCTGGGAATCAATCTGGCCAGCACGCCCTGGCAGGGATTTGTGCCGAACATTGCCTGGCTGATCCCGATTTTAGCCGGTCTGACCCAGTGGTACAGTGCCAAGCTGATGAGCAGTAATCAGAATATGAATGATGATGCTCCGGGCGCCAGCATGATGAAGCAGATGAATGTGATGATGCCGCTGATGTCTGTATTTTTCTGCTTTACATTCCCGGCAGGTATTGGTATTTACTGGATTGCCCAGTCTGTATTTATGATCCTTCAGCAGTGGATCATCAACCGTCATCTGAACAACATTGATGTGGATGAAATGGTAAAGAAAAATATTGAAAAGGCAAATGCAAAGCGGGCAAAGAAAGGCCTTCCGCCGCAGAAGATCTCACAGAATGCGACTACCAGTCTGAAGCAGATCCAGGCAGAAGAGGAAAAGAAAGAAAAAGAACTGGAACTCAAAAAGGCGAAGGCCGCAGAACAGATCAAGGAATCAACAGAGTACTACAGCAAGGATCCCAAGCCGGGAAGTCTTGCTGCAAAAGCCAATATGGTGAAAAAGTACAACGAGAAACATAATAAATAAGGGAGGGGTGTTTTATGGAAATGATTACGGTTTCTGCAAAAACTGAGGATGAAGCTACAATCAAAGCGGCCATGGAATTGCAGACGACTCGCGATAAGCTGGAATATGAAGTGATCGACAAAGGCAGCACCGGATTTCTGGGAATCGGCGCCAGGCCGGTGATCATCCGGGCGAAGAAAAAAATGTCCCTGGAGGACATTGCCGTGGATTTCCTCACCCAGCTGTTTGATACCATGAGCATGACTGTGGAGATTTCCGCTTCTTATAATGAAGAGGAAAAAGAACTTTCCGTAAATATGGAAGGACAGGATATGGGAGTGCTCATCGGAAAGAGAGGGCAGACCCTGGATTCTCTTCAGTATCTGGTAAGCCTTGTGGTAAATAAAAACAAGGAAAATGAAGGCCATATCCGGGTAAAGCTGGATACGGAAAATTATCGGGAAAGAAGAAAAGAGACCCTGGAGACCCTGGCTAAGAACATTGCTTATAAGGTGAAAAGGACGAAAAAGCCGGTATCTCTGGAGCCTATGAATCCTTATGAGAGAAGGATCATTCATTCTTCTCTGCAGAATGATAAGTATGTAACTACCAAGAGTGAGGGAGAAGAGCCGTTCCGACATGTAGTGATCTTCCTGAAGAAGGAAGGGACCCGCAGGGGAGGAAGATACAATGAACCGGCTGCCTCTCAGCAGTAAAAGAAACAGATCGTAAAATCATCCGGAGCAGATTTCGGAGAGAAGAGAAGCCAGGCTGCGCGGGCAGCCTGGCTTTCCTTTCATATAAGGGATCCGGATGGACTTCGCCGGGATCCGGCGAAGAGAACAGGCCTGCGGCAGGCACAATTGGAGAAAAGCCGAAGATTGGATTGATAATATGAAAAAAACAGATACCATTGCGGCGGTAGCTACGGCTATGAGCAGTTCGGGAATCGGGATCATCCGGATCAGCGGAGAAGAAGCTTTTGACATTATCAGGCGGATTTTCCGGAAGAAAAACGGCCGTACACTGGAACAGATGGAGTCTCACCGGGCTTATTACGGATTTATATGGGACGGGGAAGAAAAGATAGATGAAGTTCTGGTCCTGATCATGAAGGGACCTCACAGCTATACGGCAGAGGATACGGTAGAGATCGACTGTCACGGCGGTGTGCTGATGATGAAAAAAATACTGGAAACAGTGTTGAAATATGGAGCAAGACCGGCAGAACCGGGAGAATTTACAAAACGGGCGTTTTTAAACGGAAGACTGGACCTTTCCCAGGCGGAGGCAGTCATTGATGTGATCAATGCCAAGAATCAGTATGCCCTGAAATCTTCCGTCAGCCAGCTGAGCGGAGCGGTATCGGCCAGGATCCGCGGAATGCGGGAAAAGATTCTTTATGAAATTGCATTCATAGAATCTGCTCTGGATGATCCGGAGCACATTTCTCTGGACGGTTATGGAGAAAAACTGAATGAAAATCTGGAACCGCTGATCGGTGAAACCAGAAAGCTTCTCCAGTCAGCTGATGATGGGAAAATCATGACAGAGGGAGTAAAGACGGTGATCCTGGGAAAACCCAATGCGGGAAAATCCTCTCTGATGAATGTGCTTCTGGGAGAGGAGCGGGCCATTGTCACGGATATTGCAGGAACCACCCGGGATATTCTGGAGGAACATATCCGGCTTCAGGGAATCAGTCTGAATATTGTGGATACGGCCGGAATCAGGGAAACAGAGGATGTGGTAGAGAAGATCGGCGTGGACCGGGCGAAACAGTCGGCAGAGGAGGCAGATCTGATCATTTATGTGGTAGACGGATCCTGCCCTCTGGATGAAAACGACAGAGAAATCATGAATATGATCCGGGACAGAAAATGTGTGGTATTATTGAATAAGACGGACCTTTCTCAGCAGGTAACGGCAGAGGAGCTGGAGGCGGCTTCCGGAAAAACGGTAGTGCCGGTATCTGCCAAGGAAGGAACCGGAATTGATCTTCTGGAAGAAGAGATCAAGAATCTTTTTTATCACGGAGAAATCAATTTTAATGATGAGGTGTATATTACCAATGTGCGCCATAAGGCAGCTCTGGAGGAAACACTGGAAAGTCTGAATATGGTGCGGGAAAGCATAGAAAGCGGAATGCCGGAAGATTTTTATTCTATTGATCTGATGAATGCCTACGAGCAGCTGGGAACCATTATAGGGGAAGCGGTGGAAGATGATCTGGTGAATGAGATATTCAGTAAATTCTGTATGGGAAAATAAAATGGGAACCGTTGATATGAGTTTACATAATTCAAACATTATGTAAACTAAAAACAAACAGGAGAGGAATGCGGCATATGCCTAATTTGGAAGAAAAATATGATATTGCAGTAGTGGGAGCAGGACATGCCGGCTGTGAAGCGGCCCTGGCCTGTGCCAGACTGGGATTGGAAACCATTATGTTTACAGTCAGTGTGGACAGCATTGCATTGATGCCCTGCAACCCCAATATAGGCGGCAGCTCCAAGGGACATCTGGTAAGGGAACTGGATGCTCTGGGCGGTGAAATGGGAAAAAATATAGATAAGACATTTATTCAGTCAAAAATGCTGAACGAATCAAAAGGTCCTGCCGTCCATTCACTGAGAGCGCAGGCGGATAAACAGGACTATACCAGAGAAATGAGACGGACACTGGAGAATACGGATCACCTGACAATCCGCCAGGCAGAGGTATCAGAGATCATTGTGGAAGAAGGACGTCTGACCGGAGTAAAAACCTATTCCGGAGCCATATATCACTGTAAAGCAGCAGTATTGGCGACAGGAACGTATCTGAAAGCCAGATGTATTTACGGGGATGTGAGCACCTATACGGGACCCAATGGCCTTCAGGCTGCGAATCATCTTACAGATTCTCTGATTGCCAATGGAATTGAGATGTACCGGTTTAAGACAGGAACACCGGCTCGGGTAGACAAACGCAGCATTGATTTTTCAAAAATGGAAGAACAGTTCGGAGATAAGAGAATTGTGCCGTTTTCTTTTTCCACCGATCCGGAATCGGTGCAGAAAGAGCAGGTGTCCTGCTGGCTCACCTATACGAATGAGGAGACGCATCGGATTATCCGGGATAATCTGGATCGTTCTCCGCTGTTTTCCGGAGCGATAGAGGGAACCGGTCCCAGGTATTGTCCGTCTATAGAAGACAAAGTGGTGAAATTTCCGGATAAAAACCGCCATCAGGTATTTGTGGAGCCGGAAGGGCTTTATACCAATGAAATGTACTTGGGAGGAATGTCCAGTTCCCTTCCTGAGGATGTTCAGTATGCCATGTATCGGACCGTTCCCGGACTGGAGCACGTAAAAATCGTGAGAAATGCCTATGCTATAGAATATGACTGCATCAATTCCAGACAGCTCAATGCAACGCTGGAGTTTAAAAAGATCAAAGGACTGTTCAGCGGCGGCCAGTTTAACGGCAGTTCCGGATATGAGGAGGCAGCAGTTCAGGGCTTTATGGCAGGAGTAAATGCAGCTATGGAAGTACTGGGACGGGAGCCTTTTGTTCTGGATCGCTCTCAGGCGTATATCGGGGTGCTGATTGACGATCTGGTGACAAAAGAGAATCACGAGCCGTATCGTATGATGACATCCCGAGCAGAGTACAGGCTTCTTCTCCGCCAGGATAATGCAGACCTGAGATTGATGAAAATCGGTCATGAAATCGGTCTGGTAGACGACAGAGCTTATGAGCGCCTTCTCTGGAAGGAAAAAGAAATAGAGAAAGAAATAGAACGGCTGGAAAAAACGGCAGTAGGAGCAAATGAGCGTGTGCAGAGTTTTCTGGAGAGTCACAGCAGTACTCCGTTGAAATCGGGCAGTACGCTGGCAGAACTGGTACGCCGCCCGGAGCTGAATTACTTTATGCTGGCAGAATTGGATGATGAAAGACCGGAGCTTCCCTATGATGTGGCGGAGCAGGTAAATATCAACATTAAATATGCGGGCTACATTAAACGTCAGAAACAGCAGGTAGCACAGTTCAAGAAACTGGAGAATAAGAAGCTGGCAGAAGATTTTGATTATTCAGAGGTTCCAAGCCTGAGAAAAGAGGCAGTACAGAAGCTGAATCTTTACAAACCAATGAATATCGGTCAGGCTTCCAGAATTTCCGGAGTATCTCCGGCAGATATTTCCGTGCTGCTGGTATATCTGGAACAGCTGAGATATCAGAAAAAATAGAGGGGTGAATATGGACAGAGAATTTATTCTGCAGATGGAGAGAGAGCTGAAAGGAAGAGTGTCTCTTTCAGAAAAACAGATGGAGCAGTTCTACCGGTATTACGAACTTCTTACTGAGTGGAATAAGGTGATGAATCTGACAGCAATTACGGAGATGAGCGAGGTTGTGACCAAACATTTTGTGGATAGTCTGTCCTTGAATCTGGCTGTTCCGGAACTGGGAAAACATCCCTGGAATATCATAGATGTGGGCACCGGAGCCGGGTTTCCTGGCATTCCGTTAAAAATCGCTTATCCGAATATAAAAATTACGTTACTGGATTCGCTGAATAAAAGAATCAAATTTTTGAATACGGTGACGGAAGAACTGGACCTGGACTGTGTGGAAACCATACATGGAAGAGCGGAGGACTATGGATCTGATACAAAATACAGAGAAACATATGATCTGTGTGTTTCCAGGGCGGTAGCAAATCTTGCTACTTTGTCAGAGTACTGCCTGCCTTTTGTGAAAGTAGGCGGGTGCTTTATTCCTTATAAATCAGGAAAGCTGGAAGAAGAACTGAAAAATGGAACAGGTGCAGTAGGAAAACTGGGAAGTGAAATAGAAAAAATAGTGGATTTTACGCTCCCAAATCAGGATATCAGAAATCTGGTAGTGATCAGAAAGAAAAAGGTACTGAGCAGAAAATATCCAAGAAAAGCAGGAATACCGGGAAAAGAACCACTGCAATAAATGAATACAGCTGGCCTGTAAAAACAGGTCAGCTGTATTTTTACCAGTTCTTTATCAAATCGATCAGAATTCCCTATACAGAAATGTTTCACGTGAAACATAAAATAGCTAATCAGGAAAAATAAATATCAATCACATCCATAACTTTATCCGGATTCTCCAGATGAGGAAGATGTTTGGTTTTAGGAATCAGAGAATATTCCACTGCAGAATTAATATCCTGATATTCCAGTGCAATATTTTCAATATTGGGTTCTTCTGAACCACCAAGAATATAAATACTGTTGTCAATTTTTCTCAGCGCATTGGTAATGCTGCATTTAATATAATTTGACGTCAGACTGGAGTATACGGCCTTAGGACATTCACCCAAATGAGCACATTCAAAGTAGTGGTCCACATAGGCAGAACGGGCGGAATAAGGATTGAAAAAGTATTGTTCTTCGAAAGTCTGCTGAATCTGATTGCGGCTGCAGGCAATATTATAAAGCAGTGTGCCAAGTACAGGAGTATCCAGAATAAACTTGTACAGGCGGGTGTGCTTATTAGGAGCCTGAGAAAATGACTGAAGGCTTCCTGGATTGATCAGCATGATGCGGTTAAAAAGAGAAGGATCATTGCTGCAGGCCATTATGGCAAATGCAGATGATTCTCCTGTAACGATCAGATCTGTACGGTGACCGATTTCGGATCTGATAAAGTCGCAGAGCAACTGTACATACAGATAGTTGGTATAAGTTAAATTGGGCTTTTCAGAACGACCGCACCCAAGAAGGTCGATGGTATATACGGTATGATGTTTCTGAAGAGAATGGAGAATCCGATGCCATTCATAACTGCTGGAAGCGAAATAGAAGTCATGAATCAAAAGCAGCGGGGAACCGGATCCACTTTTGGTATAATGAATTTTCCCTAAACGCCAGGAATAGCAGAGTGATTTTGAAATATCAGACAGATGTCGGGAAGTTGCGGATATTTTTATCGCTTTATTAAAAATGGCTGTGCCGGCTGCGCCGCTTGAAGCCAGCAGAAACAGTGTAAGAAGTTTATTTCTGGTTTTCAAGACATTACCTCCTGATCTGTAATATGTACTTATTATAAAATATGTAGATTAATATTACAATGGGGGAAGAAAAGAAAATGATCGGCAGCAGAAAAAAGTTTCACGTGAAACATTTGAAATGAGGGTAGGAAAATAAAATGTTTTGTGGTATACTTTTTCGTGAACAAAAGAAAGGGATTCAATCATGGGAAGAATAATTGCGATTGCAAACCAAAAAGGTGGGGTGGGAAAGACCACAACAGCGATTAATTTGTCGGCAACCCTGGCGGAAGCAGGGCAAAAAGTGCTGGCTGTAGATTTTGATCCCCAGGGAAATGAAACCAGCGGACTCGGGCTGGAAAAGGAGAGTCTGGATCAGACGGTTTATGAGCTGCTGATCGGAGAATGTAAACTGTCTGACTGTATTGTCAAGGAGATTCAGCCGAATCTGGATCTGCTTCCTTCTAATGTAAATCTTGCAGGAGCAGAAATTGAACTTCTGGAAATGGAGGATAAGGAAAAAATCCTGAGAGGATTTCTCAGGAGAATAAAGAAAAACTATGACTTTATTATCATTGATTGTCCTCCGTCGCTCAGTCTTCTGACAGTAAATGCACTGGTGGCAGCAGACACGGTACTGGTACCGCTTCAGTGTGAATATTATGCGCTGGAAGGCCTGAATCAGATGATGAAAACGATTCAGCTGGTCAAGAAAGGATTGAATTCCAAATTAGAAATGGAAGGCGTGGTATTTACCATGTATGATTCCAGAACCAATCTGTCCAATGAGGTGGTACAGAGTGTTCGGGAAAATCTGAATGAGAATATCTATAATACAATGATTCATAGAAATGTACGGCTGGCGGAGGCACCCAGCTACGGAATGCCGATTACTTTGTATGATACCCGTTCTGCAGGGGCGGAAGATTACAGAATGCTGGCAGCAGAAGTGATAAAAAGAGGAGAAGAGTTATAATGGCAAAAAGGACGGGATTGGGAAAAGGTCTGGGGGCTCTGATCGGGGAGACAAAAGCAGAAAAGGAAACGACAGAGGAAAAAACTAAGCCTGCCGGACGGAAAGAGAATGAGGAACAGATGGGGAAAGAAATGTTTCTTAAAATTTCTGTTCTGGAACCGAATAAAACTCAGCCGAGAAAAAATTTTGATGAGGAGCAGTTGAAGGAGCTGGCGGATTCTATCAAACAGTATGGGATCCTCCAGCCGCTTCTTGTTCAGAAAAATGGCAGTTTTTATGAAATTGTAGCAGGAGAAAGAAGATGGAGAGCTGCCAAGATTGCAGGACTGAAAGAAGTTCCTGTGGTGATCCGGGAATATGACAGACAGCAGAAGATGGAGATCGCACTGATTGAAAATGTTCAGCGAGAAGATCTGAATCCTATCGAAGAAGCAATGGCATATCAGAGACTGATGGATGAATTCCACCTTAAGCAGGAGGAAATTGCTGCAAGAGTTGCCAAAAACAGAACAACCATTACGAACAGCATGAGACTTTTAAAGCTGCACAGGGAGGTGCAGACTATGGTAGCGGAAGGCGTGATCTCCAGCGGACATGCCAGGGCACTGCTGGCCCTGGAGAATCCGGAGGATCAGCTTTCTGTAGCCAGAAAAATAGAAAAAGAATGTCTCAGCGTCCGTGAGGTGGAAAAACTGGTCAAAGTACTGAACAAGCCGAAAAAAGAGAAGGAGAAGGAAAAGGAACCGGATGCAGTTACTCTGGCATATCAGAGTATGGAAGAGAAAATGAAAGCGATCATGGGTACGAAGGTATCTATTAACCGTAAGGATAAGAATAAGGGAAGGATTGAAATTGAATACTATTCTCCCGCAGAGCTGGATCGTATCATTGAACTGATTGAATCGATCAGACAGTAATAGAAAGTGGAAGTGAGGACAGAAGATGCAAAGCAGTATTTTAAGCAGCTGGCCGGTAGATCCGGCCTATATCATCATTGGACTGGCAGTAATCACTTTGATTTTACTGATCACGGTGATCATATGTATTGTAAATATGAAAAAACTGTACCGCAATTACGACTATTTTATGAGAGGGAAAGATGCGGAAACTCTGGAGGATATTATTATCGAACAGATCGAGGAAATCAAGAATCTGAAATCCGAGGATAAAGCCAATAAGGAAGCAATAAGGTCTTTGAACCGGAATCAGAGAGCATCCTATCAGAAGTTTGGTCTGGTGAAATACAATGCGTTTAAGGGAATGGGCGGTACGCTCAGCTTTGCATTGGCACTTCTGGATTATACAAACTCCGGATTTGTGATTAATTCTGTACACAGCAGAGAGGGGTGTTACCTGTATATAAAGCCGGTGGACAGAGGACAGACAGAAACCCTGTTGGGAAATGAAGAGAAAGAAGCTCTGGAACAGGCGTTAGGTTATCGGGAAGCAAAAATGAACTGATATTGTATTTTTTCAAGAACAATAGAAGGAAAGAATTGACTTTAGATTAATGAATTGTTAAAATTAATACCATGTTACAGAGGCAAAGGAGCCGGGACGGAGACCGTCCCGGCTTTTGTTGGCTTTTGGGAAGAGAAGAAGGTCACAGGCCTTTTCCAATCTGATTTGCGAGGAGGAAAATTTATGTCTTACGTTGATGAAATGTATGAGAGAGTTGTAACACAGAATCCAGGTGAACCGGAGTTCCACCAGGCGGCCAAAGAAGTTCTGGATTCCCTGAAACTGGTGATCGACGCAAATGAGGATAAATACCGCAGCGCCGGACTGCTGGAGCGTTTTATTGAGCCGGAGAGAATTATCAGCTTCCGCGTTCCGTGGATGGATGATCAGGGAAAAGTACAGGTGAATAAAGGTTACCGCGTACAGTTTAACAGCGCAATCGGACCGTATAAGGGCGGACTTCGTTTCCATCCTTCCGTAAACCAGAGCGTACTGAAATTCCTGGGATTTGAGCAGGTTCTGAAGAATTCCCTGACCGGACTTCCCATGGGAGGCGGCAAAGGCGGTTCCAACTTTGACCCGAAAGGGAAATCTGATGCAGAAGTAATGCGTTTCTGCCAGAGTTTTATGACTGAGCTGTATCGTCATATCGGAGCGAACACGGATGTTCCTGCAGGTGATATCGGCGTAGGCGGACGTGAAGTGGGCTATATGTTTGGACAGTATAAGAGACTGACCGGACTTTACGAGGGAGTTCTTACCGGAAAGGGACTGACCTTTGGAGGTTCTCTGGCCCGTACAGAGGCTACCGGCTACGGCCTTGTCTATATGCTGGAGGAGATGCTCAAGCACAACGGAAAAGATATGGAAGGAAAGAATGTGCTGGTATCCGGTTCCGGAAATGTGGCTATTTATGCTACGGAAAAAGCACAGAGCCTGGGTGCAAAGGTAGTGGCAATGAGCGACTCCAACGGTTATGTTTATGATAAAGACGGCATCAAGCTGGATGTTATGAAGGAGATCAAAGAGGTTCGCCGCGGACGTGTGAAAGAATATGCAGATGAGGTGGCAGGAGCTGTTTATACAGAAGGAAAGGGCATCTGGACCATTCCCTGTGATATTGCTCTTCCCTGTGCAACTCAGAATGAGCTGAATCTGGAGGATGCAAAGACACTGAAGGCCAATGGCTGCTTTGCAGTGGCAGAGGGAGCCAACATGCCGTCCACCAGAGAAGCTACCGATTTCTTTGTAGAGAACGGAATCCTGTTTATGCCCGGAAAGGCAGCGAATGCCGGCGGCGTGGCAGTAAGCGGACTGGAACAGTCCCAGAACAGCCTGAGACTGAGCTGGACCTTTGAGGAGGTTGACTCCAAGCTGAAGAATATCATGGTAGATATCTATGCGAAAGCAGCAGATGCAGCAGAGCGCTACGGCGTAAAGGGCAACTATGTTGCAGGCGCAAACATTGCAGGATTTGAGAAGGTAGCTGCTGCAATGATGAGCCAGGGACTGGTATAAAGTTTTAAGGAATATTTCTTGTATTCCTGTAATAAATAGTATATAATATGGTTTAACACATGAGGCGGAGTGGTTCTTCGCCTCATGTTTGTCTGGAATAGAAAGAATTTCTGATAATATAAGAGCAAAGAAGGTGACAGTATGCATAAGTTTTTGCGTTCCATCGGATTTTCGGGATACAGGAACAACCAGGAAGTGGAAAAGCTCCTGCAGGGGATTATTGAAAATCCTACAGAGAAAAGAAGAATACAGACCGGAGAGGATTCAAACCTGTGTGAATTCCGGGGAGAAGTGGCTCCCGGAATGGGAATTGCCATATTCGGAGAAATGGATCGGGACGGGAAATTCCGGCGAGAATTTTATTACCCTTACCTTCGCAGCAATGATCTGTCATCTTCTGCAGATTGTTCTGTACAGAGGCACACGGAAAAAGAAAGCTGTGCCGGATTGCTTGATGAATACAGAGTCGGCATTTCTCTGATTTTTTTCCTGGATAATCTTCTGGAATACAGGGAAATGAAGCGTGACAATGACTTTCACAAGATTGCCGGGGCCAATCTCACCGGCCTGGCCATGAGTGGAAAGGTTCTTCTGCCTCTGAGAAAAACTGCGAAACAGATTGAACTATCAAAAGTAGCGGCCAAAGACCGGAACAGTCTGATCGAAGCAGCAAAAAACGGTGATGAAGATGCGATGGAGACCCTTACCATTGAGGATATCGACCTGTATTCCAAGATTTCCAAGAGAATGGTAAAGGAAGACATTTACTCTATTGTGGAAACCTGCTTTATGCCCTGCGGGATTGAATGTGATCAGTATTCTGTGATCGGAGAGATCAAAAGGGTGGATACAAAAATCAACAGTCTGACAGGCGAAGAGGTTTATGATCTGACTGTGGAGAGCAGTGATCTGCTTTTCCATGTAGGAATTGCAAAAGCGGATCTTCTGGGAGAACCGGAAGCAGGCCGCCGTTTCAAGGGACAGATCTGGATGCAGGGATATGTCCATTTTCAGGAGCTTCCTGCCTGACCGGAATAACGCTTGACGAATAGTATTTTTCTGCTATAATAATATTGTTGCGGTTTCTGTGGCGGAAACCGTGGAAATGCTTCCATAGTTAAATGGATATAACGGGGTCCTCCTAAGACTCAATTCCGTGTTCGATTCACGGTGGGAGCA
>CALWRQ010000078.1 GCA_944383965.1 uncultured Lachnospiraceae bacterium
GTATCGGTCATACCGTAGGAAGCCGGGCCGGCTGCCATGTTGTCGGGATGAAGGGTACGGCCGGTGCCGCCGCCGGAAGCTACGGAGAAGTACTTCTTGCCAGCCTCTACGCACTCCTTCTTGTAGGTACCTGCAACCGGATGCTGGAATCTGGTGGGGTTGGTGGAGTTTCCGGTGATGGAAACGTCTACGCCCTCTTTCCACATGATGGCAACGCCCTCACGAACATCGTTTGCGCCGTAGCAGTTTACTTTTGCTCTCGGGCCGTCGGAATATGCCTTGCGGAATACTTCCTTCAGCTCGCCGGTATAGTAGTCATACTGAGTCTCCACATAGGTGAAGCCGTTGATTCTTGCGATGATCTGAGCGGCATCCTTTCCAAGTCCGTTTAAGATCACGCGAAGAGGTTTCTGACGAACCTTGTTTGCCTTCTCAGCAATACCGATTGCGCCCTCAGCAGCTGCGAAGGACTCGTGACCTGCCAGGAAGCAGAAGCAGTCAGTCTGCTCTTCCAGAAGCATCTTGCCCAGGTTTCCGTGACCCAGACCAACTTTTCTCTGGTCAGCAACGGATCCGGGGATACAGAATGCCTGAAGTCCCTCACCGATAGCAGCAGCTGCATCAGCAGCTCTGCGGCAGTCCTTCTTGATTGCGATGGCTGCGCCAACGATATATGCCCAGCAGGCGTTCTCGAAGCAGATCGGCTGAATCTTCTTCACCTGATCATATACTTCCAGGCCTGCATCCTTTGTGATCTTCTCAGCCTCCTCAATGGAAGCGATACCATAGCTGTTTAATACAGAATTGATTTTGTCAATTCTTCTCTCATATGATTCAAATAATGCCATGATTCTATTATCCTCCTTAATACGTCGATCGAACTAATTTCTAACTAAAGGCCGAAACCGATTATTCTTTTCTCGGATCGATGATCTTCACGGCGTCAGCTACGCGGCCATACTGACCCTGAGCTGCCTTGTAGGCCTCGTTGGGCTCCATGCCGTTCTTGATGTTGTCGGTCATCTTTCCAAGGTTTACGAACTGGTAGCCGATGATCTGATCGTCAGCATCCAGAGCGATACCGGTTACATAGCCCTCAGCCATCTCCAGATAACGAGGACCTTTCTTTAAGGTGCCGTACATGGTTCCAACCTGGGAACGAAGGCCTTTTCCTAAGTCCTCCAGACCGGCGCCGATCGGCAGACCTTCCTCAGAGAATGCACTCTGAGTTCTTCCGTAAACGATCTGTAAGAATAATTCTCTCATAGCAGTGTTGATTGCATCACATACTAAGTCCGTATTCAGAGCTTCCAGAACAGTTCTTCCGGGCAGGATCTCAGCCGCCATGGCTGCGGAGTGAGTCATGCCAGAGCATCCCAGTGTCTCAACCAGTGCCTCCTGAATAATTCCTTCCTTAACATTCAGGGTCAGCTTGCAGGCGCCCTGCTGGGGAGCACACCAGCCCACACCGTGAGTCAGTCCGGAAATGTCCTTGATTTCCTTCGCCTGTACCCATTTTGCTTCCTCCGGGATAGGCGCTGCACCATGATTGACCCCCTGTGCTACTGTGCACATTTTCTCTACTTCATGTGAATAAATCATGTTTAAAACTCCTTTCAGATATGTAATTGAGAAATATTCTCAAAACATGGCAGATTGTTAAAACAATCACGCCATATCTGGTTTCATTTTCTCACAAAATGTCGATTTCGTCCATACCTTTTTTCCTGTCTGAATATAAAAATAATCCCATAAAATTGCCGTTTTGCGGCACTTTCGCACAAAGAAAAGGACGGCCCTGCCTAGGCCGTCTCCCTTTCTTCATTCATAACTTTCAATTCCTTTAAAATCTGCATCACCACCGCCGTACTGAGGATCATGGTAAGAATATCTGCCGCAGGCTGGGAAATCAGAATACCCGTCAGTCCGAATATTCTGGGCAGGATCAGAAGGGCCGGGATCAGGAAGATTCCCTGCCGGGCCACTGCCACCATCGCGGAGCGGAACCCGTAGCCGATCGACTGGGACAGCATGTTCACCATGGTGATCCATCCCATGGCCGGAGCCAGGATCAGCTGACAGCGCAGCGCTTTCATTCCTATGGAAATGACCTCAGCGTCATCCCTGCGGAACAGAGCGATGATGGACTCTGCCGGAATAAAGCAGATCACTGCCAGAATAGCCAGAACTGCCACTGCCACTTTCACGCAGAACCAGTAGGCCTCCAGCACCCGGTCATACCGCTTTGCCCCAAAATTGAAGCCGCATACAGGCTGAAACCCCTGACCGAACCCGATCACCGCAGAATTGATGAACATCATGAACCGGTTCACGATAGACATGGCCGCGATTGCTGCGTCCCCGTACACACCTGCCGCAAAGTTCAGGGTGATGGTTGCCACACTGGCAATCGCCTGACGGCAGAAGCTGGGCAGTCCTGCATGCAGGATCTTTCCGTAAATGCGGAAGCTCGGTTTGAAATCCGACAGACGTATGGAAATACAGTCCTTTCTCAGATTGCACTGACACAGCAGAATGCAGAAGCTGATAAACTGACTCAGTCCTGTGGCAAGAGCCGCTCCGCTCGTACCCATATCAAAACCGAAAATGAAAACCGGGTCCAGGATCATGTTCAGAATGCCTCCGGTTGTGATTCCCACCATGGCATAGACCGCATTTCCCTGTGCCCTCAGAATATTGTTCATCACAAACGCACACATCATGAACGGAGAAGCGATCAGAATGTATCTGGCATAAGCCTCTGCATAGGGAGCAATGGTAGGAGTGGCTCCCAGCATCATGACCAGGGGTCTGAGAAACAGGTTTCCCGCCGCGCCGATCAGAATTCCCAGGATCATGACGGCAAAAAAAGATGCCGCAGCCATCTCGCCGGCCCGCTCCGTATCCTTATTTCCCAGAGACTGGGAAATATTGATCCCGGCCCCCTGGCCAAAGCCGAACCCGAGTGCCTGAATAATGGCCATCGCGGAAAATATGACTCCCACGGCTCCTGATGCACTGGTACCCAGCTGACTCACAAAAAACGTATCCGCCATATTGTAGATCGATGTGATCAGCATGCTGATGATCGTAGGAACCGCCAGTCCCGGAATCAGCCGGGATACAGGCACTTCCATCATCTGCCGGTATTTTTCCTCCTGTGTCCTCCCTTGTTTCATAGTCTGTCCTCCCTCGGCAATCGTTTCAATATCATCATATAGTTTATAAAGAATACAAAGCCTTTCAGAACGCTGGATATGGTAAGCGCCCACCAGATTCCGTTGAGCTTAAGCTGCGTTGCTCCCAGAACCATGGCCAGCGGGATTCTTGCCGATGTCAGGGAAATGCTGATCACGGAACAGCGGAATGTTTTTCCCAGTCCGGACAGCGCGCCTACCGTCATCAGCTCCACGCACATGAACAGCTGCCCGTACCCGATGATCCGCAGATAATCCATTCCGGCCGGCACCACCTCCGGTTCCGTAATAAACAGACGGAACAGAGGACCGCAGCCAAATACCAGCAGACCGGTGGTAAAAAGTCCCCATACCACCATCAGACCGGCTGCGCAGAAATATCCTTTCCGGACACGGCTGTACCGTCCGCCTCCATAGTTCTGCGCCACAAATGCATTGATAGCCGTTCCGAATCCTTCCGCTGCCATCCAGGAAATGGATTCGATCTGGCCTCCCACTCTCTGAACCGCTACCGCCGTCACTCCCCAGGATGCCACAAAGCGGGTAAGAACCATGGAAATCCCGCAGTAAAGAGAACTCTGCAGCGCTGCCGGAAGCCCGATCGCCGTAATGGTTTTCATATGGTCCGTTCTTATCTTTTGGAATATGCGAACCCGGTCAAACAGGACCCGGTCTCTCCTCACATTCCAGAGCATGGCAGCCGTTACGATTGCCTGGGCCGTTACCGTCGCAACTGCAGCTCCTGCCGCCCCCATGGCAGGAATCGGCCCCAGGCCGAAAATCAGCAGCGGATCCAGCACCATATTGGCAGCCAGGCCCACACAGTTGGCAAAAAAAGTTGGCCTGCTGTTCCCCGTAGCAGTAAACAGACAGGTGAAGGTCTGGTTCAGGAATGTAAACAGGATCAGTCCCCCGGCAATCTTCAGATAATCCGCTGCCTGAGCCATGGCTGTCTCATCCGACAGCTGGAAAAATCCCAGCAGCGGACGGGTAAAACCTGCCATGAGAAGCCCGTACAGGATTCCCAGGAACACCGTCATCTGGAGCGCCGCACTCCCGTAATGAGCTGCCTCTTCCTTATCCCCCTCTCCCAGAGACTGAGCCACCTTTACCTGGCCTCCGATCTTTGCCAGAGTTACCACTCCGGCAGAAAGCCAGGTATACATTCCGGCTGCTCCCACAGCCGCTACCGCACTGCTTCCCACTCTGCCGATCCAGGCCATATCCGTAAGATTGTAAGCCATCTGCACCAGAGACGTGGCCATGATCGGCACTGCCAGCTCTGTCAGAGCTGTCAGAATATTCCCATTTAATAAATCGGTATTTTTTCTCATAATTTTTATTATATACTGGAATCTCTGACCGTTCAATTCCTTTTTGTTCCATTCTGCTGCTCTGCCGGCACAGGGCAAAGAAACCCCCGGCCGTACGGACCGGGGGAATTGAAATTATGAACGGATCATTGCGTCAGGCAGATTCCGGCTGGTTTACTCCTTCTCTTCTCCTGAAAGAAACTGGTGGATGCCTTTTGCTCCGGCTTTTCCGGCTTCCATTGCCAGAATTACCGTAGCGGCTCCCGTCACGGCGTCGCCGCCGGCATATACGCCTTCCTTCGTAGTCTTTCCATTGTGTTCGTCTGCCACGATGCAGCGCCAGCGGTTCACTTCCAGACCTTCCGTAGTGGAGGAGATCAGCGGATTGGGAGATGTTCCCAGAGACATGATCACCGTATCCACATCAATGGTATAGTCGGATCCGGGTACCTCCACCGGACGTCTTCTTCCGGATGCATCCGGTTCTCCCAGTTCCATTTTTCTCACTACCATACCCTTGACCCAGCCGTTTTCATCTGTAAGAATCTCTACCGGATTGGTCAGAAGATCAAATACGATTCCTTCTTCCTTGGCGTGATGCACTTCTTCCGCCCTTGCAGGAAGCTCAGCTTCGCTTCTGCGGTATACGATATGCACATCAGCTCCCAGACGAAGAGCGGTTCTGGCAGCATCCATAGCCACGTTTCCGCCGCCGACCACAGCTACCTTCTTTCCTGCTGCTATGGGCGTGTCATAATCATCCCGGAACGCCTTCATCAGGTTGCTTCTGGTCAGATATTCATTGGCAGAGAATACCCCATTGGCATTTTCACCGGGAATTCCCATAAACTTGGGAAGTCCTGCTCCGGAGCCGATAAATACCGCCTGGAATCCTTCTTCTTCCATCAGCTCGTCAATGGTAACGGATTTTCCAACCACCACATCCGTCTCAATGGTCACTCCCAGTTTTTTTACATTCTCGATCTCCGCCCGCACTACGGTCTCTTTGGGCAGACGGAACTCAGGAATCCCGTAGGTCAGCACGCCGCCCGGTTCATGGAGCGCCTCAAAGATGGTCACTTCGTATCCCAGCTTTGCCAGATCTCCCGCACAGGTCAGACCTGCCGGGCCGGAACCGATCACGGCCACCTTCTTTCCGTTGGTGGTTTCCGGCTTCTCCGGTACGATTCCATGCTCTCTGGACCAGTCCGCCACAAAGCGCTCCAGCTTTCCAATGGATACGGGCTCTCCCTTGATTCCCCGGATGCACACTCCCTCGCACTGAGTCTCCTGCGGGCACACACGGCCGCAGATTGCCGGCAGAGCAGAGGACCTGGCAATCACTCTGGCCGCCTCTGCAAAATTTCTCTCGGCTACCTGCTTAATAAATCCGGGAATATCAATGGAAACCGGACATCCCTGCATGCAGCGGGCATTCTTGCACTGAAGGCATCTCTTCGCCTCTTCTACTGCCTCTTCTTCATTATATCCCAGGCACACTTCCTTAAAGTTTGCTGCTCTTTCCTTCGGATCCTGCTCTCTTACAGGCACTCTCTTCATTGCGTCCATTATTCTTCACCTCCGCAGTGTCCGCAGCCGCCATGGTGGGTATCTCCCTCCGTCTGTCTCAGCATGGCGCGGCCTTCTTCCGTTTTATACATCTGCTGGCGCTTCATCGCCTCGTCAAAATTTACCTGGTGGCCGTCAAATTCCGGTCCGTCCACACAGGCAAACTTCACCTGACCTCCTACTGTCAGACGGCAGGCTCCGCACATTCCCGTTCCGTCAACCATGATCGGGTTCATGCTGACGATTGTGGGAATGTTCAGTTCCTTTGTGAGAAGACAGACAAATTTCATCATGATCATCGGACCGATGGCTACGCACACGTCATAATGCTTGCCTTCCTTTTCCACCAGATCCCTGATGACCTCCGTCACCATTCCCTTCCGGCCGTAGGAACCGTCATCCGTGGTAATATAAAGATTTCCGGCCACCGCCTTCATTTCTTCCTCAAGAATCACAAGATCCTTTGTTTTCGCACCTACGATTACATCTGCCTCAAGTCCGTGATCATGGAACCACTTTACCTGAGGATATACGGGAGCCGTACCAAGTCCGCCGGCCACAAACAGATACCGTTTTCCCTTCAGCTCCTCAATATCCTCCTTGATAAAGTCGGACGGATTTCCCAGAGGCCCCACAAAGTCCTGGAAATACTCTCCGGCCTTCCGCTCTACCATACGCTCTGTGGAAGCCCCCACTGTCTGGATCACGATCGTGACCGTACCGGCTTCCCGGTCAAAGTCACAGATGGTAAGAGGAATCCTCTCGCCCTTTTCATCCATCTTTACAATTACAAACTCTCCCGGCTCACAGGAATGTGCCACTCTGGGAGCTTTTACTTCCATCAGATAAATCTTATCTGCCAGTTTTTCGGATCTTGTGATCTGAAACATTCTACTCTCCTGCCTTTCTTCCTCTTTTCGTTCCCCTCTGTCACCGGGCGGCATCCGCCTGGATAACGTATTCCGCAGCGAACTCCCCGCCCGGCTGCAGAATCTGAATTCCTTCTCTTTCCCTCAGATCTCCGGAAAAGCCCTTTTCCGCACAGCGTCCGTACCATGGCTCCAGACATACGAACGGATGAGTTTTCTCCACCGTCCATACAGCCATATACGGAAATCCCTTGCATTCTACTGTTGCATAGGGTTTTCCGTCTGCCAGAAGGCTTACTTTTTCCACCTGACCCCTGTCAAAAATATAGGTCAGCACACGGTCAAAGAATCCCCTGGTAAGCGGAACCTGTCCGTCTTTTCCATCCAGCTCTCCATCCAGAGCGCCGTCCCGGTAGCCGTCTTCTCCCGGAGCCTGATAATGAAGGCTTCCCTTCTGATGAAAATCAAAGGTGAAATCATATACGGTCTTTCCCGCGGGAGTACGGAATGCGGGATGTGCTCCGATCATAAAAGGCATCTCCCGGTCATTTGGATTGGACACTTTCCACATCACATGGATCCGGTTCCCCTCCAGACGGTATCCTGCCTCCAGACGGAAGCGGAAAGGATATTTTTTCAGAGTTTCCGGAGTCTCCTCCAGGCCGAACCACACTTCATCCTCTGCAGCTCTCAGCAGTGTAAATTCCATGTCTCTGGCAAAGCCATGCTGACTGATACCATAAATTTCGCCGTCCAGCCGGTACTGATTTTCAAAGCTTTTTCCCACAAAGGGGAAAAGAATGGGAGAATGACGGCCCCATACCTTCGGGTCTCCCTCCCACAGCATCTCCTGCCCATTTTTTTTATCATAAATACGGGTCAGCTCCGCGCCCAGCGGCTCCGCCTCTATCAGCAGGCACTCATTTTCCAGGACTGTTCTTTTATCCGACATACCGCTTTCCCTCTCCTTCTCTGCACTTTACAGCCGTTTTCCGGCTTCCCGGCTGCCTCTGCGCAGGCCGGGCCGTGTCATTCTCTTTATATTAGCATCATAAAACCAGATTGGCAACTGCTATTTCTTTGTTTCCGCGGACATCTGTGCCGGCTGAACGGACATTCCGGATGGGGTTTTCAGACCCCTGATCCTGCGGTACATGCGGAATTCGTAGCACAGATCAAAATAGGTCTGCTCCTCTCCGGTCAGGACAAGCTGCCACTCCTCCGACCGGTCCAGGTCAGGGAAATTCACATCCGCTTCATAGCCGTAGTCAATATAAGTGATATGGGCCACGTCACAATAAGGAAGAAATTCCTCGTAAATTTCCTGACCTCCTGCTATGAAAATATGTTCGGAAGGATACTCTTTCAGCTTTTCCAGAGTCTCTTCCATACTTCTGCAGACCACAGCCCCTTTCACCTGAAATGCCGGATCCCTGCTCAGAACTATGGTTGTTCTGCCGTGGAGGGGCCTGCCGCCCGGAAGACTCTCCAGAGTCTTTCTTCCCATTACTACGACTTTTCCCATGGTCTCTTCCCGAAACAGCCGCTGATCCTCAGGAATGGAGACCAGAAGACGCCCGCCTTTTCCGATTCCCCAGTTTCTGTCCACTGCCGCGATAAGATTCATTCCGTTTCCTCCGCAATAATCAGTTCTTTTCCATAAGGAAGAGTCGCGATCCAGTCGCAGAACGTATGCCACTCCTGCAGCTTGTGATTCCGTCTGGCAAAATAGATATTTACCAAAGTCTCATAATTGAAGGTGCAGGTGCGCATCTGGTTGTAGCTGGACGGGAGCAGCTGGATCATATCATACCAGTCTTCCTTGCTCTTCGTTTCCAGATATCTCTGCCGGATCTCCTCCAGCTTCTCCACTACCGTTTCCATATAAGCCAGCGTTCCCTCCGTCATATGGTCGTGGCTGAAGTCATCGATGGAAAACGGTTTGCTGTGGATCTTATGCATGGTGCTGGTAGAATTGGCTACCGTAGCCACTTTATACGTATCGTATTCCTTCCACCAGTACAGGGGCGCCGTAATATCCACCGACACAAAGATCTGCCGGATGAATTTTCTGTGGTCGCTCCCTGCCTTTCTCAGCCTTTTCGCCAGATCCAGATCATTCGGTCCCAATCTGTAATTTCCCTCTTCATCGTACCCGCTGTCCATTCTGGCCCAGCTGTTCATGGGATTCCTGGCGCCCCGCATGGCATTCTCCAGATTCATCACACTTGTTCTCTCTAATAAGATCATAATTACCTCCGCTGTCAGCAATTGTTATTACTATAAGCCATACATCTGCAAATGTCAAAGCCGACCTGTGCTGCTCCTGCCGTCCGGCTCCCGGTCGCCCAGGCTTTCTCTGGTATCCACATCCTGCAGTTCTTTTTTCCAGGGAGCTTCATAGAAAAAAACATCTTCCGGAAACCGATTCATGATCTGGCGTCCGCCTCTGTCTCCCGTCAGCTTTTTCAGTTCTCCCCGGTATTTTTCTCCGAATACTGCGGGATTTCCCGGCTGATCTCCGAATATGAGGCAGCCCATTCCTTTTCCGCTCTGTTCCCAGCCCTCAAGAAGACTGCGCACTGTATCAGCTGTCAGCCAGGGCTGATCACAGACCAGAAAGCAGATTCCTCCTTCCGTCCCTTCCGCCGCTTCCGCCGCCAGTCT
Source organism: uncultured Lachnospiraceae bacterium (assembly GCA_944383965.1). Classification (GTDB taxonomy): domain Bacteria; phylum Bacillota; class Clostridia; order Lachnospirales; family Lachnospiraceae; genus Lachnoclostridium_A. The sequence continues at coordinate 9,616 of CALWRQ010000078.1, forward strand.
TACGGAATGGGAAATTCCCAGTTCCGGTCTGGAATTCATCACAGCATCAAAGCCGTCCGCCTTCAGTTCATTCCTTATTTCCTCATATCCGGTAACCACTATTTTCTTTCCTGCCACGGAATCCAGTTCCAGAGCCAGGTCAGCAGCATGCCGGTACATGGGCACGCCGTCCACAGGATACAGCAGTTTATTCTCTCCGAACCGCACTCCCCGCCCGGCAGCCAGAAGGACCAGGATCACCGGCTTCATATTCCTTCTCTCCTGTGCCTTTTTTCCATGGACAGAATGGCTTCCAGAACTCCGCCTCCTATGGCTCTGGCTTTATCTGATACGGTATAGCAGTTCTTCTCCACATCTCTCGGATCCACATCTCCCGCCTTCATTCCTTTCCGGACGGTCACTCCGTCCTGCAGGATTCCCCGCAGTACCCCGTCGATCTGAGCCTTTACCGGTTCTCTGCTGTTCTCCATTTCCACATATCCAACGGTCTGTCCCCTCTTCACCCGGCTGCCGATCGGCTCCTTCTGGCAGAAGATTCCGTCTGCAGACGCTCTCACCAGGCGCTCCAGGCCGTATCCTCCGATGATTCCGGGTACTCCCGTATCCGGAACCGCACTTCCTTCCCAGATACACCTTCCCAGATCGTGTCCTCTCTTCGTCTCAATCACGCAGTGGCAGTCCGTTCCTGCCGTAAAGCCCGGTCCCACTCCGATCACCACGGGCGCATCTGTTATTTTCGTTCCCGTATTCTTTTTGGCGATCACTGCATCCACGAATACGCCGGGCCTCCACTGCTCCCGCACACAGCATTCTTCATCTATAAGCACGGCTATCTGGTCCCGCTTCAGCGCCTCTTTTGCTTCTTCCAGATTTCTGCAGAGCACCCCTGTCACATCTTCCACAACCGCCTTTCCCTCATAGACCGCTCTGGAAAATGCCACCGTACGGCGAACCGCGGTAGGCTGCGCCAGCTCCGTCATCATTACTGCAAATCCGCTGTGATGAAGGCGGCATGCAATCCCTGTGGCCAGATCTCCCGCTCCTTTGATCAATACTCTCCTGTCCGTCATTATTTTTTCCTTCCTGCTTTTTGAATGTATATTAAAATATCAGCTTTGCTCTTCCCCGGCAGACTGCTGCCCCGTGAATTCCCCGTTCTGCCAGAAATGCGCCGATCCGTCCGGCTGACTTTTCCAGTTCCTCCGTATCACACTGATTCAGCACTGTCCGGTATTCCCGAGATCCCACTCCCTTTCTTCCTCCCAGCTCAGAAGACAGGATCCGGCCGATCAGTTCCTCCGTCACCGGTTCATCGCTGCTCAGTGAAAAGAGCTCCCTGCGGAACAGCACCTCTCCTGCCTTTCGTCCCAGAGCGGACAGGCCTGCACAGAAGATCACTGCTTCCGTTTCTTCCTCCAGAGCAGGCTCATGAGCCGCCGGCAGCTTCAGCGGAAGGCGTTTTGCTCCGTCCGCCTCCACAAACACCACATCCGCCATCTGCATCAGTCTCTTTCTGATCCTTTCCGGCAGGACCGTCAGCTTCCGGACCTGCCCTCCCTCCGGCCGGCATAGCGTTCCTGCCGTCAGTACAGACCCCCCGCTTTGAAACAGGCAGCCCTGAAATGCCGGATCCTCCAGCGCAGAGACCGGATACCGCCTGTTCTCTCCCTCTCTTCTCAGTTCCAGCATCCCGCAGTCTTCCAGAAACAGGAGCACGGTTCCCCGGTCCGGAAGGGCAATATGAGTGGAGGTAGCCGCCAGCGCCCGTCTTCCGGCCTGAGCGGCTTCTCCGGCCAGCGTTTCCATCATCGTTGTTTTTCCGCCGCCCCCTGTAAGAGCAATCACTCCCGGCTTCGGAGCACAGGTCTTTCCCCATCTTTCCCACAGCCCCAGACTTTTCAGAAGTCGTTCTTCTCCTCCGCTCATCTGCTCTTCTCCTCTCTCACAGAAGGTAAATCCCTTCTTTTTCAAAACTCAGTCCTTTTTCCTCCATATAAGACGCCAGCAGATCCCGGTCTTTCTCCGGCGCCTTCCATCCGAAACCGCAGCCGGCAGATACAAAAGACGGGATCGGGATCAGCCGGCCCGGAAGACCGTCCCTTCTGCAGCTTTCGTCCATGGCCATGGCTTCCGCCGTGGTGTGGAAGGAAAACAGAACAGAAGACTCCCTTATTCTCATAATCAGCCCTCCTCCGACAGAATTTTCACACTCTCAATAGCGGTTTCCGTTTCTTCTTCCGAATTGAAATAGGAAAAGCTGAATCGCACCGCCCCCTGCTTTTCCGTTCCCAGCGCCTTATGATACAGCGGCGCGCAGTGGCCTCCCGGCCTGGTCTGAATGCCGAATCGCTCATAGAGCTCTTCTGCCGTCTGTCCGGAATCATAATCATACAGGTTCAGAGCTACAATAGGAACTCTCTGTTCTCTGTCAAAATTGCCCAGGATCCTGACTCCGGGAAGATCCTTTACTCCCTCGTAGAACATCCGGGCCAGCTTCATTTCCCGTTCTCTGATTGCTCCGTTTCCAGTCTTCCGTCTCCACTCCAGGGCAGCCAGAAGACCGGTGATTCCATGACCGTTAAGAGTACCCGCTTCCAGAACCGCCGGCATATGCTCCGGCTGACGCCTGTCATAAGTGCGGATCCCCGTACCTCCCTCCAGCAGAGGCCGGATCTTCAGTCCTTTCCTCACGCAGATCCCACCTGTTCCCTGCGGACCGAACAGACTCTTATGTCCTGTAAAGCATACTGCATCGATTCCCATTTTCTCCATGTCAATGGGAAATACTCCGGCTGTCTGAGATGCATCCAGCACAAAAAGCAGGCCATGCCGGCGGCATATTTTCCCGACAGCCTCAATATCCGTCATATCACCGGTGAGATTGGCACCATGGGTACACACAATCATCTCCGTGTCCGTACGGATGGCCTGTTCAAAATCATCCGCCTGGATCTGCCTCCCGTTTCCAGGATGCAGAGGAAGAACGGTCAGCCTCACTCCTTCATCCTCCATGCGGTGAAGGGGACGGAGAACGGAATTATGCTCCATTACTGTGGTAACCACATGGCTTCCCGGCTCCAGAAGTCCCTGTATGGCCATATTGAGAGCCTCTGTGGAATTTGCCGTAAAGGCAACCTGTTCCGGTCCGGGACCGCCGAAAAGCTCACTTACCGCCTGTCTGGCCCGAAACACAGTCCTGGATGCCTCCAATGCATCCCCCATGGCTCCCCGTTCCGGATTTCCCATACGTCCTCCGCTGATTGCTTCCCATACCGCTTTTCCCACTGCTTCCGGCTTTCTCACCGTAGTAGCCGCATTATCCAGATAGATCAGTCGGTCAGTATGACGTTCCATGGCCCCTCCTTTTCCTTCACCCGCCCGATCTTCCGGAACGGATATCTCACTCCCCG
>CALWRQ010000079.1 GCA_944383965.1 uncultured Lachnospiraceae bacterium
CTTTCTGCAGCTGTAGGAACGGTTATACAAGCGCTTTTGTTTTCCAGGTTCCCCGACGGTAACGGTATGTGAAAAATGCAGCGCGCACCCACCAGTCCAGGATCATGGCCATCCATACGCCGAATACCCCAAATCCCATGAACTGGCCGAAAATATAGCTGAATACGATCCGGCAGATCCACATGGAAGCGATGGAGGTAATCATGCAGAAACGCACATCGCCTGCTGCCCGGAGCGTGGAAGGAAGAGAAAATGCAATAGGCCAGATGACAACAGCTGAGATACCGTGCATGAAAAAGATCTTTACTGCTTCCGCCGCCGTAATATCGGACAGATTATAGGCCCAGGTGATCAGATTGGAAGCGGCCAGCATGATGGCTACGGTTACCAGTATGAAAAGATAGATCAGTTTCAGAAGCTTTTTGGTATAATAGGATGCCTGCTCATAATCATGAGCGCCCACGCACTGGGAGATCACGGTGGTTACAGCCAGATTCATGGCCATGCCGGGCAGAACCTGGAAGCTGGCAACCACATTGCTTACGGCGTTTGCAGCAATGGCATATGTGCCGAATGTGGATACCAGGCTCAGAACGATGATCTTGCCGAGCTGGAACATGCTGTTTTCCAGACCGTTGGGGATACCGATCTGCAGGATTTTCTTGACCATGCCGGGCTGGAAATGATACCGGAAGGAACGCTGGATATGAAGGACCTGTTCCTGATTGAGAAGAAGAAATACGATCAGGATTCCGGCCACCATTCTGGATACCAGAGTAGGAATGGCCACACCCTCTGCTCCTCTGTGAAAGCCGTAGATCAGGATGGCGTTTCCGCAGACGTTGATCAGGTTCATAAGGATCGATACCTTCATGGATACTTTGGAATTTCCCATGGAACGGAAAATGGCGGCTCCGGCGTTATACAGAGCGATAAACGGAATGGAGGCGGTAACGATGAGCAGATAGATATTGGCGTGATGCATAACGTCCGCATCGATCTGACCAAAGACTACGTGAAGGATGAAGTTCTTTCCCAGATACATGATCACCATAATGACCACGGCCAGGAGGGTGACAAACCATACCAGCTGGTTGGCGGCTTCACAGGCCCGCTTCCTGTTTTTCTGACCGAGATACTGTCCGGCTACCACGGCGCCGCCGGTGGCGAGTGCCTGAAAGGCATTGATCAGAAGAAGCATGACGCTGTCTACCAGAGAAACGCCTGAAACGGCCGATTCCCCTACGCGGGCGATCATAATGGTATCTGCCATGCCTACCAGCACGTTCAGAAGCTGCTCGATGATCAGTGGGATGATGAGAGCAGTGAGTGCGCGGTTTGAGAACAGATAAGAATTGCTGTCTGCAGCTGCTGTTTTCATAGATAAGACCCTTTCTTTATGTAAATTTGATTCCCTGTTTGAAAACCTAACTATTTATTATAGTACGACGGAGGGAAGAGGACAAGACACATTGTAGGAATAAGGGGAAAAAGCCGGAGGAAAATTTTATCTTTTGTTTATTGATTTATGGATGTGGTGACATTATAATAATGTGGGATAGGAGAGGATCCTGTCCAGAATGGAGAAAAGCGTATATGAATAACAACCAGCAAAACAATAATGGCAAGACGCCGAAGAGCAACCAAACCATTACGATCCTGCTGATTGCGGCCCTGATCACTTTTGCCACTGTGTATTTCATGAAAAACACCATTGCGTCCAGTTCTCAGGAAGAGCTGACCTACAACCAGTTCATTGATATGGTGGAAAAGGATCAGGTGGAATCTGTAGCCGTAAGCAGTTCGGAGATTGAGATCCACCCCAAGGCGGGAGTGGACGGATATACTCCGCTGAAGAGGTACTATACCGTACGAATGGAAAGCGATGATCAGCTGACCATGCGTCTGGAAGATCACGGCATTGAGATCCGGAAGCTTCAGCAGACAAGCAGTCTGATGATTGATATTCTGGGATCCCTTCTCTGGTTTGGGTTCCTGGTATTCCTGATGACGATGATGATGCGCCGCATGGGAGGCGGAGGGATCATGGGCGTGGGAAAATCCAACGCCAAGGTCTATGTACAGAAGGAAACGGGAGTCACGTTCAAGGATGTGGCAGGAGAGGATGAAGCGAAGGAATCCCTGAAAGAGATTGTGGATTTCCTTCACAACCCGGCTAAGTATACAAAGATCGGAGCGAAGCTCCCCAAGGGAGCCCTTCTGGTGGGACCTCCCGGAACGGGAAAAACCCTTCTGGCCAAAGCGGTGGCCGGAGAAGCCCATGTTCCGTTTTATTCCCTGACCGGTTCGGACTTTGTAGAAATGTTCGTGGGCGTGGGTGCATCCAGGGTCCGCGATCTGTTCAAACAGGCACAGGAGTCGGCACCCTGCATTATCTTTATCGATGAGATCGATGCCATCGGAAAGAGCAGAGATTCCCGGTTCGGCGGCGGAAATGACGAGAGAGAGCAGACGCTGAATCAGCTGCTTTCTGAGATGGACGGCTTTGATTCTTCCAAAGGACTTCTGGTTCTGGGAGCGACCAACCGACCGGAAATTCTGGATCCGGCGCTTCTGAGACCGGGACGTTTTGACCGGAGGGTGATCGTGGATAAGCCGGATCTGAAGGGAAGAGTGAATATCCTGAAGGTACATTCCAAGGATGTGCTGCTGGATGATACGGTAGATTTTGAAGAGATTGCGCTGGCTACTTCCGGAGCGGTGGGAGCCGATCTGGCCAATATGATGAATGAGGCTGCCATTATGGCAGTGAAAAACGGCAGAAAAGCCGTATCCCAGAAGGATCTGTTCGAGGCAGTGGAAGTGGTTCTGGTGGGAAAAGAGAAAAAGGACCGGATCTTAAGCAAGGAAGAGCGCCGGATTGTTTCTTACCATGAGGTGGGTCACGCTCTGGTATCTGCGCTTCAGAAGGATGCAGAGCCGGTGCAGAAGATCACCATTGTTCCCAGAACCATGGGGGCACTGGGATATGTGATGCATGTTCCGGAAGAAGAAAAGTATCTGAACACGAAGAAAGAGATCGATGCCATGCTGGTGGGATTTCTGGGAGGCCGTGCGGCAGAGGAACTGGTGTTTGATACAGTGACCACAGGAGCCTCTAATGATATTGAACAGGCTACCAGAGTTGCAAGAGCGATGGTGACCCAGTACGGAATGTCGGAAAAATTCGGCCTTATGGCTCTGGCTACTCAGGAAAACCAGTATCTGAGCGGACGGGCGGTGCTCAACTGCAGTGACAAGACGGAAGCGGAGGTCGATCAGGAGGTGATGCTGATCCTGAAACGGGCCTATGAGGAGGCCAAGCGCCTGCTTTCGGAAAACCGGGAAGCTATGGACAGGATTGCGGAATTCCTGATTGAAAGAGAGACAATCACGGGAAAGGAATTTATGAAGATTTTCCGTGAAGTAAAAGGAATACCGGAGCCGGAGGAGCAGACTGCTCCGGAGAAGGAGCCTTCAGAGAAGGACGTTTCCGAGAACAGCATTTCCGACAAGGAAATTCCGGAGGAGGCAAACAGCCCGGAGGCGCAGGAGCAGCCGGCCGGGAGCCAGGAAGCAGAGAATATTCCTGAAGATACCAAAGAGCATCTTCAGTAAAAGCAGCGAAAGGGAAGCGGTTCGGCCGGAAGGCCGTTCTGCTTCCTTTTCTGCAGAGAACGGATATAATGGAAGAAAGACAGGAGGAGAAGCCATATGATCATTCAGACAGGCATGCGTACGGATATCCCGGCTTTTTATGCATCCTGGTTTGCCAACCGGGTAAGGGAAGGAACGGTATGCGTAAGGAATCCTTATGATCCGTCTTCTGTGACCAGATACCGGATCCGGCCGGATGTAGTGGATCTGATCCTGTTCTGTACGAAAAATCCTTCCCCCATGTTTCCCTATATGGAGCTTCTCAAGCCGTATGGGCAGTACTGGTTTGTGACGATCACTCCTTACGGAAGGGATATAGAGCCCCGGGTGCCTCCGAAGGAAAAGGCGGCGGAATACCTGCGTCGGCTTTCGTCCGTTCTGGGGCCAGATTCGGTTGCATGGAGATATGATCCGGTATTTATAACGGAACGATATTCGGTCGAGTATCACATGGAAGCGTTTGAACGCCTGGCGGCGGCTTTGTCCGGATATACCGGGACCTGTGTGATCAGTTTTCTGGATCTGTACCGGAAGGTTGAGAACAATTTTCCGGAAGGGAGGGCTGTACGGCTCGATCAGAAGCGCCGCCTTGCACTGTCATTTGCAGAGACGGGGAGAAGATACGGAATGACCGTAAAGGCCTGCGGAGAAGGAAACGGCCTGGAAAAGTACGGGATAGACTGCAGCGGATGCATGACGGTAGAGACCTATGAAAAAGCGCTGGGATTTGATCTGAATGTTCCGAAATGGAAGCCGGCGAGAAAGGAATGCTCCTGCTTTATGGGCAATGATATCGGAGCGTATGACAGCTGCGGCCATCTCTGCCGGTACTGCTACGCCAATACCAGCGCAGCCGCAGTGGAGAAAAACAGGAAACTTCACGATCCGCTTTCCCCTTTTCTGCTGGGAGGAAGCCGGCCGGGAGACCGGATCCATGAGGCCGAACAGAGGAGCTGGGCAGACCGTCAGCTGAAATTATTTTAGGTATTTTACCTGCCGGCTCCATGTGATATAATGGGAGGCATCCTGAAAAAACAGCCTGCATAAGTTTTACCGGCGGGGGAACCATAACAGAGAGGAATGAACAGAAACAGGAGGGATGTTATGGGAAACCTGAAAAACAGTGAGACAGCCTCAAACCTCATGAGGGCATTTGCGGGGGAAAGCCAGGCAAGAAACAGATATACCTTTGCTGCAGAGACCGCGCAGAAGGAAGGACTTGCAGTGGTTGAAGCCATTTTCCGGTTTACGGCAGGCCAGGAAAAGGAACACGGGGAGATTTTTTACCGATATCTGGAGGAACTGGCGGGAGAGAGGGTGCAGGCGGACGGAAGCTATCCGGTAGATGTTTCCGCCTCTTCTCTGGATCTTCTGAAGGCGGCTGCCTGCAATGAATATGAGGAACATGAAGATGTATACCGGAACTTTGCCCGGATCGCCAGGGAGGAAGGATTTCCCCGGATCGGGGCCAGTTTTGAAATGATCGGAGCCATTGAAAAAATCCACGGAGACCGGTTCCGGCTGTTCGCAGATATGCTGGAGCAGAACCGCCTGTTTGTGTCGGAGATCGAGACCGGATGGATGTGTCTGAACTGCGGTCATGTGGCGGGAGGGAAACATGCGCCGGCGAAATGTCCGGTATGCGGGCATGAGCAGGGATATTTCATCCGCCTGGAGCTGGCTCCTTATATTCAGTAGAACCGGAGATTCCGGCAAGTGAGGAGAACGACCATGAAAATGGAACTGATGGGAGCCGCCGTTCTGGCGGCGGCAGGAGGGCTGCTCCGATCGGAGTATGAGAAACGGCATTTCTCAGTGGAAGAATATGAGATCCGGTCGGAAAAGATCAGAAGGGACAGGACAGCTGTGTTCCTTTCTGATTTACATAACCAGGAATTCGGCAAAAACAACAGGGACCTGCTGTCAGCCATAGAAGAGGTATCCCCGGATCTGATTCTGATAGGAGGAGACATGATAGTGGCGAAGGAGAGCTGTACGACCGGACCGGGACTGAGGCTTGCCCTGGATCTGGCATCCCGCTATCCCGTATATTACGGGAACGGGAATCATGAGATCCGGATGAGAGAATACCCGGAGCGTTACGAGAGCGGGTATGAACAGTACAGGAGAGAGCTGGAAAAAGCGGGAGTGCACTGCCTGGCGGATGCAACGGCAACGGATGAAGATCTGGCGATTACAGGGATTGATCTGAAGGAACCGTACTACCGGAAGTTCCGCCCGGCCAGGCTGGAAGCAGAGCAGGTGACGGCTCAGGCAGGGAAAGCGGACCGGGACCGGTTCCAGATCCTGCTGGCCCATTCGCCGCTGTTTTTTTCTGCGTACCGGGAATGGGGGGCAGATCTGACTCTGGCCGGACACTTTCACGGCGGTACGATCCGGCTGCCTCTGGCAGGCGGAGTGATGACTCCGCAGTTCCAGTTTTTCCTTCCCTGCTGTGCGGGAGAATTTGAAGAGGAAGGCAGAAAAATGATCGTGAGCCGCGGCCTGGGAACCCATTCCATCCGGATCCGGTTCAACAATAAACCACAAGTGGTAGTGGTGCGTATGAAAAAGAAACCTATATTTTGATAAAGGATTATTTACAGAACGAAAAAAGTTTGCTATACTGTATCACGTTCCGCGGCGGCCTGCCGCGGGAAAGGATAAGAAATGAGTATTTCATATAAACTGGAACAGTTTGAGGGACCTCTGGACCTGCTGCTGCATCTGATCGAGAAAAACAAGGTGAGCATTTATGACATTCCCATCGCGGAGATCACGGAGCAGTATCTGGATTATGTAAGCCGGATGGACAGGGAAGATCTGAATGTGATGAGCGAATTTCTGGTGATGGCTGCCACCCTTTTGGATATCAAATCCCGCATGCTTCTGCCTGCAGAGGTGAATGAGGAAGGGGAGGAAGAAGATCCCAGGGCGGAGCTGGTGGCAAGGCTTCTGGAGTATAAAATGTACAAGTGCATGGCATTTGAACTGAAGGACCGGGAACTGGATGCGGAAAAGGTCCTGTACCGCGCCCCCTCCATTCCAAGGGAAGTGGCCAGATATGAGCCGCCGGTGGACCTGGACCGGCTTCTGGACGGTCTGACGCTGGCCAGACTGCAGAGCATTTTCGAGGCAGTGATGAAACGGCGGGAAGATAAGGTGGATCCGATCCGGAGCCGTTTCGGCACCATCAGACGTGAGCCGGTGAGCCTGGAGCAGAAGATCACATCAGTGATGGATTATGCCAGAAAACACCGGAGCTTCAGCTTCCGTGCCATGCTGGAACGGCAGGGGGACAAGCTGGAGATTGTAGTCACATTTCTGGCGGTCCTGGAGCTGATGAAGATCGGTAAGATCCGTCTGAGTCAGGAAAAACTGTTTGACGATATGAAAATTGAAACATTGGAGAAAGAGGGCGAGGAGGAAGCGCTGGACCTGGAAGGAATTGACGATCTGGGGTAGAAAGCGCGGATTTTACCGCTTTCGGAGAAGGTTGGGAGCAGAAAGATGGAAGAGAGACGGGACGGCGGAGAAGTGGATCTGGACGAAGTGATGGCCCGCCATGAGGCAATGGAAAAGGAACTGTGGCAGGAGGAATACAGACAGCTCTGCCTGGACGGCGTGCCCGGAGACCAGGACGGCGGGGAAGGGATTTATCCCATGAGCGACTGGGAGGCAATCATTGAAGCGGTGCTGTTTACCATGGGAGGTTCAGTGGAACTGAAACAGCTGGCCGCTGCCATTGACCAGGATGAGAAAACGGCCTGGATCACCGTGCAGAAGCTGAAAAAAAGATATGAGACTGAGAACCGGGGGATGCAGATCATTGAACTGGAGGACAGCGTACAGATGTGTACCAGATCCCGGTTTTATGAAAATCTGATCCGCGTGGCATCGGCTCCGAAAAAGCAGGTGCTTACGGATGTGGTTCTGGAAACCCTGTCGATCATCGCATATAAGCAGCCGGTGACCAAGATGGAGATTGAAAAGATCCGGGGTGTGAAATCCGACCATGCAGTGAACAAGCTGGTAGAATATAACCTGGTTTATGAAGCAGGGAGGCTGGATGCGCCGGGAAGACCGGCGCTGTTTGCCACTACGGAGGAATTTCTCCGGCGGTTCGGCATCGGGTCCACAGAGGACCTGCCGGAACCGGATCCGGAGCAGATTGAGGAATTCAAGCAGGAGGCGGAGGAGGAACTGAACTATCGGCCGGAGGAATCAGACGGCAGAGATCAGGACGCGCCCGCTGAGGAAAAAAACGAGTCAACAGAAGGATTTGGAGGAGAAAACGGTGAAGTGCAGTGAGATCAAGGTAATAAAAAAAGATGGAACGAAAGAAGATTTTAACGTACAGAAGGTCGTTGTGGCAGTAAACAAGTCTGCCGAGCGTGCCATGATCACCTTTTCCCAGGCAGAGCTGAATTTCATCTGCCAGTTTGTGGAAGAGAAGGCCGAGGCTTTAGGATGCGGGGAGATTCCCATTGCCCAGATGCACAATCTGGTGGAAGGGGCTCTGGAAAAGGTCAATCCGGCAGTGGCAAAAAGCTATCGCGATTACCGGAACTACAAGCAGGACTTTGTTCAGATGCTGGATGAGGTATATAAAAAGAGCCAGTCCATCATGTACATCGGCGATAAGGAAAATTCCAATACGGACAGCGCGCTGGTATCTACCAAGAGAAGCCTGATCTTCAATGAGCTGAACAAATCTCTGTACCAGAAGTTCTTCATGACCGTAGAAGAGCTGCAGGCCTGCCGGGACGGCTATATCTATGTTCACGATATGTCTGCCAGAAGGGACACCATGAACTGCTGCCTGTTCAACGTAAAAGAAGTTCTTACGGGAGGCTTTGAAATGGGAAACCTCTGGTACAATGAGCCGAAGACTCTGGACGTAGCCTTTGATGTGATCGGAGACATTGTGCTGAGCGCTGCCAGCCAGCAGTACGGCGGATTTACCGTGCCCAGTGTGGAAGAGATCCTGGCGCCCTACGCAGAAAAATCCTATGAAAAATATACGGAAAAATACGAAAGCCTGGGACTGGATCGGGAAAAGGCCGAGGAGGTTGCCTGGGGCGATGTACAGAGGGATATGGAGCAGGGCTTCCAGGGATGGGAATATAAGTTCAATTCCGTATCCTCCAGCCGGGGAGACTACCCATTTATCACCATGACGGCGGGAACAGGGACCAGCCGGTTTGCAAAGATGGCAACCATTACCATGCTGGATGTGCGCCGGAAGGGACAGGGACGGAAAGGACACAAGAAGCCGGTGCTGTTCCCTAAGATCGTGTTCCTGTATGATGAGAAACTCCACGGACCGGGCGGAGAGCTGGAGGATGTGTTCGAGGCGGGAATTGAATGTTCCCGCAAGACCATGTATCCGGACTGGCTGTCCCTGACCGGAAAGGGTTATATTGCCAGCATGTACAAGCAGTACGGAAAGATCATTTCTCCCATGGGATGCCGTGCATTTCTTTCTCCCTGGTATGAGAGAGGCGGGATGTACCCGGCAGATGAGAAGGATTCTCCCGTATTTGTAGGCCGGTTCAATGTGGGTGTGGTAAGCCTTCATCTGCCTATGATTCTGGCAAAGGCCAGACAGGAAAGCAGGGATTTCTTTGAGGTTCTGGACTATTATCTGAACCTGATCCGGAAGCTGCACATCCGCACCTATGCCTATCTGGGAGAGATGCGGGCGTCCACTAATCCGCTTGCATACTGTGAGGGCGGTTTTTACGGCGGTCATCTGGGGCTGCATGACAAGATCAAACCGCTGCTGAAGACGGCAACCGCTTCTTTCGGCATTACGGCGCTCAATGAGCTGCAGCGCCTTTACAATGGAAAATCTCTGGTGGAAGACGGAGCATTTGCCCTGGAGACGCTGGAGCATATCAATAAAAAAGTGGAGGAATTCAAAGAGGAAGATGGCAATCTCTATGCCATCTATGCCACTCCCGCCGAGAATCTCTGCGGACTGCAGATCAAGCAGTTCCGGAAAAAATACGGAATCGTGGAAAATGTGTCTGACCGGGAATATGTGAGCAATGGTTTCCATTGTCATGTGACGGAAGACATTACTCCCATTGAGAAGCAGGATCTGGAATACCGTTTCTGGGAGCTGTGCAACGGAGGAAAAATTCAGTATGTAAAATACCCGATCAGCTATAATACGGAGGCGGTAAAGACTCTGGTGCGCAGGGCGATGGATATGGGTTTCTATGAGGGCGTGAATCTGTCCCTGGCGTATTGTGATGACTGCGGCCATGAGGAGCTGGAAATGGATGTCTGCCCCAAATGCGGCAGCCGGAACCTGACCAAGATTGACCGGATGAACGGGTATCTGAGCTATTCCCGGGTAAAGGGAGATACGCGCTTAAATGACGCGAAGATGGCGGAGATCGCAGAAAGAAAAAGCATGTAACAGACAGGCGGTTCTGCCTGGGGGAGGAGGATCCATATGGAAAAGAATGATATCATCATCATACACGGCACAGATTACAAGGAAATGGCAAAAAAGGTCCTGGAACAGGCCGGTGTGGCGGAGGAAATCGGAGACAGGAAAAAAAAGGTGGCATTAAAGCCCAATCTGGTAGTGGCGAAAGATCCGTCTTCCGGAGCCACCACCCACAGAGAACTGCTGGAAGGCACTCTGGAATATCTGCGGGATCACGGTTTTGAGAACGTGGCCATTATGGAAGGCTCCTGGGTGGGAGATAACACTCAGTCTGCTTTTTCCGCAGCCGGATACAGGGAGATTGCAAAGAAGTACGGTGCAGAACTGGTCGACCTGCAGAGAGATTCCTTTCACCCGCACGATGCCAGGGGGATGGAGATCTGCCTCTGCGACCGGGCGGCGGAAGTGGATTATATGATCAATATGCCTGTCCTGAAAGGTCACTGTCAGACCACCGTTACCTGTGCTCTGAAAAACAATAAGGGAGTGATCCCCAACAAGGAAAAGCGCCGGTTCCATACTATGGGACTGCACAAGCCCATTGCCCATCTGAATACCATTGCCAGAAACGATTTTATTCTGGTGGATAATATCTGCGGAGATCTGGATTTCGAAGAAGGAGGGAATCCGGTTGTGATGAACCGGGTTCTGGGTTTCAAGGATCCCGTACTCTGCGACAGTTATGTGTGTGACTGCATGGGCTATTCCGTGGATGATGTTCCCTACATCCGCATGGCGGAACGGCTGGGAGTGGGAAGTACGGATACGGAGCATGCCAACTTCATTTATCTCAATGAGGACAAGGCGGGAAAAAGCCGATTCCGCATGACCCACCGGGTGCAGGGGCTGGCAAAATATACCGACGCGAAGGATGCCTGCAGCGCCTGCTATGGATCGTTAATCTATGCTCTGGACCGGCTGAATGACATGGGAGAGCTGAGAGGAAAGAAAACGCCCGTCTGCATCGGACAGGGATATAAAGGACAGACCGGAGAGATCGGGGTGGGCCAGTGTACCTGCGGCTTTAAGAAGAGCCTGAAAGGATGTCCTCCCAAGGCTATTGACATGGTCCGCTTCCTGGAAGAGGAATGGTCATAGAAACAGAAAACACATAGGAAATAAAAAAGCGCTCCGGATGCCGGAACGCTTTTTTTGGTGGAATACTCGGATGAGTGCCGGAACGATCAGTGATAGATCTTTCTTGCTTCATAAACGGGCTCGGAAGTAAGATCCACCCCCAGGGTCTTGAATACATGAATATCCACATCGGAAAGCATGACAGAGGTATGGACCTGACAGCCCTTCAGCTTGGACAGCTGATTGAGAGCGGTCTGTGCCACACTGTCTGTGGCGGCGCACATGGACAGGGCGATCAGAACCTCGTCGGTATGAAGTCTGGGGTTTTTGCTGCCCAGATAATTGACTTTCAGTTTCTGGATCGGTTCGATGGCCGCGGGGGAGATCAGATGGACTTCGTGATCAATATTGCCCAGGGCTTTTACCGCATTAAGGATGAGGGCGGCAGAAGCGCCCAGAAGGTTGGAGGTCTTTCCGGTGATGATGGTACCGTCGGGAAGTTCCATGGCTGCAGCAGGAGCTCCGGTTTCGCGTGCACGGTCGTTGGCCGCCTGAACGGTGGAACGCATGTCCGTGGAAATCTTTGCCTGCTTCATCAGGAGCTCGATCTTGAAGACCTCGTCCTTGCTTCCCTGTTCCTTTGCCATACGGTTCAATGCCTGATAATAGCGACGGATGATTTCCTGATAGGAAGCTTCTCTGCAGGCCTCATCATCGATGATGCAGTTTCCTGCCATATTCACTCCCATATCGGTAGGAGACTTGTACGGGCTCTTTCCGTAAATGCCTTCAAACATGGCATTGAGCACCGGGAAGATCTCCACATCCCGGTTGTAGTTTACAGTGGTCACGCCGTAGGCTTCCAGATGGAAGGGATCGATCATATTTACATCGTTCAGATCGGCAGTCGCCGCTTCATAAGCCAGATTCACCGGATGCTTTAAAGGAATGTTCCAGATGGGGAAGGTCTCGAATTTTGCATAGCCGGCTTTGATGTGCCGCTTGTTGTCATGATAGAGCTGGGAGAGGCAGGTAGCCATTTTTCCGCTGCCCGGTCCGGGCGCAGTGATAATCACCAGCGGCTTGGTCGTTTCGATATAGTCGTTCTTTCCATAGCCTTCATCGCTGACAATCCGGGAAACATTGTTGGGATACCCTTCGATCAGGTAGTGACGGTAAACCCGGATCCCCATATGCTCCAGCTTTGCCTTGAAAAGATCTGCGGCCGGCTGCCCGCTGTACTGGGTGATCACCACGCTGCCTACATACAGTCCCTTGTCTGTAAAAGCCTGGATGAGACGAAGCACATCCATGTCATAGGTAATGCCCAGATCGTAACGTACCTTGTTTTTTTCGATATCAGCCGCATTGATGGCGATAACGATCTCTGCCTGGTCGGCCAGCTGCAGGAGCATTCTCAGCTTGCTGTCAGGAGCAAAGCCGGGGAGAACTCTGGACGCATGGTAGTCATCAAACAGCTTTCCGCCGAATTCCAGATAGAGCTTGTCGCCAAACTGGCTGATCCGCTCTCTGATGTGTTCCGACTGCATTTTCAAATACTTTTCATTGTCAAATCCAATTCGCATATCCTGCCTCCATCTATGGTAAATTAATAAGTGCTCATAAA
>CALWRQ010000080.1 GCA_944383965.1 uncultured Lachnospiraceae bacterium
ACGGAAAGATCAATTTTGACGGGGAAGTGGAAGACTATGCTGCAATCATTTAAAATGGCCATAAAAAGTATTATGGGGAATAAGATGCGTTCCTTTCTCACCATGCTGGGGATCATCATCGGTGTGGCCTCGGTGATCATTCTGGTGAGCATTGTAAACGGCTATATGTCTTCTGTGGTGGAAAACTTTGCCAGCATGGGAGTGAATCAGATCTCCGTGAGCGTGATCAATCTGCCGTCCCGCTCCCTGGATGTGGAAGATACCTATGAATTTTATGAAGAGCATGGGGACCTGTATGCTCAGATGACCCCGGTGGTGAACGTGTCTGCTGTGGTCAAGTACGGCAGCGATTCCCTGGATGCCACCAACGTGGGCGGCTACAGCGAGGACTATCTGACCATAAAGGATTATGAGATGGAACTGGGAAGAAATATTCAGTATTCCGATATTGTATCCCGGCAGAAGGTCTGTGTGGTGGGCTACTATGTAGCCAGCGAGCTGTTCGGCAGTCCGGAAAACGCTCTGGAGCAGACGCTGAAAATCAGCGGTGAAGCCTACAAGATTGTGGGAGTTATAGAGAGGCAGGACGATGAGGATCTGGAAGAGGGAGGAACGGATGACTTTGTATGGCTTCCTTATTCCACTGCCACCAAGCTGACCAGGAACGGTTCCATTTCCAGCTATATTTTCACGTCGGTCAACACCGACGATACGGCAGAATGCAAGGCAGAGCTGGAGTCGTTTCTGTATGAAACATTTCAGAACGATGATCTTTACAATGTGAATGCCAACAGTGAGATGCTGGATTCCCTGAACGAGCAGATTGCCATGATGTCAGGCATGCTGGGCGGAATTGCGGGAATCTCTCTGCTGGTGGCAGGCGTAGGAGTCATGAACATCATGCTGGTGTCCGTGACGGAGCGGACCAGGGAGATCGGTATCCGAAAGGCCCTGGGAGCCAAACGGGGAGTGATCATGCAGCAGTTCGTGATCGAAGCGGCCATGACCAGCTCCATCGGAGGAATCATGGGGATTCTTCTGGGATCTGTTGCTACGGTAGTGATCGGGAATGCCATGGGGATTGAAGCGCCCCCCACTCTGGGAGCCATACTGGTTTCCTTCAGTGTATCCGTGGGCATCGGCCTGCTGTTCGGTTACATGCCGGCCAGCCGGGCGGCGAAACTCAATCCCATTGATGCACTCAGAAGCGAATAACCGGACGGGAAAGAAAAAAGGGAAAAATAAAAAAACAGAGAGCCGCCGCTTTCGGGAGCGGAGGGCTCTCTGTTTTTTGGCTTGCCGGTCCTGCTTTGCCGCGGCAGTCCGTCAGGACTCGCCGTCTTCGTCGTCTTCGATGGCTCCCATATTTCCCATGACGGTGCTGACCGTGACTACGGTCACAATAAGGACCAGAAGAATGATAAAGGCAAAGAATACCATAACAAAATTCAAATCCATGTATGCCACCTGACCCTTTCTGAAAAACTGTCTTTACTATATCACATTTTCATAAAAATGTGAATGATAAGTTGAAAAAGCCTGGCAGGGATGCTATAATAAGTAGTAATTGATACTACATCTTATAATAAAAGCATGGAGGCATATGATGAGCTACAAAATAATCGGCGACAGCTGCACGGATCTGACAGAGAAGCAGAAGAACGATCCGCATTTTCAGATTATTCCGCTTACTCTGCAGGTGGGGAACACCCATGTAGTAGATGACGAGACCTTTGATCAGAAAAAATTTTTGGAATTGGTGAAGGCCTGTCCGGAGTGCCCGAAGACAGCCTGCCCGTCCCCGGAGGCATTCAAAAAAGCATATGAGGGGGATGCTGAAAATATTTTTGTAGTGACGTTGTCAGAACATCTGAGCGGAACCTACGGCAGTGCGGTTCTGGGAAAGGAACTGTATGAGGAGGAGCACGGGAAGGATAAAAATATCTTTGTGGTGGGCTCCCATTCCGCATCGCCCGGACAGCTGAACATTGCACTGTTTCTTCAGGAACGGTGTGAGGCGGGAGTTCCTTTTGATCAGATTGTGAAGGAGGTACTGGATTACCGCCTTAAAATGAAGACTTACTTTGTTCTGGAATCTCTGGATACCCTGAGAAAAAACGGAAGACTGACCGGCCTTCAGGCCTTTTTTGCCACAGCACTGAATATCAAGCCGGTGATGGGATCCAATGAAGGGGTGATCATCAAACTGGATCAGGCCAGAGGCATGGGGAAGGCCGTGAACAGAATGTGCGATATCGCTCTGAAGGAGGCGGGAGATACCAGCGGCAAGCGCCTTGTTATTGCCCATTGCAATAATCCGGAGCGGGCGGAACAGGTCCGCAGGACCATGTGTGAACGGGCCAGCTTCCGGGATGTGGTGGTAACGGAGACAGCAGGAGTTTCCACAGTTTATGCCAATGACGGAGGAATTATCATGGCTCTGTAACAGAGCCCGGAAAATGAATAGGAGAGGACGGCTGCAGGGCACAGCCCTGATATACGCCCCGTTCTTTCAGGCGCCTGGTCAGTGAATTGAGGACCAGGCGCTTATTTGCGCTCCAGAGAGGGGCCAGAAGGAGACGTTTGGGACCGTCCCCGCTGATCCGATGGATCACCACTTCAGGGGGCAGCAGACTGATGCAGTCTGCCACCAGATCCAGATACTCTTCCAGTTCCATGACGGGGAAAGGCTCTTTCTGATACAGCTCTCCCAGATCTGTACCGGAAAGAACATGCAGGAGCTGGAGCTTGATCCCGTCCACACCCAGCTGTCCCATGGTTTTTACGGTTTCCAGGATCATTTCCCTGGTTTCACCGGGAAGTCCGAGGATTACATGGACGATTACAGAAAGCCCGGCTTCCCGGAGACGGCGGAAAGCGTCGTAAAATACGTCGATGGAATAACCGCGGCGGATGAAACGGGCAGTCTGCTCATGGACGGTCTGCAGTCCCAGCTCCACCCAGACAGGCCTGCGCCGGTTCAGCCGTGCCAGAAGATCGATGGTTTCCTGGGGAAGACAATCCGGACGGGTACCTACGGACAGAGCTGCAATTTCAGGAAAATCCATGACGGAGGAAAACAGTTCTTCCAGGTAGGGAAGAGGAGCATAGGTATTGGTATAGGACTGAAAATAGGCAATATAGGAGACATCCCGGTCTCCGAGCTTGTTTTTCAGCCGGGCCTTGGCCTCCTCCAGCTGCTGTGCCATGGAGGGACGGCGGGCAGCGGCAAAGTCTCCTGAACCGCCGGCACTGCAGAAGATGCAGCCGCCTGTTCCCAGGGTCCCGTCCCGATTGGGACAGGTCATGCCGCCGTCCAGAGCCAGTTTGTAGACCTTTTTGCCGAAGGTTTCTTTCAGATAGTAATCAAGAGAGTGATAGGGTTTTCCGTTCCAGTCGGTCATGGTTTCTCCTTTCTGACATGGTTTCTGCTTTAAGAATAGCGGAAAAGAAGGGAAGATGCAACAGGGAAGACGACCGGAGGGCCGCACCGAATATTTTTGAGCATATTCCATAAAAAAACGTATTGTTAGCAGGAAAGCTTTTGTGATATAGTTTAAGTAATCGGCGTATCCCGTGAAGGAACGCCGAAAGCGGATATGGGAAAAGGAGAGACGGGCCATGAATGTGGAGCAGACAATGGATTTATTAAAAGGAAGGAAAGCAGATGAGCTGTTTGGTGCCCTGTACGGAGCCGATCATGTGCAGGAGCAGAAGGAGCGCTATGCAGAGCTTCTGAAGGGCTATGAAAAGAAATTCGGAGACGGAGAGATCAAGCTGTTTTCTTCTCCGGGACGTACGGAGATCAGCGGGAATCATACGGATCACAATCATGGAAAGGTGCTTGCGGGAAGCATCAATCTGGACTGCGTGGGCGTGGCTGCCATGAATCATTCCAGCAAAGTACATATCGTGAGCGTGACGTTCGGCCAGGAGTTTGTCATTGATCTGAATCATCTGGAGCCCAGCCCGAGAAAGGCGGGGACAGAGGATCTGGTGAAGGGACTGCTGAAGGGATTTGAGGAATCCGGCTATCAGGTGGGAGGCTTCAACGCCTATATCACCAGCAATGTGATCAGCGCGGCAGGAGTGAGCTCATCCGCTGCATTTGAAATGCTTCTCTGCTCCATGCTCAATACATTTTTCAATGATGGCAGAATGAACACGGTAGCCTATGCGCATGTGGGGAAATATGCGGAGAACTATTACTGGGATAAGGCATCCGGACTTCTGGACCAGATGGCCTGCGCTGTGGGCGGTCTGATTACCATCGACTTTATGGAACCGTCTGAGCCTAAAGTGGAAAAGATTGATTTTGATTTCAGCTCTCAGAATCACAGCCTGATCATTGTGCAGACCGGACGGGGACATGCGGATCTGAGTGCAGATTATTCTTCCGTACCCAGCGAGATGAAGAAGGTAGCGGAATATTTCGGGAAAGAGTACTGCTCTGAGATCACGGAAGAGGATGTGATCGGAAATCTGCAGAAGGTGAGAGCATTTGCGGGAGACCGTTCCGTGCTCAGAGCGCTTCATTTCTTTGAAGAAAACAAGCGGGTGGAGACAATGGTGAAAGCGCTGAAAGAGGGAGATTTCGGCGTATTTCTGGAGAATATTACCGCTTCCGGCAATTCCTCCTGGAAATGGCTCCAGAACTGCTATACCAATGCCAACTGCCAGGAGCAGGGAATCACGGTAGCGCTGGCACTTACAGAGCTGTTCATTGCTGAAAAGGGACGGGGGGCCTGCCGGGTTCACGGCGGCGGATTTGCCGGTGTGATTATGGCCATGCTGCCCAACGATCTGGTAGATGAGTACATCAGCTACATAGAGAAAGCACTGGGAGAAGGAAACGCTTACCGGATGAGTATCCGGCCTTACGGAGCGGTCTGCATCAGCGATCTGTGTGCGCAGCAGGATTAAGACAGGAAAAGGGAGGTCACAGCAGAGTGACCTCCCTTTTTGTCATGGCAATCAGTCCGTCCTCCCTCATGGAGCGGAGCTCCCGGACCATGGCGCTCCGGTTTACGGACAGAAAGTCAGCCAGGTCCATCATGGAAAAGGGAAGAAGAAATGTGGAAGAGCCTGTTTTGCAGGAAAGCTGGCTGAAATAACACAGGAGCTTGTCGCGGATGGAACGCTGGCTCAGGACCTCCACCCGCTCTCCCAGAAGTCTGGATTTCCGGGAAAGTATGGCCAGGATATTCTGCACCAGATCCAGATGCCGGGGACAGGCACTGGAACAGGGACGGATCATTTTCTCATAGTTCAGGAAGAGGACGCGGCAGGGAGTATCGCAGATGACATGAACACTTCCGAGAATTTCTGTGTGAAAATCCAGGCCGGCGCCGAAAATACTTCCTGGGGACAGGGATTCCAGGATAGTGCGGCTTCCGCTTGACTCATAGCGGACCACAGAGGCTTTTCCTTCCAGAAGAACCGCGGCAGAGGCCTGTCCGGACAGATAGGAATACATCAGCTTTCCGGCCGGATAGTCTCTGCGGCTGGCTTCCAGGCAGGGAAGCATGCGGTCTACCTGATCCGGAGCAATGCCGGAAAAAAGCTGATTTTCCTCAAAATTCATAAAGAAGCACCTCCTTTTTCAGAAAAGATTATCATAAATATGGTGCAAATGCAACAGACAAAATCATCTCCCTGTGCTACAATAAGTCCGTAAGCAGATCGGGGAACGAAAAATAGACACCGAATCTGCAGACAGCAGGACAGAGTCCTGTGCTGTCCATGAGAAAAGAAGTATGAGAAAGGAGAAAACTTATCATGAAGAAATATGTTTGCGATGTGTGCGGTTACATTTATGATCCGGAGGTGGGTGATCCCGATAACGGAGTAGAGGCAGGAACTGCCTGGGAGAACGTGCCTGAGGATTGGGTATGCCCGCTGTGCGGAGTAGGAAAAGATCAGTTTTCTGAGGAATAATCAGAAGAAAAAGAGAAGGTAAGGGGGCTGTCGGTGACAGCCCTTTTATTTTTATGTGTACAGATATTTTGAAATATTTCTTACAATTTATGGGCAATCTGTGAAGTTTCAGTGAATCGGTTGACATAGGATTGTCTTTATCATTATAATGGATATACTGTTGAAACAGGGATAAGTCTGCCCTTTTGACAGGATGAAAATTAGGAGAAAATAGATGAGAAAAAAATACATGAAGAGAGGAGCCGCTCTGGCCCTTGGACTGTTCCTGGCGGTAAATCAGCCGGCGGCGGCATTTCTTCCGGCGATGGAAGCTGCTGCCTATACGGAACGGACTGCCAGCATAAACGGCACCAATGTAAATGTACGCAGCGGACCGGGGACGACCAATTCCGTGATCACCAGGCTCACAAAAGGAGCAGCAGTAACCGTGATCGGGGAACAGACGGCTTCAGACGGAGCTCTGTGGTATCAGATCCGGTTTACAGGGAGCGGAGGAGCTCAGACAACCGGTTATGTTTCTTCGGCATACATAAAATTCCCGGTTTCCTATACCTCAGATGCGGATTTTGAAGCCTATCTTACGGCTCAGGGGTTTCCGGAAAGCTATAAGGACAGCCTGAGAGCGCTGCATGCGCAGTATCCCAACTGGGTATTTACGGCACAGCAGACCGGCCTGAACTGGGATGACGTGATTTATAATGAGAGTATTGTGGGAACGAACCTGGTGAGCTCACAGAGTATTTCTTCCTGGAAATCCACGGCAGCGGGAGCCTATGACTGGAATACCAGTACCTGGCCGGGATTTGACGGAAGCTCCTGGGTGGCGGCTTCTCAGGAGATCATCAGCTACTATATGGATCCCAGGAATTTTCTGGATGAGCATTACGTGTTCCAGTTCCTGCTCCAGAGTTATGACGGTTCGGTTCAGAACATAGAGGGTCTGCAGACCATGCTGAAAGGGACGTTCATGGAAGGGGGGACGGTTCAGACCGGGGGAAGCACCTCCTCCGGCGAGGGGAGTTCTTCTTCCGGGGAAACTGCTTCCGGCGGCGGTCCGGGCAGCGAGATGGGACCGGGAGGAACAGGAAGTACAGGCTCATCCGGCAGCTCATCGGACAGTACGGAGGTCCGGTTTGAAAGCCCGTCGGTGGCCATGAGCCGGAACCAGACGGCTACGGTAGCCAGCAGCTACGGTCCGGGAATGGATCTGGGCGGTTCCGGAAGCGGAAGCTCTTCTTCCTCCGGCTCCGGTTCCGCAGCGGCACCGTCGTCAGGAACTTCTTCCTATGCCGAGATCATTATGAAGGCAGGAGAGCAGTCGGGAGTAAACCCCTATGTGCTTGCAGCCATGATCATACAGGAAAACGGGATAAACGGCAGCTCCAGCATTTCCGGAACCCGCGCTCCCTACGAGGGATACTATAATTTTTACAATATAGGAGCCTATGCGACCGGCAGTATGGATGCGGTGACCAGAGGACTCTGGTATGCGTCTCAGTCAGGAAGCTACGGACGGCCGTGGAATACGGTAGAGAAAGCCATTCTGGGCGGCGCAGAATATTACGGGACGAACTTCGTCAAAGCCGGGCAGGATACATTTTACCTGAAAAAATTCAACGTTCAGGGAAGCAATCTTTACAAGCATCAGTACATGACCAATATCCAGGCAGCGGCATCTGAGGGCTATGAGATGTCCACGGCTTACAGTGATGAAATGAAAAAGCTGCCGCTGCAGTTCAAGATACCGGTTTACAACAATATGCCGGCCACTCCCTGTACCAAGCCGGCAGTGGACGGAAGCCCCAACAACAAGCTGGGCGGCCTGGCTGTAGACGGCTTTGCCCTGACGCCTACGTTCAATATGGATACGGCATCCTATGACCTGATCGTGGATCACTCCGTGACAAGCGTGACCGTACAGGCATCTGCTCTGGATTCCAAGGCATCCGTAAGCGGAACCGGTACGGTGGACCTTCAGAGCGGCATCAATGAGATCAAGGTCAATGTCAAGGCTGAGAACGGAGCGGTAAGAGAATATGTGATCCATGTGGTCAGACAGGCCGGAGGTCCTACCTATACACAGGGGACAGGAGGACTGACTTCCGGTACCTCCGCTACCGGCAGAGCGTCGGAGTCTTCCGGCAGCAGTCAGAGCAGCAGCCAGGATCTCTACACCGGTCCGGGAATGGAAATACAGTAAGAAAAAGGAAGAGCAGGATAAGATGATGATAAGATCAAAATTGAAAAAAGCGTTTTTATGCGCGGCCATGGCCTGCATGCTGACAGCGTCAGTGCCATGGGGGATCATGACCTCTTTTGCTGCCAGCGCAAGGATCGCATTTTCTGATCCTACGGTGACCGTAGGACAGGAAGTGAATGTTACGGTGAAGATCTCTTCTCTGAGCGGAGAGGCTTTGGGACGGTCCAGTTTGATGCTGTCCTATGATCCCAATGTACTGGAGTTCGTGAGCGGTACGGATGCCAGCGGAGGAGCCGGCTCCGTGAGTGTAAAACAGGCGGCGGAAGCCGGAGCCCAGACCATGTCCACGGCTCTGACCTTCCGGGCCCTGCAGGCCGGTTCGACTCAGATTACGGTCAGCACCCAGGAAGTATACGATGCGGACGAGCAGATCGTGACCATTGACAAATTGGGAAACTCCACGGTTACCGTGGAAGCGGAGGCCGGGACATCTGCAGATGCAGGACTGAAATCTCTGAAGGTTTCTCCCGGAAGCCTGTCTCCGGAATTTTCATCCGATGTGACGGAGTACAGCGTTACCGTAGGTCCGGATGTGAATAAACTGGCTGTAAGCGCGGAAGCCAATGATGAGGCGGCTACGGTTACGGTAAGCGGAAGCAGCAATCTGCAGATGGGCGACAATACGGTCAATTGTGTGGTGACGGCAGCAGACGGACAGACCAATACGTACGTGATCCATGTGACGAAAACCGAAGGCGGTGCGGAAGCAGGAGGAGCTGTAGCGGCAGGAGACCTGACCGTAGTCATGGACGAGGTACAGTACAATGTGGCACAGAGCTTTGACGTCGGCACCCTTCCGGAAGGTTTTGAAGGCTTTACCTATACTTACAAGGGTCAGGAGATCATGGCAGGAAAGGGCATTCAGAAGGATCTGCTTCTTCTGTGCCTGGTAAACGGAGACGGAGAAGCCAAGTTCTTTATCTATGATGAAGCCAAGGACAGTTTTTCACCGTATATGGAGGTTTCCACTACGCCCAAATCGGTAATTGTTCTGGAGCCGGATGAGAATGTGACAGTTCCGGCCGGATTTACAGAGGGAATCATGAATCTGCCCGGAGGAGGACAGGTATCAGGATGGGTTCCTGCAGGGGAGGAAAATCCCAAATACATGATCTTCTACGGCATGAACTGGAACGGCACCAAGGATTTCTACCGTTATGATCTGGAGGAGAATACCATTCAGCGCTACTTCCAGGATCTCCCGGGAGTGGATGGTATTTCTTCCGAACAGTATAAGGATGTGGTAGTTACGTATAAGGATCTGCTTCACGATTATGACATGCGAGGGATCATGATTATTTTCCTGGCAGTGGTATCTGCAGGTCTGGCAGTGGCGCTGATTGTGGTTGTCCGCAGGAAAGGAAACGGATCCGGAAAGAATCCGGAAAAGAGCAGCCGGAGAAGAGAGGGCAGCCGTATCGCTGCCGCTCAGCAGGCAGCAGCCGGTGAAAGGAAAGACCGGGGAACCGGAAAGGATTCCGGGGAGCCGGAGGAGGACTATGAGCCGGAACAGCCGGAGGAAGATTACGGGCCGGAAGAGCCGGAAGCGGAGGATCCCGTAATTCCGGAAGAAGATCCTTTCACGGAGATCACGGTGGAGAGCCCGGAGCCGGATGCAGATGAGGATGACGATTTTGAATTTGTAGATCTGGACCTGGATGATGAAGAAGACGGAGAAGAGACAGATACAAAGAAGACAGATACAAAGAAGACAGAGGAAGAAGAGGACGATGACTTTGAGTTCATAGATCTCTGATTTCCGGAGACCGCCCTGGTCCGGAGCGATTAAGCACCGGAC
Source organism: uncultured Lachnospiraceae bacterium (assembly GCA_944383965.1). Lineage (GTDB taxonomy): Bacteria > Bacillota > Clostridia > Lachnospirales > Lachnospiraceae > Lachnoclostridium_A. The sequence goes on from CALWRQ010000080.1 coordinate 9,996, forward strand.
CGGAGGCGGCCTCTCTGCTTTTGAGGATCTTTGGAAAGGGTTGACGGAAAGGGAATTATTTGTTACACTTTTGATAGAACAGATATAACGAAAGATGGTGTTGCTATGATATTGGAGATCGACTTTAACAGCGATGAAGCCTATTATATTCAGCTGTGCAACCAGATTATCCTGGGAATCGCCACAGAGCGGATCCGGGAAGGGGAAGCGCTGCCGTCGGTGCGTCAGATGGCAGACAGGATCGGAATCAACATGCACACGGTGAACAAAGCATATTCTGTATTGAAGCAGGAAGGCTTTGTAAAGCTGGACCGGAGAAGAGGCGCAGTGGTTTCCCTGGATATTGACAAGATCCGCGCCCTGGAAGAGATGCGCAGGGAACTGGCCGTGGTGCTTGCGAGAGGAGTCTGCAAAAATGTAAGCCGGCAGGAGGTCCATGAAATGGTGGATGATCTGTTTGACCGGTTTACAGGAGGGATGGATCAGAATTCCTGACAGTTACCCGTTATTGACAGAGCAGATAATGGAGGCAGAAACATGTTATGTGAAAAATGCAGAGTCAGAGAGGCTACAATACAGTATACGGAAGTGGTGAATGGGGTGCGTACAGAGCACAATTTCTGTGCGCAGTGCGCCAGTGAGATGGATCTGGGACAGGATTTTCCTCTGGGAAGACTGCTGTCCGGACTGCTGGGACTGGGGACGGAAAGTCCGAGGGAAGAGAAGTACAGCCAGGTGGTATGTCCTACCTGCGGTACCAGCTACGGAGATTTTGTGAAGAACAGCCGGTTCGGCTGCCCGGACTGCTATGAGGTGTTTGATCTGCTGATCAGCGACAAGATCAAGCAGCTTCAGGGAAGCGACAGCCATAAGGGAAAAACAGCGAAAAATCAGACGGAGAAGACGGAAAGGCAGGAAGAGCGTGCGGAAGCTCCGTCCGACGGAAAAGACGGACTGGAGGAACAGATCGCCCGGCTCTACGCCTGCCAGCAGGCGGCGGTCAGAAGAGAAGACTATGAGGAAGCAGCCCGCTGCCGTGACGAGATCAGAAAGCTGAGAACAGGAAGTGAGACAGATGCTTAAATGGTTTGAGGAAACGGACAGAGAAAGTCCGAATATCATATACAGCCGCATCCGTCTGGTGAGAAACTGGACGGAATATCCGTTTTCGGGTAAGCTTACGGAAGGGCAGGCCAGAGAGATGGTAAGCCGCCTGGAAAAGGGAATGCGTGATTTCTGCCTGGAGGAAGGGCGTGATTACGATTTCACCATGCTGGAGGAGCTGAGTGACCTGGAGCGGAGGGCTCTCAGGGAGCGGCGGATTTTAAACGGAACCCTGGCTTCCAAAAAAGATCCGGTGGGTCTGATCCTTTCCAGGGATGAACGGGTGAGCCTGGTGCTGAACGGCGATGATCATATCCGGATGCAGTTTATCGCTCCCGGAATGAAACTGAAGGAGCTGTGGAAAGAAGCAGACCGGGCGGATGATTTCATTAATGGGATCTTTCCCTATGCCTATGACAGAAAGTATGGGTTTCTTACGGCTTATCCCACCAACGTGGGAACGGGATTGAGAGCTTCGGCAGTGGTTCATCTGCCGGCGCTTTCATCCGGAAAGAAGTTCAGCAGCCTTCTTGGAGAGATGAGCCGGTTCGGGGCCAGCGTCCGGGGGTTGTACGGAGAGGGAAATGAAAACTATGGATCCCTCTATGTAGTCTCCAATCAGAAGACCCTGGGGGTAACGGAAGAAGAGATCGCAGGTCTGGTGGAAAAAGTAGCCAGACAGCTGGCTGAACAGGAACAGCAGGTGAGGGATATGGCCCTTTCCTCTGATCGGCTGGGGCAGGAGGATGAGGCCTATAAATCATATGGAGTACTGAAATATGCCAGAAGGCTGACCTGGAAGGATGCCATGATATTCCTGTCCAGGATGATGACAGGAGTTTCCGATGGAATCCTGAAATTTGACGGTCCCTGTCCCGTATTCAGCATCATGCTGGGGATCCAGAAGGCAAACCTTCAGAGAATATCTCAGAGGCCGCTGTCCCGGGCAGAGCTGGATGTGGCACGGGCAGGATATATCCGTGCGGAACTGCCGGAACTGTCCGGCATCTGACGGAGGCAGAAGGTCCTGCAGAGAGGGAAAGCAGACAGAAGCAGATAGAACATAGATGAGGAGGAACGCTTTGCATGACAGGCAGATTTGAAAAATTTACCCCTCAGGCGAGGGAAGCCATAAGACTGGCCGAGGAGAGCGCAGACCGGCTGAGCCACGGCTCGGTCGGGACGGAGCATCTGCTCCTTGGACTGCTGGAGGAAGGTACGGGCGTAGCCGCCCGCGTCCTTTCTGAATGCGGTGTGGATAAGGAGAAGGTCCGGGAACTGATGAAGGAGCTGATCTCCGGAAACAATTCCTTAAAGACCAGAGGGGAGCACTGGACGCCCAGAGCGGAGAGAGTGCTGGAAAACAGTTATCATGAAGCAGTGCGGTTTAAAGCGCCGCTGGTGGGAACGGAACATCTTCTCATTGCCATGATCAGGGAAAATGACTGCGTGGCGACCAGGATCCTGAATACGATGGGAGTTTCCGTGCAGAAGATCTATGTGGATCTTTTCTCCGCTATGGGAGAGGATGCTCCGGCAGGAAAAGAGGACGCCCCGGCGGGCAGAGGGAAAAAGGGCACGCCGGTGCTGGACAGCTACAGCCGGGATCTGACAGCCCTGGC
>CALWRQ010000081.1 GCA_944383965.1 uncultured Lachnospiraceae bacterium
GGAGGCTTTGACAATCAGGCCACCAAGGATGCCATGAAGTTCTACATTGACCTGCAGAAGGAAGACTGGTGTCCTGACCAGAACTATTTTGCAGAGACCACTCCGGGAACCGCTTTCTTCTCTGAGCAGGGGGCCATGTTCCTAGAAGGAAACTGGAATATCTTGAGCGAAATGCAGAATTATCCCAATATGCAGGGTAAATGGGATGTGGCAGTACTGCCCAAGTGCCCCGATCCTGCGGACGGAGATGGAAGAGCAACCATTTCCAACGGACTTTGCTATGCGACTTCTCCGGAGAACAAGCATCTGGATATTGTAAAAGATGTGCTGCGGTTCTTCGGATCGGAAGAAGGTCAGAGAATACAGGGAGAATCCGGAGCTGCAATTCCTGCCTATGAAGGTCTGGAGCAGACATGGATCGATGTGTTCGATCAGTTCGATTATCGTCTGAACGTCGAGTGTTTTGTGGACATGTTCGACTACAGCGTACAGTCAGTAAACAATAAATACCGCTCTGTATGGAAACCGGAGGTAACGGAGATCCTGCTGAAGATCTATTCCGGCCAGATTGGCTTTGACGACGGCATGGCCGCTATGCAGCAGGCGCTGAAGGAAGCGGCGGAAGATGATTAAGGAGGGGGATTTATGGCAAATGTGAAGGCAAAAGCCAGCAGGCATGCGAAATCAGAGAGCATGTGGGGCTACCTGATGGTCGCACCTACGGTCATCGGTCTGCTGGTGCTGAATATCTATCCGTTTCTGGATACCATTAAACTGAGCTTTTCCAAAACAAGACCATTTGGTCTGTATGAGCTCAGAGGAATTGAGAACTATATAGAAATGTTTTCCAGTCCGGAGTTCTGGAGGGCAAACTTAAATACGATCTATTTCTGTATTCTGACCGTTCCTCTGGGAATCTTCCTGGCTCTGGTAGTGGCAGTCATGCTGAACGCCAAGATCAAGGGAAGAACCTTTTTCCGGGCCGTATTCTTCCTTCCTATGGTAGTGGCTCCTGCAGCCGTGGCCATGGTCTGGAAATGGATGTTCAACACGGAGTACGGCATTATCAATACGCTTCTGGCTCACAAGGTGAACTGGATCACGGATCCGAACATCGTAATGGTGACCTGTGCGATCGTGGCGGTATGGTCTGCAATCGGATATGACGCAGTGCTCCTTCTGTCCGGACTTCAGAACATATCCAAGTCCTACTATGAAGCCGCAAGCCTGGATGGAGCAACCAAGCTGCAGCAGTTTTTCCATATTACTCTTCCCATGGTTTCTCCCACGCTGTTCGTGGTTCTGATCATGAGACTGATGTCTTCCATCAAAGTATATGATCTGATCTATATGCTGGTGGAGGAATCCAACCCGGCTCTGACCAATGCCCAGTCGCTGATGTATCTGTTCTATCGGGAATCCTTTGTTACAGGAAACAGAGGTCTGGGTTCTTCCGTGGTAATCTGGACCGTAGCTCTGATCGGACTGGTGACGGTCGTACAGTTCTGGGGACAGAAGAAATGGGTCAATTACGAGGTGTAGAAAGGAGCAGCGTATGAATTCATCGTTAGAGAGATCCAGACGGATCCGCACTATAGGAATTTATGCCTTTTTTATCGTCGGCTGCGTAATTATGATCTTCCCCTTTGTGTGGATGTTCCTGACCAGCTTCAAGACGGTGGAAGAGAGCATGATCGTGCCGCCTACCATTCTTCCGGCAGAGTGGCAGACAAAAAATTTCCAGGATGCCATGGCATCTCTGCCGTTTTTATCTCTGTATAAGAATACGGCTCTGATGGTATTCTGGAGAGTGGTATGTGCAGTGGTCTTTTCCTCTATGGCCGGATATGCATTTGCAAAACTCCGCTTTAAAGGGAAAAACATACTGTTTTCCCTGGTACTGATACAGATGATGCTGCCGTCTCAGATTTTCATCACTCCCCAGTATCAGATGCTGGCCAAACTTGGCCTTACCAATACGGTATTTGCTCTGGTATTCCCCGGACTGGTCAGTGCGTTCGGAACCTTTTTCTTAAGGCAGGCTTACCTGGGAATTCCTGATGAGATCGCGGAGGCCGCCTACCTGGACGGTTGCAACCAGTGGCAGACCTTTGTGAAAGTAATGGCGCCCCTGACCAAAGCTTCCATGGCGGCTCTGGCAGTATTTACTGCAGTGTTTGCCTATGGAGATCTGATGTGGCCCCTTATTGTGAACACAGACCTGAATATGATGACACTTTCTTCCGGTCTGGCGACGCTGAGAGGACAGTTCAGCACCAACTTCCCGGTTATGATGGCCGGCTCTCTGCTTGCTATGATTCCTATGGTAATTCTGTATCTGTTCTTCCAGAAACAGTTTATCGAAGGTGTTGCCATGACAGGCGGAAAATAAGCAGTTACTTATTGACTCTATTACAGAACGGACAGGATGATAATTTATGGCTATTAAATATAATGCAGACACCAAAACATTTGCACTGGAGACAGCGGATACGTCTTATCTGATGAAAGTCAGCAGATACGGGAATCTGCTTCATATGTATTACGGAGCGAAAATTCCGGATCAGGATCTGGACTATCTGCTCAGTTTCCAGGACAGAGGATTTTCCCCCAATCCCAATGAGGCGGGAAACGACAGAACCTTTTCTCTGGATTTTCTTCCTCAGGAATTTTCCACTGACCGAAGCGGCGATTACCGGACTCCAAGCGTGGAAGTGATATGGGGAGACGGAGGAACCGCATTTTCCGGGAAAGTGGCAGGCTATGAGATCAGCCCGGGAGCGGCGGAGATCAAGGGAATGCCCGGTCTGCAGAAAAATGGAAAGGAACAGGTGGATACCCTGGTGATCCGGCTGGAAGATCCGGTGAGCCGGGTAGAAGCCAAACTGTTCTATACGGTGTTTGAGGAAAAGAATGTAATCGCCCGGTCTGTGATTCTGGCCAACTACGGAACCAGAGACCTTCGCCTGGAGAGACTGATGTCCGGCACCGTGGACTTCCGGGATTCTGAATATGACCTGATCTATTTTTCCGGCAGACATACGATGGAAAGAGAGATGAGAAGGATTTCTGTGGCGGACGGAATCCATTCCATCGGAAGCACCCGCGGAAGCTCTTCCCATCAGTACAATCCATTTGCGATCCTGTGCGAAAAGAACTGTGATGAGGATAAAGGACAGTGCTGGGGCTTCTCTCTGGTATACAGCGGAAATTTCCTTATGGAGACGGAGAAAGACCAGTATAAACAGCTCCGGTTTCAGGCGGGTATCAACCCCAAGGGATTTTCCTTCCTGCTGGAACCGGGAGAGGAATTTCAGGCGCCTCAGCTGATCATGGCCTGGTCAGGTTCCGGCCTGACAGGTCTGAGCCATATCTACCATCGGCTGTTCCGGGAAAACCTGAGCCGGTCTCCTTATCAGAAGAAGCTTCGCCCGGTGCTGCTGAACAGCTGGGAAGCCGCATATTTCGATTTTGATGACGAAAAGATCCTTTCCATCGCGAAGGCGGCGGCAGACATGGGGGTTGAGATGTTCGTGCTGGATGACGGATGGTTCGGAAAGAGAAATGACGACTGTTCCGGCCTGGGAGACTGGACGGTAAACCGGGAAAAGATCAAGATCGGCATCGGAAAAATGTCCGAGAAGATCCACGAAATGGGAATGAAGTTCGGCCTCTGGATCGAGCCGGAAATGATCTCCGAAGACAGCGAGCTTTACCGTCAGCATCCGGACTGGTGCCTGAGGGAGCCGGGGAGACCGGCGACCAGAGGGCGGTATCAGCTGGTTCTGGATCTGTCCAGAGAGGATGTGTGCGAATATCTCATAGAAACCATAAACCATATTCTGGATCAGGCAGGAGCAGAATATATCAAATGGGATATGAACCGAAGCATTACGGAAGCCTGGTCCGGTCTTCTGGGGCGGGAACATCAGGGCGAGGTATTTCACCGCTACGTGCTCGGACTCTATCATGTGATGGACCGGGTGATTCTGACCCATCCGGATATCCTGTTCTGCGGATGCAGCGGAGGCGGAGGAAGATATGATCCGGCCATGCTGTACTATCAGCCTCAGATCTGGTGCAGTGATAATACGGATGCCATTAACCGGCTGAAGATCCAGTATGGAACATCCTTTGCCTATCCGCCCTGCACCATGGAGGCACATGTGTCCGTCTGTCCCAATCATCAGACGGGACGGAGCGTTCCCCTTCATACCAGAGGAGTGACCGCTATGGGCGGAGTGTTCGGATATGAACTGGATCCTACAAAAATGACGGAAGAAGAGAAGGAACAGTGCAGGGAGCAGATCCGGTTCTACCGGAAATATGCAAAGGTGATCATGGAAGGAGATTATTACAGACTTACGGATCCTTATGAAAACCGGTATTTCACCGCATGGGAGAGCGTATCTCCGGATGGAAAGAAAGCGCTGCTGAGCATTGTTGTGACGGATAAGGAAGGCAATGATGCCCAGAGATATGTGAAGCTGAAAGGCCTGAATCCGGATGAATATTACCGGATTGACGGATGGAAAGGTAAATTTTCCGGCCGGCTTCTTATGAACGCAGGCATTCCGGTGCCTGAGAGCCTGAGAGAATATGACAGCCTGCAGATTGGACTGAAGATGGTATAGGAGCGAGAAAAATGAGAGACGTTGTTTTTGAATGGTATGTGCCGTATGTAATCAATGGGAGGCAGAGACTGCTGAAGGCGGTAATGGTATCCGCTGCGATCGTGTTTTTTGTGGACGCGGTATTTTTTGCGGCGTTTATGCTGTTACCCGCGGCAGCTCTGGCGGCAGCAGGATTTTTCCTGTTCCGCAGCTGGAGGTATGAGTATGAGTATGTATATGTAAACGGGGACTTTACCATTTCAAAGATCATCCGCAAAGCAAAGCGGAAAGACGTTTATCATGCATCCCGGACGGATTTTGAGGAGATCCTTTCCGGGCGGGTACCATCCCAGGGACGGACGGCAAGGGATTTTACCTCCGGCCGTCCGCAGGCCGCGGTCTATACGATCCGCTCCAGGGGGGAGCTGATCTACATAGAAAGCGAAGAAGATTTCATAAACGAAATGAAGAAGTATTATCCCCATATGGACAGGTGAGTGAGATGGAAAGAGAAACGGTTTTCAAACGGAGGCTGAAGAAGCACTATGACGAGCTGAAATGGCTCTACTGCGAGCTCTATGAAGGCGGTATCGGAAAATTTGAGGAATTATGTGCAGGAATGGAACAGCGCAGCCGGGAAAGAGACCCGGGACTGAAACGCCTGGACAAAAGGCGGGAAGAGAACCCGGACTGGTATAAGGGAAATGACATGTCCGGTATGATGATGTATACGGATGCCTTTGCCGGAACCCTGAAGGGGGTCAGGGAGAAACTGGACTATGTGGAAGAATGCGGTGTGCGCTGCCTTCACCTTATGCCTTTGCTGGATTCTCCGGAGACGGATAATGACGGAGGCTATGCGGTGTCTGACTTTACCAGGGTGAAGCCAAGTCTGGGCACCATGGATGACCTGAAAGAACTGGCCCGGGAGTGTCACCGGAGAAAGATCAGTCTGTGTCTGGATTTTGTCATGAATCATACTTCCAGAGAACATGAATGGGCGCTTCGGGCCAGGGCGGGAGAAAAAGAATATCAGGATCGGTATTTCTTTTTCGACAATTATGATATTCCCAGTCAGTATGAAGCTACATGTCCTCAGGTATTTCCCACTACAGCTCCCGGAAATTTTACCTGGCTGGAGGATGCGCAGAAATTTGTGATGACAACCTTCTACCCCTATCAGTGGGATTTAAACTACAGGAATCCGGATGTGTTCAATGCCATGGTAGATAATCTTCTGAATCTGGCCAATCATGGAGTGGATGTGGTAAGGATCGATGCGGTTCCCTACATCTGGAAGGAGCTGGGAACCAGCTGCAGAAATCTGCCGCAGGTACATACGATTGTGCGGATGATGCGGATGATCTGCGAAGTGGTCTGCCCGTCGGTACTGCTGCTGGGCGAGGTGGTCATGGAACCGGCAAAAGTGGTTCCCTATTTCGGAACAGTAGAGAAACCGGAATGCCATATGCTTTACAACGTGACGACCATGGCGTCCATCTGGCATACACTTGCCACAGGGAAGGTATCTCTTCTGAAGCATCAGATGGATGTGATCAATGAACTGCCCAGGGAATATGTATTTCTGAATTATCTACGCTGTCATGACGATATCGGATGGGGGCTGGAATACGCCTGGCTTCAGAAGGAAGATATGGAGGAGGTTCCTCATAAAAAGTTCCTGAACACCTATTTTACAGGAAACTGGCCCGGTTCCAGAGCCAGAGGAGAGCTTTACAATGATGATCCCAGTTCCGGAGATGCCCGGCTCTGCGGGACTACCGCTTCCCTGTGCGGCCTGGAAGCTGCCAGGGCAGAAGGAAATGGGGAAGAAGAAAAGCGGGCGGTGGACTGTGATCTCATGCTTCACACCTGCATGATGACTCTGTCCGGAATTCCCATGCTCTACAGCGGAGATGAGATCGGTCAGCTCAATGACTACAGCTACCGGCAGAATCCGGCGAAAGCAGCAGATTCCCGGTACGTTCACAGGGGAGCATTCAGCTGGGAAGCAGCTGAGAGGAGAAAGGAACCTGAGACGGCGGAAAACCGGCTGTTTCACGGGATCCGCCGGCTGGAGGATCTGCGGAAGAGCAGAAAGGTCTTTTCCGGAGAGGCGGCAGTTCGTACGGCGGAAACCTATGACCCGTCCCTGCTTTGCCTGGTCCGGGAATATGACGGAGAAAAACTGGTTGCCCTGTTTAATTTTTCCGGAGAAGGGAAAACAGCCTGGATCTGGGAGCCGGGAGAATATGAAGATCTGCTTTCCGGTGAGAAGCTGGAAGGAGAGGGAGTGCCCATGCCTCCCTACGGAGCGCGCTGGATGATCCGGTAAAATGCGGCGCAGGTTCAGATAGATAGAGATTGACGATATTTTAGGAGGAAATTATGGCGAGTGTTCAGCTGAAAAATGTATGTAAGAAATATCCCAACGGATATGAGGCGGTAAAAGATTTTAACCTGGATATCCAGGACAAGGAATTCATTATTTTCGTAGGTCCTTCCGGATGCGGAAAATCCACCACTCTGAGAATGGTGGCCGGCCTGGAAGACATCAGTTCCGGAGAACTGATCATTGACGGAAAAGTAATGAACGATGTGGAGCCGAAGGACCGTGATATTGCCATGGTATTCCAGAGCTACGCTCTGTATCCCCATATGACGGTATATGACAATATGGCGTTCTCTCTGAAATTGAAGAAAACACCGAAGGAAGAGATTGACAAGGCCGTACGGGAAGCTGCCAGGATCCTGGATCTGGAGAAGCTTCTGGACAGAAAGCCCAGAGCCCTTTCCGGAGGCCAGAGACAGAGAGTCGCCATGGGACGCGCCATTGTACGGAACCCGAAAGTATTCCTGATGGATGAGCCGCTGTCCAATCTGGATGCCAAGCTGAGAGGCCAGATGCGCGTGGAGATCTCCAAGCTTCATCAGCGCCTGGGAAGCACGATCATCTACGTAACCCATGATCAGACAGAGGCTATGACGCTGGGAACCAGGATCGTTGTTATGAAGGATGGCGTGGTTCAGCAGATCGATACGCCCCAGAATCTTTATGATCATCCCTGCAACAAGTTCGTGGCCGGCTTTATCGGATCTCCTCAGATGAACATGATCACTGCAGATGCGGTGGAAGAGAACGGCGATGTAGTCCTGAAATTTGCAGATCACAGCATTGTTCTCAATGAGAAGAGAGCTGCCGCTTTAAGAAACGGTGGATATGTGGGCGGAAAGGTGATCATGGGAATCCGTCCTTCCGATATTCACGGAGATGCGGAAAGCCTGCAGAAATTCAGCCGCTCCTGCTTTGAGGCAGAGGTACGGGTATACGAGATGCTGGGAGCGGAGGCCCTGGTATACTTTGATATCAATGAGGCAGGCTGGGTTGCTTCCCTCAATGCGAGCACCAAGGTGGCAGTGGGAGACAAGATCCGTCTTGCTATGGATACAGATAAGATCCACATTTTCAATTACAAAACGGAAGAGACCATTGTGGACTGATAAAAGTCCCCGTACTTTTCCGGCAGAAGGCATCGGGAATCTGCTCCCGGTGCCTTTTTTGTCTGTATAAAGAAAGGGAAAACGGCCATATTATTCCGTAGACGAGACAACAAAAAGGAGGCTTGACATATGGGCTGCGGATTTGATATTGAGTCGGTGAAAGGGAGAGAGATTCTGGATTCCAGGGGCAATCCCACAGTGGAGGTGGAAATCACTCTGGAGAACGGAGCGGAAGGACGGGCGTCTGTGCCGTCCGGCGCTTCTACGGGAAAATTTGAGGCAGCAGAACTGAGAGACGGAGACCACCGCTACGGCGGAAAAGGCGTGAGAAAAGCAGTGGAACACGTCAATACGGTCCTGGCGGAAACGGTCATGTTTGAGGATGCGAGGGAACAGAGAAGAATCGATGATCTGCTGAGAAAGGCAGATGGAACGGAAAATAAGGAAAAACTGGGGGCAAATGCCATCCTGGGAGTTTCTCTGGCTGCGGCCAGGGCGGCCAGCAGCGGATTGGGGATCCCTCTGTACCGGTATCTGGGAGGAGTGGGGGCGTTTCGTCTTCCCATACCGATGATGAACATTCTGAACGGAGGGGTCCATGCCAGGAATACGGTGGATTTTCAGGAATTCATGATCATGCCGGCAGGAGAACGGCCGTTTTCGGAAAGTCTTAAAATGTGTGCGGAAATTTATCATACTCTGAAAAAACTGCTGGACATCGGCGGATATTCCACTGCAGTGGGGGATGAAGGGGGATTTGCCCCGGATCTGAAAAATACAGAGGAAGTACTCACTTACTTGATGGATGCGGTGAAAATGAGCGGATACCAGCCGGGAAAAGACATCCGGATTGCCATGGATGCGGCATCCAGTGAACTGTATGAGGAATCTACGGGCACCTATTACTTTCCGGGAGAGAGCAAAATGACGGGAAAAGAAGTCCGGCGCACGGCCGGTGAGATGATCCTGTATTATAAAAAACTGCTGGAAGCGTTCCCCATCTGCTCCATCGAGGACGGATTGTATGAGGAAGACTGGGAAGGATGGACCAGGATGACGGAAGAACTGGGGGACAAGGTCCAGCTGGTGGGAGATGATCTGTTTGTGACCAATACGGCACGGCTGAACAAAGGGATCCGCTGCCGCGCAGCCAATGCCATTCTTATTAAAGTCAATCAGATCGGTACCCTTACCGAGAGTCTGGAGGCCATAGAGACGGCAAAGCGGGCAGGCTACGGAACAGTCATTTCCCACCGGTCCGGGGAAACAGAGGATTCCTTTATTGCTGATCTGGCTGTAGCGGTGAATGCAGGACAGATCAAGACGGGAGCGCCATGCAGAGCGGAGCGGACAGCCAAATATAATCAGCTTCTTCGTATTGAAGAAAATATAATTTAGGCTTGTATTTGACAGGGAATTATGGTATGATTACTCGTGTTTGACTATAGGAGGTGCAGATTTTGAAGATCGTGTTGTCTGTAATATTTGTTATCATAGCCATAGCTCTGACCGTAATCGTACTGCTCCAGGAAGGAAAATCTCAGGGACTGGGTTCCATCGCCGGTATGGCGGATACGTACTGGGGAAGGAATAAAGGCCGTTCCATGGAGGGCACATTAGAGAAATTTACAAAATTTGCGGCCGTGCTGTTTGTGGTGCTGGCGATTGTATTAAATTTATTGTAATAAGACAGCGGATGACACTCTTGGCAACAAGGGTGTTTTCTTTTTATGAAGTTGAGGTTTGGACATAAAAATGAAACAGGAATTATTGGAAGAAAGAAAAAAACGAATGGAAGAGCTCCTGGCGGACCCTGCTTTCGTACCCATGAAGCTGAAAGAACTGGCTATTCTTCTGGATGTTCCCAAGGAACAGAGAGGAGAGCTGAAAGAGGTCATGGATGCTCTTGTGGAGGAAGGAAAAGCCGGAATCTCCAAAAAGGGAAAATACGGAAAACCGGAGGCTTTTTCTTTGACAGGAGTATTCAGCGGAACCGCCAGAGGATTCGGTTTTGTAACGGTGGAAGGATGGAGTGAGGACGTATTTATTCCGCCGGATCAAACAGGAGGTGCTCTGAACGGAGATACGGTGCGGATTGTTACCGAAGACGGCAGACGGGGAAAACGCACGGAAGGAACGGTCATCAAGGTGCTGAAGCGGGCAAACGAAGAACTGGTGGGGTATTTTCAGAAAAACCGGAATTTCGGTTTTGTGGTCCCGGACAACCAGAAGATCGGCTGTGACGTTTTCATCCCTCAGGGAAAGGACATGGGGGCGGTGACCGGACATAAGGTGGTGGTCAGGATCACGGATTTCAAGGATGGGAAACAGAATCCGGAGGGAAAAGTAGTGGAGATCCTGGGTCACGTAAACGATCCCGGGGTGGATATTCTGTCTGTCGTGCGGGCTTATGATCTGCCGGAGAAATTTCCGGAGGCGGTGATGGCGCAGGTGGAGCGGGAGATTCCCGACCAGGTTCCGGAAAAGGACAAGGCCGGCCGGCTGGATCTGAGAAATCTGCAGATGGTGACCATAGACGGTGAGGATGCCAAGGATCTGGATGATGCGGTCAGCCTTACGAAAGAAACAGACGGAGACCGGGTACGGTACCGCCTGGGAGTCCATATTGCCGATGTGAGTCATTATGTGACGGAAGGAAGTGCCCTGGATCAGGAAGCGCTTCGGAGAGGAACCAGTGTGTATCTGGTGGACCGGGTGATTCCCATGCTGCCTCACAGATTGTCCAACGGAATCTGCTCCCTGAATGAAGGAGAAGACCGCCTTGCTCTGTCCTGCCTGATGGAGTTTGACGGGGCGGGACGCCTGCTTTCCCATCGGATCGCAGAGACGGTGATCCGGGTGGACAGAAGAATGAGCTATACGGAAGTAAACAGGATCATTACCGACCGGGATGAAAAAACGGAAGAGAAATACAGAGAGCTGGCTCCCATGTTCTTTCTTATGAAGGAGCTGGCGGACATTCTGAGAAAAAACAGGATGAAACGGGGAGCGGTGGATTTTGATTTTCCGGAAAGCAAGATCATCCTGGATGAAAAAGGAAAGCCTGTAGAGATCCGACCTTATGAGAGGAATGCGGCAACCAGGCTGATCGAGGACTTTATGCTGGCTGCCAATGAGACGGTGGCGGAAGACTACTTCTGGCAGGAAGCCCCGTTCCTTTACCGCACTCACGATGTGCCGGATCCGGAGAAAATGAGAAGCCTTGCCATGTTCATCAACAACTTCGGATATACGGTCCGGTTCCAGAACGGAGAGATCCATCCCAAGGAACTGCAGAAACTTCTGGAAAAGATCGAGGGAACCCAGGAGGAAGCTCTGCTGTCCCGTCTGGTGCTCCGGTCCATGAAGCAGGCGAAATATACAGTGATCAATTCCGGTCATTTTGGTCTGGCTGCCAAATATTATACACATTTTACTTCTCCCATCCGAAGATATCCGGATCTGCAGATCCACCGGATCATCAAAGAAAATCTGCGGGGAGGACTTTCCGGAAAACGTGCGGCTCATTATGAACGTCTTCTTCCCGCTGTTGCGGTGCAGACATCAGCGCTGGAAAGACGGGCGGATGAAGCGGAGAGAGAGACGGAGAAGCTGAAAAAGTGTCAGTACATGAGCCGGTTTGTGGGAGAAGAGTTTGACGGAGTGATTTCCGGTGTGGCAGGCTGGGGATTCTATGTGGAGCTGCCCAATACGGTGGAAGGACTGGTCCGGATCGCCGATCTGAGAGATGATTACTATATTTTTGATGAAAAATCCCTGGAACTTAAGGGAGAGATGACCCGCAGAACCTTCCGGCTGGGCCAGAAGGTACGGGTGCAGGTGACGGGAACCGACCGGTTTTCCCGCACTGTCGATTTTGCCTGGGTGGGAGACAGCCCGGCAAAACAGGAGGAATAGAACAATGGGAAAAGAAGCATTCAAACTGGTGGCCAATAATAAAAAAGCCTATCACGATTATTTTATTGAGGATAAATACGAGGCGGGGATCGAACTGTTCGGGACGGAAGTAAAATCAGTCCGTATGGGAAAATGCAGCGTGAAGGAGTCCTTTATCCGGATCGAAAAAGGACAGGTATATATTTACGGCATGCATATCAGTCCGTATGAAAAAGGAAATATTTTTAACAAAGATCCCCTTCGGGTACGCCGTCTGCTCATGCATAAGACGGAAATCCGCCGCCTGGATTCCAAGCTGGCGGAAAAAGGTCTTACTCTGGTTCCTCTCCAGGTTTACTTCAAGGGAAGTCTGGTGAAGGTGGAAGTGGGACTGGCGCGAGGGAAAAAGCTTTACGACAAGCGCCAGGATACAGCCAAGAGAGATATGAAGAGAGAAGTGGAGAGGGATTATAAGCTGAAATTGAAATAAATAAAAAGGGGCCGTTGCAAAATAGATGAGTAATCATCTATGGAGCGCGGCTCCGTTTTTATGTCCCGAAAACAGAAAACGGACTCCGAAGAGTCCGTAATCCATGGTATAATTAGATATGACCAAATATCTTACATACCA
>CALWRQ010000082.1 GCA_944383965.1 uncultured Lachnospiraceae bacterium
TGCTCCCACCGTGAATCGAACACGGAATTGAGTCTTAGGAGGACCCCGTTATATCCATTTAACTATGGAAGCATTTCACGGTTTCCATCACAGAAACCGCAACAATATTATTATATCAGAAAAAAGCCATTCGTCAAGCCTTATTCCCGTCAGGCCGGAAACTCCTGAAAACGCACATATCCCTGCATCCAAATCTGTCCTTTAAACCGCCGTCCCACCTCCGGCTCTCCCAACAGATCCGCCTTGGCAATACCCACATGGAACAGGAGGTCACTGCTCTCCACAGTCAGATCATAAACCTCTTCTCCTGTCAGACTGTTCACTTTTGTATCCACCTTTTTGATCTCTCCGATCACGGAATACTGGTCACATTCAATTCCGCAGGGCATAAAGCAGGTTTCTACAATGGAATAAATATCTTCCTTTATCATTCTCTTTGATATTTTGGAATACAGATCCATATCCTCGATGGTGAGCGTCTCCATGGCATCTTCATCGCCGTTTTTAGCCGCCTCAATCAGACTGTTTCTGTCTCTGGCAGCTACCTTGGAAAGCTCGATCTGCTTTGCCGTCTTTTTCAGCGGCAGAAGAACCTTTCCGCTCAAGGCAAGACCTGTAAGATTTGCTCCGGCAATCTTGTGAAAATCGTTGTCCATTTTCATTTCCCGGTACTCCAGCAGGTTATCCAGAAAGAAAATAAGAGAAATTCCCACCCGGTACTCATCCAGAAGCCCTGCATAGCTTTCTTTTTCCGTATGACGCTGAACGGAGCAGTCTGCCGAAGATGACAGGTCTTTGCTTCGAAGATAGGGATAGTAAAATTCTCTCCGAAATCCTCCGTCCCGGTCCATTTCTCCGAATATGGCAATTCCCATGCCGGGAGCTGTCTCCCCGCGGAATTCACACAAATTGGAATCCTCTCCTATGGATATTCTTCGCTTCTCCGTGGGGTTTTCTATGATCTGCTGCAGGAGCTTCTCCACCTCCTGATTATTTTTATACCCTGAGAACCCGATGGATCGTAAAAATTTATGCATACTGTCACCTTCTTTGCTCTTAAATTTCAGATTTTCACTCTTATTTCAGACAAACATGAGGCGAAGAACCACTCCGCCTCATGTGTTAAACCATATTATATACTATTTACTCCAGGAATACAAGGAATATTCCTTAAAACTTTATGTTGACTTATACCAGTCCCTGGCTCATCATAGCTGCAGCCACTTTTTCAAATCCGGCAATGTTGGCGCCTGCCACATAATTGCCCTTTACGCCGTAACGCTCTGCCGCATCTGCTGCCTTTGCGTAGATATTGACCATAATATCTTTTAATCTGGAGTCAACCTCCTCAAAGGTCCAGCTCAGTCTTAAGCTGTTCTGGGACTGCTCCAGTCCGCTCACTGCCACGCCGCCGGCGTTAGCCGCTTTTCCGGGCATGAACAGAATGCCGTTCTCTACGAAGAAATCGGTTGCCTCTCTGGTGGACGGCATATTTGCTCCCTCTGCCACTGCAAAGCAGCCATTGGCCTTCAGAGTCTTAGCATCCTCCAGATTCAGCTCGTTCTGAGTTGCGCAGGGAAGAGCAATGTCGCAGGGGATGGTCCAGATACCCTTTCCTTCCGTATAAACTGCTCCTGCCACCTCATCCGCATACTCTTTCACACGTCCGCGGCGAACCTCCTTGATCTCTTTCATCACATCCAGCTTGATACCGTCCTTGTCATATACATAGCCGGTGGAATCGCTCATAGCCACTACCTTTGCACCTAAGCTCTGCGCCTTCTCCGTAGCATAGATGGCCACATTTCCGGAACCGGATACCAGCACATTCTTTCCTTCCATATCTTTTCCGTTGTGCTTGAGCATCTCTTCCAGCATATATACCAGACCGTATCCGGTAGCCTCCGTACGAGCCAGAGAACCTCCGAAAGTCAGTCCCTTTCCGGTGAGAACGCCCTCATACAGCCCGGTCAGTCTCTTATACTGGCCAAACATATAACCAACCTCACGGCCGCCTACACCGATATCTCCTGCCGGAACATCCGTATTGGCGCCGATATGGCGATACAGCTCCGTCATAAAGCTCTGGCAGAAACGCATTACCTCAGCGTCAGATTTTCCCTTAGGATCAAAGTTGGAACCGCCTTTTCCGCCTCCCATGGGAAGTCCGGTCAGAGAATTTTTCAGAACCTGCTCAAATCCCAGGAACTTCAGCACGCTCTGATTTACGGAAGGATGGAAACGAAGTCCGCCCTTATACGGTCCGATAGCGCTGTTAAACTGTACGCGGTAGCCTTTATTTACCTGTACCTTTCCCTGGTCATCCATCCACGGAACGCGGAAGCTGACGATTCTTTCCGGCTCAATAAAACGCTCCAGCAAACCGGCACTGCGGTACTTATCCTCATTTGCGTCAATCACCAGCTTCAGAGAATCCAGTACCTCCTTAGCTGCCTGGTGGAATTCCGGCTCACCCGGATTCTGCGTTACAACTCTCTCATACATTTCATCAACGTAAGACATAAATTTTTCCTCCTCGCAAATCAGATTGAAAAAGGCTGAAGGCCTTTTTTATTCCCAAAAGCGAACAAAAGCCGGGACGAACTCCGTCCCGGCTCCTTTGCCTCTGTAACATGGTATTAATTTTAATCATTCATTCCGCTAAAGTCAATTATTTCCTGGTATTGTACTTAAAAAAATACAATGTCAGTTCATTTTTGCTTCCCGATAACCCAAAGCCTGCTCCAAAGCTTCCTTTTCCTCATTTCCCAGAAGGGTTTCCGTCTGTCCTCTGTCAACCGGCTTTACATACAGATAACATCCTTCCCTGCTGTGTACGGAATTAATCACAAAACCTGAATTCGTATAATCCAGAAGAGCTAAAGCAAAGCTGAGCGTGCCGCCCATTCCCTTGAAAGCATTATATTTCACCAGACCGAACTTCTGATAGGAAGCCCTCTGATTTCTGTTTAAGGAACGGATCGCTTCCTTATTTGCCTTATCCTCAGACTTCAGATTCTTTATCTCTTCAATCTGTTCCATAATAATGTCTTCCAGGGTTTCCGCATCCCTTCCTCTCATAAAATAATCATAATTGCGGTACAGCTTTCTCGTATTCATGATACATATGATTACTGCAATGAGCAAAATCAAGGTAAGCGCTGCCAGTCCAATGATGATGTAGGCCGGATCCACCGGCCAGCTGCTTAAAATACTGCTTTGCATCTTCTGTCCTCACTTCCAATTTCTAATACTGCCTGATGGATTCAATCAATTCAATGATTCGATCCAACTCCGCGGGAGAATAGTATTCGATTTCAATTCTTCCCTTATTTTTATCCTTGCGGTTTATGGAAACCTTTGTTCCCATAATCGCTTTCATCTTTTCCTCCATGCTCTGGTAAGCCAGAGTAACCGCATCCGGCTCCGTTTCCTTTTCTTTTTCCTTTTTAGGCTTATTCAAAGCCTTTACCAGCCGCTCCGTTTCCCGAACGCTCAGACTTTCTTTTTCAATCCGCATTGCGGCTGCCAACTGATCCTCCGGATTTTCCAGCGCCAGCAGCGCTCTGGCATGACCGCTGGAAATCCTTCCTTCTGCAACCATGGATTGAACTTCCTTGTGAAGCTTTAAAAGTCTCATACTGTTGGTGATGGTGGTTCTGTTTTTCGCCACCCTTGCAGCAATCTCTTCCTGTTTAAGGTGAAATTCCTCCATCAGTCTCTGATAAGCCATCGCTTCTTCAATGGGATTCAGATCCTCTCTCTGCACATTTTCAATGAGAGCAATCTCCATTTTCTGCTGTCCGTCATATTCCCGTATTACAACGGGAACTTCTTTCAGCCCTGCTATTTTAGCCGCTCTCCACCTTCTTTCACCTGCAACAATCTCATAAAAACTGCCGTTTTTCTGAACAAGAAGCGGCTGGAGAATCCCGTACTGCTTAATGGAATCCGCCAGCTCCCGCAACTGTTCCTCGTCAAAATTTTTCCTCGGCTGTGTTTTATTTGGCTCCAAAGCAGATATTTTCAGAAATAATTCTTTTCCTATCTGCTCCTCTTTTTCTTTTCCTGCGGCAGACCTGACCTTTTCTTCTGCCGTTTCCGCCTTCGTATCCCCAATCAGCGCCCCAAGGCCTTTTCCCAATCCCGTCCTCTTTGCCATTATAACTCTTCTCCTCTTTTAATCACTTCCGCCGCCAGCATCCTGTAATCTTCCGCTCCTGCCGAACGGGTATCATATAGGGTGATGGGCATCCCATAACTGGGCGCCTCTGCCAGTCGCACATTTCTGTGGATCATTGTATTATAAATATTTTCATTCAGATTTTCCCGAACACTCTGCACAACCTCATTGGACAGATTCGTTCTGGAATCATACATGGTGAATACCACACCTTCTATCTCCAGTTTGGAATTCAATCCTTTCTTTACCAGCTGAATCGTTTTCATCATCTGATTCAAGCCTTCCAAAGCGTAATACTCGCACTGAAGAGGAACCAACACCGTATCAGCTGCTACCAGCGCATTTACGGTGAGAAGGCTGAGAGACGGAGGACAATCGATTATAATAAAATCATAATTTTTCTTTATCTTTCTGAGAAATCCCCTTAAAATTTTCTCCTTATCATCCATTTCCAGCAGCTCTATCTCCGCTCCCGCCAGATTTACGTTAGAGGGAAGCAGATCCAGATTCGGCTGAACCTCTTTTACAATACAATCAGACAGTTTGCATTCTCCAATAAGCAGCTCATATACGGTCTGCTCCAGGTTTTCCTTTTCCAAACCCAGACCGCTGGTTTCATTTCCCTGAGGATCAAAATCCACGGCCAATACTCTCTGTCCCGCTTCTGCCAGGGTTGCTGATAAATTAATTGCCGTTGTAGTTTTTCCTACTCCACCTTTTTGGTTCGCAATTGCAATGATTCTTCCCATAATTGAATCCCTTTCTTTCGTTCACGAAGAAGTATACCACAAATCATTTCATTTTCCTACCCTCATTTCCATGTTTCACGTGAAACTTTTTCTCCCATAATTTCCAAAAGATTATTTTTTCTCCCCCCATTGTAATATCTCTTTACATATTTTATAATGAATACATATTACAGATCAGGAGGTAATGCTTTGAAAACAAGAAATAAATTACTGACTCTCTTTCTGTTGGCTTCAAGCGGTGCCGCCGGTACGGCTCTTTTCAATAAAGGGATAAAACTGTCTGCAACTTCCCGCCATTTATCTGATATAGCAAAATCTCTTTGCTATTCGTGGCGTTTGGGAAAAATCCATTACACAAAAGGCGGTTCCGGTTCTCCCCTGCTCTTGATACATGATTTCTATTTTGCATCCAGCAGCTACGAATGGCATCGGCTTATTCATACCCTGCAGAAACATCATACCGTGTATACCATTGATCTTCTCGGTTGCGGTCGTTCTGAAAAGCCTAATCTTTCCTATACTAATTATCTGTATGTACAGCTGATCTGTGATTTCATTCGGTCAGAAATCGGTCACCGCACAGATTTGATTGTTACAGGAGAATCCTCCGCCTTTGCAGTTATGGCCTGCAGCAACGATCCGTCCCTTTTCAATAGAATTATGCTCATTAATCCCGGAAGTCTGCAGTCATTTTCCCAGTCTCCCAACAAGCACACCCGACTTTATAAATTTATTCTGGATACGCCTGTGCTCGGAACTCTTCTTTATAATACTGCCTGCAGCCGCAGTCAGATTCAGCAGACTTTTGAGGAGCAATATTTCTATAATCCATATTCTGCCCGTTCCGCCTATATTGATCACTATTACGAATGCGCTCACTTAGGTGAATGCCCGAAAGCCGTGTATTCCAGTCTGACATCAAACTACATTAAATGCAGCATTACTAATGCTTTGAAAAAAATTGACAACAGTATCTATATTTTAGGGGGAGAAGAAGAACCCAATATGGAAGAAATCGCATCGGAATATCAGGAGGTTAATTCTGCCATAGAATACTCCGCAATTCCAAAGACCAAACATCTTCCTCATCTGGAAAACCCGGAAAAGGTTCTGGATGTTATTGGAATTTATTTTTCCTGAAATTCTCTATTATGTTTCACGTGAAACATATCCGAAATGACAAAAAATTTTAATAAAAAAGATTTGATAAAGACTTGAAGATTGCAGCTGATCCGTTCTGCAAAACGGATCAGCTGTATTTTTCAATGCAGCGGTTCTTTTGACGGCATTCCCGCTTTTCTGGGATATTTTTTGCTGAGCACTTTTTTCTTTCTGATCACAACCAGATTTCTCACATCCTCATTGGGAAGAGAAAAATCAATAATCCGTTCTATTTCGCTTCCCAGCGTTTTTACCGCTCCTCTGCCCGTTTTTAATTCTTCCTCCAGCTTACCCGACTTATATGGAATAAAGCAGCCGCCTACTTTCACAAACGGAAGGCAGTATTCCGACAGGGTAGACAGATTGGCCACTGCCCTGGAAACGCAGAAATCATATTTTTCCCTGTATTTATCGTTGGATCCGTAATCTTCTGCTCTCCCGTGAATCATTTCCGTCTGTTCCAGTCCCAGTTCGTCGGCCACAGCATTCAGAAATTTGATTCTCTTATTCAGGGAATCCAGTAAAGTAATCTGCAGATTCGGATAAGCTATTTTTAAAGGAATCCCCGGGAATCCCGCTCCCGTTCCCACATCCATTACCTTCCAGCTCTGTCTGTCCAGCTCGGGAACAGCCTGACACAGAGCCAGACTGTCCACAAAATGCTTTGTTACAACCTCTTTCATTTCCGTAATTGCCGTCAGATTCATCACCTTATTCCACTCGGTAAGAAGCTCATAGTACCGATAGAACTGCTCCAACTGTCTTTCTGAGAGAGACACCCGCCCTTCCAGTTCTCTCTTCATCTGCTCCGCAAATTCTCTGTCCATAATCACTCCCCTATCTTTTCTGATGTCTCAGCTGTTCCAGATAAACCAGCAGAACGGAAATATCTGCCGGAGAAACGCCGGATATTCTGGATGCCTGACCGATATTCATAGGCTTATACAGATTCAGCTTCTGAACCGCTTCTCTTCTCAGGCTGGGAACCTCAGAGTAATCAAAATCCTCTGCCAGCTTTTTATTCTCCAGTTTTTTAAACTGAGCTACCTGCTGCTGCTGCCTCTTAATGTAGCCGGCATATTTAATATTGATATTGACCTGCTCTGCCACATCTGCGGGAAGATCTGGCCGTTCTCCGTCCAGTTCCGCCAGCACAAAGTAATCCAGTTCCGGACGGCGCACCAGCTCCGCCAGCGTACTGCCTGACTTCAGCGGTGTGCTTCTGTGACGCTCCAGGAAATTTTGGACTTTTTCATTGGCTCCCACTACAGCTTTTTCCAACCGATCCATCTCTTTTTCTATTTCTTTTTCTTTCCAGAGAAGTCTCTCATACGTTTTATCATCCACCAGACCGATTTCATGACCGATTTTCATCAGCCTCAGATCTGCATTATCCTGCCGGAGAAGAAGGCGATATTCCGCCCGGGACGTCATCATGCGGTAGGGCTCATGATTTTCTTTTGTCACAAGATCATCGATCAGTACTCCGATATATGCTTGAGAACGGTCCAGGACGAAAGGTTCCCGTCCCAATACTGCCATGGCTGCATTTACCCCCGCCATAAATCCCTGAACTGCCGCTTCTTCATATCCGGAACTGCCGTTGAACTGACCTCCGCTGAACAATCCTTTGATTTTCTTAAATTCCAGGGTAGCGTTGAGCTGCCTGGAATTAATACAATCATATTCTATGGCATATGCATTCCGCACAATCTTCACATTTTCCAATCCGGGAACAGTCCGATACATGGCGTACTGCACATCCTCCGGCAGAGAGCTGGACATTCCTCCCAGATACATTTCGTTGGTATAAAGTCCTTCCGGCTCCACAAATACCTGATGCCTGTTTTTGTCAGGAAATTTCACCACTTTGTCCTCTATGGACGGACAGTAGCGGGGTCCGGTTCCCTCAATTGCCCCTGAAAACAAGGGGGAGCGATCCAGATTATCCCGGATAATCCGGTGCGTCTCTTCATTGGTATAAGTAAGCCAGCAGGAAACCTGCTCTTTCTGCACCGATTCCGGATCCGTGGAAAAGGAAAACGGCACCACCCGTTTATCTCCGAACTGCTCTTCCATCTTTGAAAAATCAATACTTCTCTTGTCCACTCTGGCAGGCGTTCCCGTTTTAAAGCGGTACATTTCGATTCCATTGGCAATGAGGGAATCGGTGAGATGATTGGCTGCCTGGAGACCGTTCGGTCCTGTATAAGAACTCACATCTCCGTAAATGCATCTGGCCTTCAGATAGGTCCCTGTCGCAAGAACGGCCGCTTTGCAGTGATATACCGCTCCGGAATAAGTTTTTACACCGGTCAGACGCCCGTCTTCCACAATGATTTCCGAAACCTCCGCCTGACGGATAGTCAGATGATCCGTATTTTCCAGCGTCCGCCTCATTTCCCTGGTATAATCCTGTTTGTCTGCCTGAGCCCTCAAAGAATGAACTGCCGGCCCTTTGGACTCATTGAGCATTTTTGATTGAATAAAGGTTTTGTCTATATTTTTTCCCATTTCTCCCCCAAGGGCATCCAGCTCTCTTACCAGATGTCCCTTGGAGCTTCCGCCGATATTGGGATTGCAGGGCATCAGAGCAATACTGTCCACGCTGACCGTAAACATGATCGTTTTCAGTCCCAGCCTGGCGCAGGCCAGAGCCGCCTCGCAGCCCGCATGCCCTGCTCCCACCACTGCCACATCGTATCTTTCTTCCAAATTAGGCATACCGCATTCCTTTCCTGTTGTACTGTTTAGTTGACATAATTAATATTTATGTCAACCATATTTGTGCAATCCTGCTTCACCTTATTTTCCCATGCAGAATTTACTGAAGATCTCATTCACCAGATCATCCTCCACTGCCTCGCCGATAATGGTTCCCAGCTGCTCATAGGCGTTCATCAGATCGATGGAATAAAAATCTTCCGGCATTCCGCTTTCTATACTTTCTCTCACCATATTCAGGCTTTCCAGCGTTTCCTCCAGAGCAGCCTTATGACGCACATTGGTGATATACACCTCGTCATTAAAATTGATCTCTCCGTGATAGAAAAGATTCTTGATCTCCTCTTCCAGCAGATCGATCCCCGTTCCCTCCTTAGCCGATACGGGAACCACCGTTTTTCCTGAGGCAGCTTCCAGTTCCTCCGCCGTCACCTGCTGGGAAAGATCGGTTTTATTCAATAATACCACACATTTCCGGTTCCGAATCATTTTCATGATTTCCCTGTCATTTTCATCCAGAGGACAGGAACCGTCCACCACATAGATGATCAGATCCGCATCCTCCGCTGACTGCTTGGCGCGGTCCACACCGATTTTCTCCACCACATCCTCTGTTTCCCTGATTCCCGCCGTATCCATAATATTCAGGCTGATGCCCTGGAGACGGATGTGTTCCTCCAATATGTCTCTGGTTGTCCCTGCAATATCTGTGACAATGGCTCTCTCCTCCCCCAGAAGCACATTCATCAGAGAAGATTTTCCTGCGTTGGGTTTTCCCAAGATTACGGTTTTTACCCCTTCTGTCATGATTTTTCCATCATCTGCCGACTGGAGCAGCTTTTCAGCTTCGCAGATCAGCGGTTCCAGCTTTTCATTCAGCTTCTCCCCGTAACCATCCAGAGAAATATGCTCCGGATCGTCCAAGGCCGATTCAATAAATGCGATTTCATAGAGAATCTTTTCCCGCATTCCCCGGACCCGCTCCGATACTGCCCCGCTCAGCTGGCTTACGGAAGATTTCAGGGCATACTGATTCTTGGCGTTGATCACATCGATTACCGCTTCTGCCTGGGAAAGATCCAGTCTTCCGTTTAAAAACGCCCGTTTTGTAAATTCTCCCGGCTCAGCCGGCCTTGCTCCATATTTCAACACTGTTTCCAGTATTTTTTTCACCATCAGCACACCGCCATGGCAGTCGATTTCCACCGTATCTTCCGCCGTATAGCTGTGAGGGCCCTTCATAATCAGGACCAGAACCTCGTCTATTTTTTCCTCTCCGTCCCATATAAATCCGTAATATGCCCGATGGGACTCCATCTGTTCCAACGTACGGCCGTTTTTCTTCCGGAATATCCGCCGAATAATGTCAAAAGCTTCTTCTCCGCTGACCCGGACAATTCCGATGCCCGAACTGCTCATGGCCGTAGCCACTGCCGCAATGGTATCTGTTTTCTTCATATCTTCAATCCAATCTTCGGCTGTTTTTCATTATGCCTGCCGCGGGCTGTTTCTTTGCCGCTTTCCGGCAAAGCTCATCCGGCTTCCTTATATGAAAGAAAAGCCAGGCTGCCCCGCAGCCTGGCTTTCTCTGTTCTCCGAAATCTGCTCCGGATGATTCTACGATCTGTCTGTTTGATTACTGCTGGGAAGAAGCCGGTTCGTTGTATCTTCCCCCTCTGCGGGATCCTTCCTTTTTCAGGAAAATCACCACGTGGCGGAAGGGCTCCTCTCCTTCGCTCTTGGTTGTCACATACTTATCATTCTGCAGAGAAGAATGGATAATTCTTCTCTCATAGGGATTCATGGGTTCCAGAGCTACAGGCCTTTTCGTTCTCTTTACCTTATAGGCAATGTTCTTGGCCAGGGTCTCCAGAGTCTCCTTTCTCCTCTCCCGGTAATTCTCCGTATCCAGCTTTACGCGGATATGGCCTTCATTCTCCTTGTTCTTATTTACCACAAGGCTTACCAGATACTGAAGGGAATCCAGGGTCTGTCCTCTTTTTCCGATCAGCACGCCCATATCCTGGCCCTCCATATTGACAGCCAGCTCTTTTTCCTCTTCATTATAAGAAGCGGAAATCTCCACGGTCATGCTCATAGTATCGAACAGCTGGGTGAGGAAATCCACGGCAATGTCCTCCAGGGACATTTTTTTCTTCGCCCGGATGATCACCGGTCTGGCGCCGATTCCTAAAAATCCGGCGCTGCCCTTATCGATCACTTCATATTCCAGTTTATCGCGAGTTGTCTGCAGCTCCATGGCCGCCTTGATTGTAGCTTCGTCCTCGGTCTTGGCAGAAACCGTAATCATTTCCATTTAAACACCCCTCCCTTATTTATTATGTTTCTCGTTGTACTTCTTCACCATATTGGCTTTCGCCGCAAGGCTGCCCGGCTTGGGATCCTTGCCGTAATATTCCGTAGACTCCTTGATCTGCTCGGCAGCTTTGGCTCTCTTGATCTCCAGCTCTTTCTCTCTCTTCTCCTCTTCCGCCTGAATCTGCTTCAGACTGGTTGTGGCATTCTGAGAAATTTTCTGGGGAGGCAGGCCTTTCTTCGCTCTTTTTGCGTTAGCCTTCTCCATATTCTTCTTCACCATCTCATCCACATCGATGCTGTTTAAATGGCGGTTGATGATCCACTGCTGAAGAATCATGAATACAGACTGAGCAATCCAGTAAATACCAATACCTGCCGGGAACGTAAAGCAGAAAAATACGGACATCAGAGGCATCATCACATTCATCTGCTTCATCATGCTGGCGCCGGGAGCGTCATCACTCATATTCTGGTTGCTGCTCATGAGCTTCGCGCTGTACCACTGAGTCAGACCGGCCAGAATAGGAATCAGCCATGCAATGTTGGGAACAAAACCCTGCCAGGGCGTGCTGGCCAGATTGATTCCCAAAAAGGAGTTCATTCTCTCAATCAGCTCGATGGAGGAGCTTTCAATCACTCCGTACTGATCCTGGAGAAGACTCCACTGAGTGGGATTTAACTTATAAAGGAAATCCACAATCTTGGCATTGGTCGGATCGGTGGTGAAATTGCTGATCATGGTCATGCTGACCTTGTTGGCCGTTGCAAATTCACTGAGCTGATTCGCCAGAACCTGAACGTCGCCG
>CALWRQ010000083.1 GCA_944383965.1 uncultured Lachnospiraceae bacterium
AGCTGTTTCAGTCCTCCGTCCGGGAGCAGAGACGGGGACAGGACCCAGATAATGAAAAACAGCAGCACACCCAGCAGAGATTTCTGCCTCAGATTCATGGGCGGAAGGGGATTCTGATTAAACATCTGCGTATCCACCCCTTTCAGCAGGGATACATCCGGTTTGAGGACAAACCGCATGAGAAGAAGCAGGGCCGCCATGGAAGCAAGGGATACGGATACGGACATGACCATATAAGGCAGGTATTCCATCGGCGCTCCGGAAAGCTTGGCATAGTTTCCCAGCAGCCCCGGGAGAGCTCCCTTAAAAGGCGTGGTGGCAAATCCATAGGAAGCTGCCATCACGACGGAAATCAGCATCAGGGATGCATAGCGGTCTCCCTCCTTATAGCCCAGGTTCTGGAACAGGCTGTAAAGGATTGGCCAGAAAATAAAAATCGTCGGACTGGGAGCCGTAAGAACTGCCAGCAGATACGTTCCCAGCATCAGCATGGCAGAAAACACCCATGGCCGTCCGTTGCTGAATTTTCTTGTGATGAACCATCTGGAAATATAGGCGCAGACTCCCTCTTCCGAAATCGCGCCCGTAAGCATGATCACGAAAAACAGCATGACCACAATCGGGCTGCCGAACGTATTGGTCAGCAGCTCATTGAAACTGCCGAATCCGGTCAGTGCCAGCATGATCACTCCGAAGAGACTGGGCCATAAAGTATCCACAAAGGTCCAGAGATACATCGTTCCGAAAAATACACCCAAAACCTTCACTCCCAGCTCCGTAACCGGTCCGAACGGCTCTATAAACTGAAAAACAAGCATGATGAGCATTCCGATCAGGCAGTGAAGATAGTATTTTGCCTTCATAAAAAACGTCTCCTTTTGGTTGAATTTGTTTGAGTACTCTGTTAATATAATAACATGACTATATTGTTAAAAAAATAGCTATCACTAAAATATGGCCATGTTTTTAACTGGAACGTCTTTATTTTATGTGCATTTTCCCGGAGGAATTTATGGATGAATCAAAGAAAAAACATTTCCTGAAGCTTCTGTGCCGTCACGGAAGGCGGATGGAAATGGGAAAAAACCAATATTTTTCTTCCATCAACAATCACGAGAATACCGCCTACTGCCTGGTTTCCGGAGTCTGTGCCCTTTCCCGCTTTACTCAGGGAGGGGAAGAGATTATTTATCATTATTTCAAGGAAGGCGACTTTATCGGAGGCGTCCCCTTGTTTTTGTCCCATGAGAACGCCGCCCAGGCCTATTCCCACTATAATTTCTGCTCTCTCTACACAAAAACAGAATGTGTGCTGTATCAGATCCCCTTTTCCGTTGTGGAGCAGCTGATCCGGGAAGACCCGGAAATCAGCTTCTGGATCGGTGAATGCGTGGCAAGATACTTTATGGCTTCTATTTCCCACGTTCACTCGTCCAGAGAGAACCATGTATCCGGCTGCCTGTGCCGTGCTCTCATTGAACTGGCCGATCATAAAAGCGGCCGGTACGAACTGAAAAAATATTTCACCTACGCAGAACTTTCCCGCTATCTCGGTGTGCATCAGGTCACCGTTTCCAAAGTCATGCTTCAGCTGAAAAAAGAAGGAATTATTGAAAAAGAAGGACATAAAACCATCATCCGGGATATGGAACGTCTGCGGAAACTGGCAGAAGCCGGGTACTGGGAAAAGCGGCAAAGCCGGTCCGAACGTGATTTCTGATGCCGCAGCCGCAGAAAGAATGATTACACCGGCTCATTTTCACTGCAATTTCCACAGCACCACCCGGTAAAAAGCAGAAGAAACAGGAGGAGATCCATGGATTTCAGAGAACTGCAGTATGTGATTGCAGTAGCAAAATATCAGAACATAACAAAAGCAGCCAGCTCCCTTTATATTGGTCAGCCCACTCTGACCAAATTCATACAGAATCTGGAAAGCAGACTGGGGCAGAAACTCTTCCGAAGACTGGGGAATAAGTTTCTGCTCACCTATGCGGGAGAAGTTTACGTCAGCAAAGCGGAACAGATCCTGCTGCTGAAAAAAGAACTCGATCAGGAGCTGAATGATATTATACGATCCAACATCGGCATCCTGAAAGTCGCTTTTCCCGTTATGAGAGGCACTTATATGCTTCCCTGCACCATTCCGGCTTTTTACAGCCGTTTTCCTCAGGTTCGTTTGGATATTGTGGAAGCCGATTCCGATCTTCTGGAAGATATGCTGCTGAAAGGAGAAACCGATCTGGCTTTTTTTAATCTTCCGGTAAGAAACAGCAGCATTGACTACGAAATTATCAGCCATGAAGAAATCCTCCTTATTCTTCCTGACGGCCATCCCCTTCGGGAAAAAGCAGTAGTCCGGAAAGGATGCAAATATCCCTGGCTTTCCCTGGACCTTTTGAAAAATGAAAAATTCATTCTTTTCACCAAATCTCAGCGGACCCGTCAGATCGCGGAGCATCTGTTTTCTCATTACGGCATTCATCCCAATGTCTTCCTCCAGACCCGGAACATCCAGGCTGCTCTCACACTGGCTTCCAAAGGATACGGAGCATGTTTCGTGAGCGAAACTCATTTAAAGCATGTTTCCTTTGAAACTCCCCCTCTTTGCTTCTCTGTGGGCGAAGATGGTCCTGCCGCTGTGGACTTTGTTGCTGCCTTCCGAAAGCATTCCTATCTTCCTTATCACGCGAAAGAATATATCAAAATCGTAAAAGATTTCACCTGAGCCTTTCTGGCTGTCCTTCTCCGGATGCAAAACAGAGGCATGGGTCTTCCCCGTGCCTCTGTTTGTTCAGCAGCAGTATACATTTCCTTCCATCAGCAGATTCGCCGTGCGGAATCCGAAGGTATCGCGGATCTTGAGCTGACCTTCCTTATTTTCCCACTCCACTCCGGCCTCCACGATTCCATCCGGATGGCCGATCCGGATATGCAGAGGATCCGTCTCTGCATTCATCACTTCCTTGACAATACTTCCTTCTGTTACAGCCGCTGCCGCAATACACATGGCTCCTGTCATAGCCAGAGTCGGATGGGGCTTCTGCATGGACATCATCCGCACCGTCAGATCAATCTGATCCTTTTCCACCCTCTCTCCCCCTGCCGTCATATAGGACCGGGCGGGAGCCACCACCGTCATTTTCGGAATTCCCGGCGTTTCCCAAGCAGAGCGTCCGGGATCAGAAATCAGTCCCATTCTGACCGCTGCAGCTCCCCGTATTCGTTCCAGCAGCTCCAGGATGTCCGGTCTGCCGTTCAGTTCATCCGGAAGCTCCGTTCCTTTCAGGCCCACGTCTTCCGCTCTCACAAATACCAGCGGATTTGCCGCATCCACAATGGATACTTTCACCCGTTCCATTCCGGGCACTTCCAGCATATCCCATGAATTTCCCGTAGGCAGAAGCCTGTCGGAAACCGTTCCTGCAGGATCGAGAAATTTCAGTTTTACGGGAGATGCCGTTCCCTCTACTCCAGCAATGGCATAATCCCCGTCATATTTCACACATCCACTTTCCACTGCCACCTCTTCCTCAATGATCTTTCCTGTATTTACGTTATGTATCCGGACCGTAGTAAGCGGCTCCCTGGCTCTCACCAGTCCCCGTTCAATGGCAAACGGTCCTACCGCTGCAGAAATATTGCCGCAGTTTCCTTTGTAGCTGACCAGCGGCTTATCCACGGATACCTGGGCAAAGGTATAGTCCACATCTGCATCCGGCCTTTTGGAAACTCCGATAATGGCCGCCTTGCTTGTCACGGAAGTCGCACCTCCCAGTCCGTTCAGCTGTTTCCGATCCGGACTTCCCATCACGTTCAGAAGCACCCGGTCCCGTTCCTCCCGGTCAGCCGGGAGATCATTTTCCAGAAAAAACACTCCCTTACTGGTCCCCCCTCTCATAATCAGACAGGGAATATGACTCTTTTTATTCATACTTTTCTTCCTCCTGATGATCCGCCGCAAGCCTTGCACCGCTTTCATTTCCGCTATAGCATTTCAGATTGTTCTATGTCCATACTATATCATCAGAAATATTATTCGTCCAATTCATATTATAAATATTTTTTATTCATTTCAGGAATAGTCTGACTGCACGGAGTCTCCGGAACGCATAAAAAACAGGCGTTCCTCCGGCCTATAGGCCTTTGGAACACCTGTTGTCATTTACGCAGCTCTGCTGCTCTTTTTTCTGTGTTATTTTTTATCTTCTCCGCCATCTTCCGTCTGGCTGTCTTCTTCGTCATTGTGCACTGCAGAAACCGTAACCACAACTGCATCCAGATCGGTCTGAATATCCACATCCTTATCCGATGCAATAGAGAGATCCCGTACCCGAATGGAATCTCCTGCCCGCATATTTCCCACATCGATCTGTACCTTCTCTACCAGTGCATCCGGTAACGCCCGATAGGAAATTTCTTCCATCAGCAGCTGAAGCACGCCTGTTGTCACTTTTTCGTGATTCAGGAGTTCTATTTCCGCTACAGAGTGAACCTTTTCTCCGCTTACCAGAGCCTGGAAATCAATCTCCAGGATCTGATTCTTCATAGAATCGTAATCGATTTCCTTGATCAGAACATTCATAGGACGTCCGTCGATCTCCAGTGTCGCCCTGCTGCCTTTTTTGCAGGTCTTGATCAGGCGTTCCGCCTCCTGTTTTCTGATCTGAAGAGGTATGGATCCTTCCATTTCCCGGCCGAATACATTGCCGGTCACATATCCTTCCCGTCTGAGCTTCTTCGCTTTTACATCCATCGTCCGTTTCTCAGCTTTCAAAGTAGTCATTTATCTTTTCCTCCTTTAGACTGATCCGGGATGCTTAGCTGCCTTCCAATTTGATTCATCATACAAACAGGTCCGGTTAAGTATCTCTTTTCTTACTACGCTTCTATTATACTCCTGTTGTCAAGACAATTTTGCACAACAGCTGACGGAAAACAGATAATTTTTTGGGGATTTTTCTTGTATTCCTTAAAAGTTATTCCTTCGCCCAGCCAAATGAATATTTCACTGCCCGGTTCCAGCCAGAAACCATTTTATTGCGCTTCTCCTGGGAAATATCGGGATGGAATACTCTGTCAATGGCCCAGTTTTTCACCACGTCTTCCCGGCTTGCCCAGTATCCCACGGCAAGACCGGCCAGATAAGCCGCACCCATAGCTGTGGTTTCCACACACTTCGGTCTGTTGACCGGCGCCCCGATAATATCTGCCTGCGTCTGCATCAGATAGTCATTGGCGCTGGCTCCTCCGTCTGCTTTCAGCGCAGCCAGCTCAATTCCGGAATCCGCCTTCATAGCCTGAAGCACATCGTTGGTCTGATAGCACAGGGAATCCAGTGTGGCACGGATAATATGGTACTTATTTACTCCTCTGGTAATTCCCACAATGGTTCCTCTCGCATACTGATCCCAGTGAGGAGCTCCCAACCCGGTAAACGCCGGTACCACATAGCACCCGTTCGTATCCTCCACCTTGCGTGCCATATACTCGGAATCCGATGCGGAATCAATCAGACGCATCTCATCCCGGAGCCACTGAATCGCCGCCCCCGCCACAAAGATCGAGCCTTCCAGCGCATAGTTCACTTTCCCATCCAGTCCCCAGGCAATGGTAGTCACCAGACCGTTTTGGGAAAACACCGGTTTTTCTCCTGTGTTCATCAGCAGAAAGCAGCCGGTTCCATATGTATTTTTCGCTTCTCCCGGTTCAAAGCAGGTCTGTCCGAACAGGGCCGCCTGCTGATCTCCTGCGGCTCCGGCAATGGGAATGGGACCGCCGAAATATTTGGGATCGGAATAACCATACAGGCAGCTGGAGGGTCTGGGCTCAGGAAGCATGCATGCAGGAATATCCAGCTCTTTCAGAATTTCCTCATCCCACTGAAGGGTATTGATATTGAACAGCATGGTCCGGGATGCGTTGGAATAATCCGTCACATGGACTTTCCCTCTGGTCAGCTTCCAGATCAGCCAGGTCTCTACGGTGCCGAACAGCAGCTCTCCCCGTTCTGCCCGCTCTCTGGCTCCTTCCACATGATCCAGGATCCACTTCAGCTTTGTGGCGGAAAAATAGGCATCGATTACCAGCCCCGTTTTCTTCCGGAATGTCTCGGTCAGTCCTTTTTTCTTGAGCTGATCACAGTACTCCGACGTCCTTCTGCACTGCCATACAATCGCATTGCAAACCGGCTCTCCCGTTTTCCTGTCCCATACAATAGCTGTTTCCCTCTGGTTGGTGATCCCGATGGCCGCAATATCCTCTGCTGTGGCCCCGATTTTTGACATGGCCTCCACTGCTACCCCCAGCTGTGTGGACCAGATCTCTCCTGCGTCGTGCTCCACCCAGCCGGGCCTTGGAAAATACTGAGTGAATTCCTTCTGGGCAACGCTGCACATCTCGCCTTTCTCATTGAAAAGGATGCACCGGTTGCTGGTCGTCCCTGAATCCAGTGCCATCACATATTTTGCCATAAACCTCTCCCCTTTCTCCCCTTTTGATTCCCCTGCCTTCTCAGCCGATCAGTCCCCTGTCCATATATCCTGCCAGTTCCTTCGCAAAATAAGTCAGAAGAATATTGCAGCCGGCGCGGTAAATACTTGCCGTTGTTTCGCAGACCAGCTTTTCCTCTTCAATATATCCCAGGCTTGCCCCTGCCTTGATCATGGCGTATTCCCCGCTTACGCTGTAAGCAGCTACGGGAACATCCACCAGATCGGCTGTTTCCCTGATAATATCCAGGTAGGACAGCGCCGGTTTGATCATAATGATGTCTGCGCCTTCCTCCAGATCAGACAGGACTTCCTTCCTTGCTTCTTTCCGGTTATGATAGTCCATCTGATAGGATTTCCGGTCTCCGAAGGCCGGTGCCGATCCGGCCGCATCCCGGAACGGACCGTAAAAGCCGGAGGCATATTTGGCGGCATAGGACATGATCGGAACCGTGCAGTAGCCGTTCTGATCCAGAATCTGCCGGATTGCTCCTACCCGTCCGTCCATCATATCGGAAGGCGCCACCATATCTGCTCCTGCCTGAACCTGAGACAGAGCAATTTTAGCCAGATATTCCAGAGTTTTGTCGTTGTCCACATAATCTCCGTCCAGAATGCCGCAGTGTCCGTGGGAAGTATATTCGCACATGCAGACGTCCCCGATCATATAAAGATCCGGAACGGCTTCTTTTGCCTTGCGGAACGCCTTCTGAACGATACCGTCTTCTGCCCAGGCCCCGCTTCCGCAGGCATCCTTATGGTCAGGGATTCCAAAAAGCATCACGCTGGGAACTCCTGCATCAGCCACCTCTTCCAGGGCTTCCGGCAAGCGGTCCACACTGTAGCGGTACTGTCCCGGCATGGTAGGAATCTCCTGCTTGATGTTTTCTCCTTCCATTACAAACATGGGATAGATCAGAGAGGATTTGTCCATCCTGGTCTCCCTTGCCATTTTTCTCAGTACAGGACTCCTGCGGAGTCTCCTTGGTCTATGAATCATTTCCATCTTCTTTTCCCTCTGTTTCCTCGTTGATTTTCCCTTTTGCCGGGAAAGATATGATCTGCCCGCATTCCCGTCCGGACGTATCCTTCAGGATCGCAGCTGTCATTCCGGGAATGCTGAAAGTTTCTGCAATCACATCTGCCTTGCGGCCTCTGGCTTCCAGTGCTCTGGCTGTCACATCTCCGATACATACAACCCGGATCTGTTCCATTGCCAGCCGTTCCGATTCTGTCAGCCCGTCAAAAAATGCCTCCACTCCGGATCCGCTGGCAAACGTCAGATACTGAGAAGCTCTCAGCCGTTCCTCCAGACGTTCTTTTTCCCTCCACTGTCCTTCCACGTCGTAGAGCACCACATCATCGTACAGAATTCCGGCTCTGTCCAGAGTCTCATTCAGGATCCGGGAGCCTCCAAAAGAGCGGGGGATCAGCAGCTTCTCTCCCGGCTTCACCATATGCTCCAGACCTGCAGCCAGATCCTCCACCTGGTAGCGTTCCGGCACATAATCAGTCAAAAATCCGTACTGCCGGAGTTCTCTGGCCGTTCCTTTTCCCACTGCGGCAATTTTCACATTTCCCAGGCTTCTGCAGTCCAGACCGTACTTCTCCAGTCCTTCAAAAAACAGTCTTACCGCGTTTGCACTGGTAAATACCAGCCAGCTGTACTCCTTCAGCTTTCCGTAGGCTTCTTTCATCGCCTCGCTGTCCAGATAAGACTTCACTCCCAGTCTGCACACGCATTCTCCGTCTGCTCCCAGACCATGCAGAGACGCCAGCAGCTTTTTCGTGAATCCGGAAGTGCCGGTAACGCAGACCGAAACCCCTGCAAGCGGCTGTTTCATGGTTGCACGCATATCCAGGGCAGCCGTGTCTCCTACCACAATAATGGCAGGTGTACCGATTCCTTCTCTTTCCGCCAGCTCTTCTATGGTTCCCAGCGTCCCTTTTACGGAGCGCTCCTGGGGAAGCGTGCCGTTTTCGATCACCGCAGCAGGTGTGTCCTTGGATTTTCCCGCCTTCAGAAGTCCGGATACAATAGGATGGAGATTTCCCAATCCCATAAGAAATACCAGAGTCCCGGACAGCCTGGCAAATTCCGGGAAATCCGGCGGAAGAGTCCCATCATCCGAAAGAGTATGGCCCGTCATCACGTGGAAGCTTCTGCTGACCGCCCGGTGAGTCACAGGAATTCCTGCGCTGGCAGGAACCGCCACCGCAGAAGTTACTCCCGGAATGACCTCATAGGGAATCCCGGCTTCCTGAAGCGCCTGAACCTCTTCTCCGCCCCGTCCGAACACGAAAGGATCTCCTCCCTTCAGACGGACTACCGTCTTTCCCGCACAGCCCAGTTCCACCAGAAGTTCGTTGATCTCTTCCTGCTTCATGGAATGGCGGCCTGCCCGTTTTCCCACATAAATCTTTTCCGCCCTGGGTGCCAGCTCCAGCAGGCGGTCTGAGGAAAGAGAATCATACACTACTGTATCGCAGGTGTTCAGCCGGATTACGCCTTTCACTGTGATCAGCTCCGGATCGCCCGGTCCGGCTCCCACCAGATATACGGTGCCGGTCTTTTCTGTTGTTTTCATCCATTATCTCCTTTAACCCGATTTTCTCATTCTTGGCCGATCTCAGTTTCCGTTCTGGCCTTCCAGCTCAGCGGCAGCCTGAACAGCCAGCTGCTCCGCGTCTTTTCTTCTGCCTGTCAGGCGGGTCCGCCGTACGGTTCCGCCGCGGCCGCAGATTCCCAAAAGTTCCATGGAATCCGGACCGGTCATTCTGGCATAGACTCCGATCGGTTCATGGCAGCCGGCATTCAAAAGCCTCAGTACCTTTCTTTCTGTAATCAGACACAGTCTGGCTTCCTGATCTTCCATGGGGCTGCACAGCCGGATCGCCTCTTCATCACCGGACCGTCCTTCCACTGCCAGGATCCCCTGTCCTCCTGCAGGAATGAATTCCTCGCAGTCAAGATACTGAAAACGGAACTGAGGAAGGCTTCCGTCCAGAAACCCCAGCCTTTTCAGACCGGCGGCAGCCAGCAGAATCCCGTCATAGCCGCCTTCCTCCAGCTTTCTCAGTCTGGTATTCACGTTTCCCCGGAGCATCCTGCAGCTGACGGAAGCGCCCGGCCAGAATGTTTCTCCCAGCGCCTCGATCTGCACCTGACGGCGGGGACTTGACGTGCCGATCACGATTTCCTTTTTCCCGGAAAGATCCGCTGCAGCCAGCGTTACCAGCACATCTCTCGGATCTTCCCTTCTGGGTACGGCAATAATGGCCATTCCCTCTCCCAGTTCCATAGGCATGTCCTTGGCGCTGTGAACGGCAAGATCGATCTCTCCCTCCGCCAGTCCCTGCTCGAATTCCGACACAAAGACTCCCTTTCCGCCAAATTCCAACAGGGGCTTTCCAAGGATCTTATCGCCCATTGTCTGGCGGAGCACCAGCTCCGTTTTCAGTTCCGGCCATTCTTTTTCAAGAGCAGCTGCTACCAGTTTTGTCTGGATCACTGCCAGGTCGCTTTTTCTTGTTCCGATTCGGATCTTTCCGTTTTCTTTCATTCTTCCAGCCTCCTGCGTATAATTTCCTGCGCCTCTTCCCGGCTGAGATGACAGTCTCTGCTGATGCCTTCATCCACCATCTCCCGGAAGATTTTTGTCCTTACAGAAATATCCGCCACCTGTTCCTTGACCATTTCCCGGTAACCCCCCAGCTCTGCTGCCAGGCGGCCGAACCCTTCCGGAACCGCTTTCCGGAAACGTGCCTTTACATACTGGGCAATGGTAGGACTGCTTCCTCCCGTGGAAATTCCCACCGTAATGTCTCCGTCCCGCACCAGCGCGGGAAAGATGAAACTGCACTCTTCCTGGACGTCCACCACGTTCACAGGAATTTTTTTCTCCCTGCAGAGCAGAGAGATTCTGCGGTTCAGTTCTTCATCTTCCGTAGCTGCCACAACAAAATCCGCACTCTCCAGATCCTGATCTTCAAACTCCCTGCCGATCAGGGTCAGACGACAGGCGTTCCCTTCTTTTTCAAAGCCTGCCTCCAGTTCCCTCAGCTCCTCTTCCATTTCCGGAGCCACCACCCGGATCCGGGGACCATAGTCTGCCAGAACTGCAACCTTGCGGCAGGCCACCTTTCCTCCCCCCACAATCAGGCAGTTCTGTCCTTCAATATCCATAAAAAACGGGAAATATGCCACCGTTTACTCCTCTCTCAGCCAGTTCTCCAGGCCGTCCAGTGTTTTCAGTATCACTTTCAGTTCTTCACTGCTCACATGATCCCGGATCTGATAAAGCACTGTGTCCAGACGCTTTCCTTCAAAAGCCTTCTTCAGTTCTGCCATCCTCCGGATATACGGATGGAACAGCATTTCTCTCACTGCCTCATCCAGATCTTCCTCCATAATCGCTCTGGCACGGTCCAGTTCTTTCATTTTGATCTCTGTATTGTTTTTGGACAGAGTTTCAAAATAGTCGATATCATAGAGCGTCAGTCCGTCCATTTTCCGGATCTCCGGGTCCATATCCACCGGAACGGCAACGTCAATGAACAGTCTCTTTCTGTCCTGACGGACTGCCGTACTCAGTTCCTCTGCCGTAACGGTATAATGGGGCCCGGATGTGGCGCTGATTACAATATCCATCTCATCCATATACTGATAACGGTCTTTGTACTCCACCAGGCGGACCTGTTCGCTCTTCGCCTCCACTACAAAGGAAGGCTTGTGACTTCTGTAGGTTCCGGTCACAGAAATTCCCGGCTTGCTCAGAATATTCTTGGTGATGGTGCTTCCCATTTTTCCGCTCATGCCGATCACCATTACCTTTTTCTCTCCATCCTTCTGAAAATGGAATACTTCATTGGCTACCAGAGTCGCAATGGACAGAGGTGTTCTGGAAAGTCTGGTATCTGTCTTGATCCTTTTGGCAGAAGCCAGCGCTCGCTGAAACAGTACATTCAGCTCATAATCTGCACCCCCGTTTTCCAGGGAAAGCTGATAGGCATCCCTTACCTGCCCCAGGATCTCATCCTCTCCCAGAACCATGGAATCAAAACCGCAGCATACCTTGAACAGATGACCGATCGCCTGTTCTCCGCTGTACTGGTTCAGATATTTCAGCAGTTCCTTCAAAGACAGTTCCTTAAAGGCCGCCACTTCCTTCTGAAGTTCGCGGATCGCCCCCTTGGTTCCCGTAATATAGATTTCACTCCGGTTACAGGTACAGAGTACCACGCATCCGGATATCTCCTTGTTTTCCTTCAGCCTGCGGATAAAAGCCTTTTTCTCTTCCTCTCCCAGGGCAAACTGCTCCCGGATATTCAC
>CALWRQ010000084.1 GCA_944383965.1 uncultured Lachnospiraceae bacterium
TACAGAATTGTGCTGGGAATCATCGTGCTCGCCTATTTCGGAGTGACGGCTCTGGTAGGCTGATAAAAAGAAAAAAGACATCCGCTCAGATTCGGGCAGATGTCTTTTTTTGTGAGGCGCATTAGATCAGCAGCATCAGAAGAGGAACGG
Organism: uncultured Lachnospiraceae bacterium; assembly: GCA_944383965.1. GTDB lineage: Bacteria > Bacillota > Clostridia > Lachnospirales > Lachnospiraceae > Lachnoclostridium_A. Next base: position 151 of record CALWRQ010000084.1, read on the forward strand.
TAACCAGGGAGATCAGCGTGGTGGTCACCACGCAGCGGGAGGCAAAATCCGCATCCACTCCGTATTTGACGGACAGAAGAACGGCAGTGCTTCCCGCAGGCATTCCGGTGAGGATCATGGAAACACCGGTGAGCATGGACGGCATATCCATAAGCTTCAGCACGGCCAGCGCAGCCAGCGGAAGGGCGATCAGCCGGATAAAACTCAGGTAGAGAATACTGGGCTCTACCATGGAAGTAAGGGAAACATCCACCAGCATGGTTCCGATGATAAACATGGACAGAGGAGTGGTGGTATCCCCCATGGTGCTGACGGCCGTTTCCAGAAACCCGGGGAGCGGAAGCTCCAGAAGCTGCCTGCCCATGCCCAGAAATACGGCGATGATGCAGGGGTTGAGGAAAATGTTCCGGCAGCTTTCCTTAAAGGAAGAGGAGGAAAACAGAGAGATCCCTGCCGTCCACATGGCGATCCGGTTGGGAATGATAAAAATGGAAGCATAAAACAGCCCGTCTGCTCCGTAAACAGAGCTTACCATAGGCATTCCGAGAAATCCGGAATTGTTCACCAGAGTCGTATATTGAAGGATGCTTTTCTTGTCGGAAGGGAAACGATTGTAGAGAACTCTGCCGCCCAGATAGGACAGGATGGTGATCCCCATGGCCACTGCAAAAATAAGAGCGGTCTGGCGCAGAATCTCCGGCGTCAGCGCTTTATTGAAGGAGGCGAAGATCATACAGGGGAGTGTGATCTTCAGGATCAGGTCCGTAAGCTTCTGCTTGGCGTGGGTGTCGATGATCCCTTTTCTGGCGCAGTAGAACCCTACGGCCAGGTAAATGATCAGGATCAGCTGGGTATTGAGCATTTTCAAAAAGTTGTCCATGGAGAAAACCTTCTTTCGGAAAAAGTAAAATTGTCTGATTTTTTCATTATAACGTCCCTGTTTGCAGGATTCCACTTAAAAAAGTTGAATGGTTCCATCGGTTTTTCTAATAGTCATGGAAATGTGGGGGGAAATAGGGTATAATTTTCTATATTACTTCCTAACTGACCGGAAAAAGGAAGTGGCAATCAAGAAACGGGGGACGATCATATGCTGTCAAAACGTCAAAATCACATCATAGACCTTCTGAGCAGTGAAATGAAGCCGATTACAGGAAAAATTCTGGGCAAGGCACTGGGGGTATCGGACCGCACGATCCGTTCTGATGTGGAGGGAATCAACAGAGAATACGGATGTGAACTGATCCGGGCAAACCGGAGGAGCGGATACTTTGTGGACCATGAGCTGATGAAGGCGAGAAATATCAGCAGTCAGGAGCTGATTCCTCAGACAGCGCAGGAACGATGCGTTTATCTGATCAAGGAGCTGCTGTTCAGAAACCGGGAAATCAATCTGATTGATCTGCAGGAACGGGTATTTGTGAGCGGATATTCCATTGACAATGATCTCCGGAAAATCCGGGAACGGATCAGAAAATATCCGGGGCTGAAACTGGTGCGGTCAAAAAATCACATCCGACTGGCCGGAGAAGAAGGGGATAAGAGAAAACTCTATAAGGAACTGCTTCTGGAGGAAACAAAGGGAAACTTTGTAAACCTCAATGCCATTGCGGAAATCTGGAAGGATTTTGACCTGCTGAAGCTGGAGGAGGATTTTTCTGAGATCTGCGGAAAATATGATTATCAGATATCTGAGATGGAATATCCTCTGATCATGCTCCATACAGGCGTATCCATTGAGCGGATGCTGAACCATAACTATGTGAGCGACAAGGAGGAGACGGAGGACGGAGAGGGCAGAGAGTATAAGATCGCGGACGAACTGTTTGCCAGAATTGCAGACATCTATAAGGTAAAGCTGGTAAAGGATGAGGTGCGCCGGTTTGCCGGCCTGCTGAAGGGCAAAGACCGGCTTCCGGAAGACGAAGCCGACAGGAACGGGGACGGAATGGACAAACTGATGGAGGACATCCTGGAAATCCTGAGAAATGAGTTCGGCATCGACCTGTCCTCGGATGAGGATTTTAAAAACGGAATCATTGCTCACATCCGTCTTCTGGTAAAGCGTCAGCAGAATCAGGTGACAGCCAACGGAATCTATCTTCAGGAGCTGAAGCGGAAATATCCTCTGGTATTTGAGATGGCAGTCCGGGTGGCTTACTGCATCGAACAGTACTGCGGTACCCGCCTGAATGAGAACGAGATCTCGTTTCTGGCCCTTCATCTGGGAGCTGCCTGTGAACGCATGGAAGGAGCAGAACTTTACCGGGTAGTGGCGATTATTCCCAACAGCTATACCATGTCCAAGCCCTGTGTGGACAAGCTGATGCTCCGGTTCGGCAACCGGATGAACGTAGTGCGGGTATGCAGCTTTTTTGAGGACAGAAAGATCCTTCAGGATAAACCGGATATGATCATTACGACCGTACCGCTGAAGCATCATATGGATATCCCCACGGTCCAGATTTCCCTGTTTCTGAACGGAGAGGATGAAAGCAAGGTATTCCAGATGCTGAACCTTCTGGACAAGAAGCGGTACCATCAGGACTTTGTCAGTCTGATGAAACGGCTGATGAGAAAGGATCTGTTTCATATCAGCAGTTCCATGAAGAGCCGGGAGGAGATTCTTGATTTTCTCTGCGACAGGCTTTCGGAAAAGGGGCTGAGCGGGGAGAACTTTAAGGAAAATGTGTTCCGGAGGGAGTCCCTTTCCTCCACTTCGTTCGTATACGGATTTGCGGTTCCTCATGCGATCGAGGCATCCATACGGGAATCCTGTATTTCCATTATGATCCTGAGGGAACCGGTGAAATGGGGGGATTTTCAGGTGAGTCTGGTGGTCCTGCTGGCGATCCGGGAAACGGACAACAGCCTTCTGAAGGTGTTTTTTGACTGGCTGTGCAATATCGTATCCGACAACAACAAATTTCAGGAACTGATTCAGTCAGAGGACTATGAAGAATTCATGGAACAGGTGATCCGATAGAAAGTTCCTAACAGAGCGGAAATCGACACTGCTCCTGAACGGGAAAAAACGTGTTATGATACAGACAAACAGATGGGAAGGTGAAGGAATGGGAAGATTAGCAACAGCACCTGTGCATAACAGAGAATCAAAGGAAACCGGACCGGTTCAGGAACCGGCAGGACTGAGCCGCCGTTTTTTTTCGTACCTGATCGACTGGTACGTAGGGGGACTGGCGGTCGCACTGCCGGTTTCGTCTGTGTCCATGAAGCTTTTCGGAACGGTGACCAATCAGAATATCATGAGCTTTGGAACGCCCTACAGCCTGATTGCCGGAGGACTGGGCCTGCTGGCCGCTTTTCTGTATTATGCGGCGGTTCCCATGTTCTGCTGGAAAGGGCAGACCTTAGGAAAAAGATGGCTGAAGATCCGGATTGTGGGAAAGGACGGAGAGGATGCTTCTCTGGGCAATCTGTTCCTGCGGCAGCTGATCGGAATCATCCTTGTGGAGGGGAGCCTGGTTTCCGCAAGTACCATACTCCATCAGGTACTTTCCGTTCTTACCGGACAGAATCTGGTTACGGTACTGATGTATGCAGGAATGGCAGTGAGCATCGTGTCGGCTGTGATGGTGCTCATAAAGGACCATCGGGCGATCCACGATTATATCGGCGGAACCAAAGTGATATCGTGGAAATAATTTCCTAACATTTAGGAAAAGGTAGTAGCAAAACAGCCAAAAAAAACGTGGTATACTCTGAAACATCAGAGAAAGTCCATAAAAGAAAGGAGATCGTGAAATGGAAGGATTGGAATTAATCTGCTTTAACATCATTTCTTCTGTGGGAATGGCAAAATCCAGTTACGTGGAGGCGATGCGCGCGGCGGGAAAGGGAGACTTCGCTCTGAGCGAGGAAAAAATGAAAGAAGGAGACGAGTTTTACTCCAAAGGACATGACGCTCACATGGAACTGCTTTCAAAGGAAGCAGGCGGTGAGAGCATCACTCCGGGCGTGATTCTCATGCACGCGGAGGACCAGATGATGGCGGCTGAAACCGTACGTCTGATGGCAGAAGAAAACATTCGGTTATACAAGAGAATTCAAACTCTTGAAAATAAATAAAAGAAAGGAAAATCAGTATGAAAAAGATCTATTTATTCTGCAGTGCGGGAATGTCCACCAGCATGCTGGCCAGCAAGATGCAAGGAGTGGCCGATGCACACAATGTACCGGTAAAGGTAGCCGCTTATCCGCATAATAAGCTGGGTGAGATCATTTCCAGCGACCGCCCTGACTGCATTCTTTTAGGACCGCAGGTAAAGTACATGTATGACGAGACCGTTGCACAGTACGGAAAGGAAAATATTCCGATCGCTGTGATCGATGCCGCAGCTTACGGCATGATGGACGGCGAAAAAGTGCTGAAGACGGCAATCAAGCTGATCAAGGAAAACAAATAAATAAAACCTAAAAGGGGGATAAAAACATCATGCTCAGCAGATTGGAAAAGATCCTTATGCCTCTGGCAGAGGCCATAGGAAGAAACAAATACTTAATGTCGGTCCGTGACGGTTTCCTGGTTTCCACACCGCTTCTGATCGCCGGATCCATTTTCCTGGTAATCGCCAACTTCCCGATTCCTGCATGGACGGAATGGCTGTCCAGTGTCATTGTAAACCAGAATACCGGTGAAACTCTGGCGACTTTCTTGGGAAAGCCTTCTGATGCTACGTTCACCATCATGGCTGTATTCGCAGTAATGGGTATCGCATATTCGTTCGCCAAGCAGATGGGAACCAATCCGCTGTTCGGTGCAGCAGTGGGACTGATGTCCTGGTTCCTGCTGATGCCGTACCTGATCGAAGGCAGCGTTACCGTAGGAGAGACCACTCAGGCTGTAAGCCTTTCCGGACTGAGCCTTGGCTGGCTGGGAGCAAAGGGAATCTTCGTAGGTATTATCTGTGCATTTGCATCCGTACACATTTACGCCTGGGTAGAGCGTAAAGGCTGGGTAATCAAAATGCCCGACGGTGTTCCGCCAACGGTAGTGGAGTCCTTCTCCGCTCTGATTCCGGCAATCGCCGTAATGACCGTATTCTTTGTAATCAACCTGGTATTCGGAGCCCTTGGAACCAATGCATTCCAGATCATCTTCGAATTCCTGCAGACTCCTCTGCTGAACCTGGGAGATACTCTGGGAGCTATGGTAACTGCATATATCTTCCTGCACTTCTTCTGGTTCTTCGGCGTAAACGGAGGATCTGTAGTAGGTGCTGTATTCAACCCGATCCTGCAGACCCTGTCTCTGGAAAACCTGGAGTTCTTCCGTACAGGAGTAGGACAGGGACATATTATCTGCCAGCAGTTCCAGGATCTGTTCGCTACCTTCGGCGGCGCAGGTTCCACACTGTCTCTGGTTATTGCCATGATCATGTTCTGTAAGTCCAAACGGATTACGGACCTTGGAAAACTGTCTCTGGTACCCGGTATCTTCAACATCAATGAGCCGATCATCTTCGGTCTGCCCATCGTGCTGAACCCCACCATGATCATTCCGTTCATGCTGGTACCCACAGTGAACATTGTGATTTCTTACTTCTGCATGTCCATCGGTCTGGTTCCGATCTGTTCCGGTGTGAATATTCCGTGGACCTGTCCGCTGGGTATTTCCGGATTCCTGGCAACCAACTGGCTGGGCGGAGTGCTTCAGATCGCCCTTCTGGTTCTGGGCGTAGTGATCTACATGCCCTTTATCAAGATCATGGATAAGCAGTATCTGAAGGACGAGGCAGAGGCTGCCAAGAAGAAAGAGGAAGACGACTTCTCCCTGGATGATCTTTCCTTTGATGATCTGTAAAAAGATGCTCTAAAAATACTGCCGCCGGCAGAGAGAGGAGACAGAAAACATGAAGATTATTATGATCTATGATCAGATCCAGTCCGGAGCGGGAATCAAGGATGACCATATGGTTCCCCTGGGCGCCACCAAGGACCCGGTAGGACCGGCGGTGATGATGGAACAGTATTTAAAGAAGGTAGACGGCCGCGTGGTGGCCTGTCTGTACTGCGGAGACGGCTTCTATGAAGCCAATCCGGACGAAGTGAGCCGCAAGCTCTGCGCAATGGTAAAGAAGCTTCAGCCGGATGTGGTGATCTGCGGACCTGCTTTCAACTATCTCGGCTATGGAAAAATGGCTGCCAGAGTGGCCCTGGATATCAATGAAACCACAGGTGTGCCTGCTTTTGCTGCCATGTCCAAAGAAAACGAGGAAACCATCGCCGCATACAAAGACAGGATCCACATTGTGGAGACGCCGAAAAAAGGCGGTTTCGGCCTGAACGAGGCTCTGGAGGGCATGTGTCTTCTGGCTCATGCCATGGTAAATAAGGATAAGGAAGCAGAGGTTGCATCCAAGTATTGTTTTAAGTAAGAGAAAAGGGGGAATGTGGCATCTGCCATATTCCCCCTGCCCTTTTTCTGAGGCGGGAAATCAAGAAGAATTCGTTGAAAGAGAGGAAAAAATATGTGGGGAATTATTGCAACTTGGAGAATGGCGTATGAGGGGATCGAGAAGGCCAGCGGAATGCTGAAAGAAGGCAAAGATGCGGGAGACGCGATCGAGGAGGCCGTAAAAGCCGTAGAGGATTTTCCCTATTACAAATCGGTAGGATACGGCGGTCTGCCCAACGAGGAAATGGAAGTGGAGCTGGATGCGGCCTATATGGACGGAGACACGCTGGATATCGGTGCAGTGGCTGCGATCAAGGATTTTGCCAATCCGGTGTCCATCGCCAGAAGGCTTTCCAAAGAGCCTGTGAATAATCTTCTGGTGGGAGAGGGAGCAGAAAAATTTGCTCATAAGGAAGGCTTTGAACGGAAAAACATGCTGACTGACCGGGCAAAGATCCACTATAAGAACAGAAAGAAAGAGATCGCGCAGACAGAGATCAAGCCTTATGCAGGCCATGATACTGTAGGCATGGTGTGTTTGGATTCCCACGGAAAAATGACCTCTGCAACCTCTACCAGCGGACTGTTCATGAAGAGAAAAGGAAGAGTGGGCGACTCCCCCATTTCCGGTTCTGGTTTCTATGTGGACAGCAAGGTGGGCGGCGCCAGCGCTACCGGACTGGGCGAGGATGTGATGAAGGGCTGTGTTTCCTATGAGATCGTCCGTCTGATGAAGGAAGGTCTGCATCCCCAGGAGGCCTGTGAGCGTGCTGTGGATCTGTTTGACAGAGAACTGAAAGAGAGACGGGGCAAGGCCGGAGATATGTCTCTGATTGCCATGAACAACAAGGGAGAATGGGGTGTAGCCACGAACATTGAGGGATTTTCCTTTGCCGTGGCCACAGAAAATGAAGAGCCGGTGGTATATCTGACCAAGAACGTAAACGGAAAATGCATCCATGAGAAGGCGAGCCAGGAATGGCTGGACGATTATATGAGGACCAGAACGGCCCCCTTAAAGGAGCTGTAAAGGAGGCGCGGGACCAGATGGAAGAAAAGATCCTTGAGAAGATAGAAGAACTGTCGGATGAAATGATACAGACCATTATCCGGATGGTACAGATCGACAGCGTGGAGAGTGAGGCCCGCCCGGATGCTCCTTTCGGAGAAGGAGTGAAAAAAGCTCTGGATGCTGCGCTCGGGACGGCGGAAGAAATGGGCTTTTCCACAGTGAACGTGGACAACTATATGGGCTATGCTGCCTACGGAGAAGGCGAGGAATATGTCTGCGCCGTGGGACATCTGGATGTGGTTCCGGTGGGGACGGGCTGGAAGCAGCCGCCCTTCAGCGGTTATGAGAAGGACGGCGTGATTTACAGCCGTGGAGTACTGGACAATAAGGGACCGATCTTTGCCTGCCTCTATGCCCTTTATGCTCTGAAGGAACTGGGGATCCCCCTGAAGCGCCAGGTAAGGATCATCTTCGGCTGTGATGAGGAAACAGGTTTTGAGGATCTGAAATACTATCTGTCCAAGGAAAAGCCGCCTGTTATGGGCTTCACTCCGGACTGCAAATATCCGGTGGTATATGCGGAACGGGGACGGGCGCTGGTGGAGATCCGGCCTTCCTCTGCAGAGGATTTTTACCGCCTGATGAATGACTACGTACTGAATGCCAAGAATAACGGGGAACGGTTCCATATCGATTTCAGAGATGAGGAATTCGGACAGCTGGAGGTGCGCAATTTTAAGATCCTCAGCCCGTCCGGAACTGCATCCGTTCCATCCCTGCAGTTTGCCGTAAGCTATCCTGCCGGATGCACGGCAGATCAGATTCTGGAAAACATCCGGAAAGAGCTGCCGGATATGGAGGCCGAGCTGGTGAGCAATATGGATCCGGTGCGCTTTGAGAAGGACTGCCGCCTGGTGGATACCTTGAAATATACCTATGAGCGGGTGACCGGCATGGACGGCACTCCGGTGACCACTACCGGCGGCACTTATGCCAAGATGATGCCCAATATCGTACCGTTCGGACCTTCTTTCCCGGGACAGAAGGGAATCGGCCATCAGCCGGATGAGTGGATGAAGGTGGATGACATCATCACCAATGCAAAGATTTACGCCCTGAGCCTGTACCATCTGGCGAAGGACTGAAAAAGAAAGTAGGAGAGGTGAAAACGCCATGATAGAGATTTGCTGCGGAAGCTATGAGGATGCCCTGGCCGCATGGAAGGGGGGCGCCGAGCGGATCGAACTGAACTCAGCCCTCGCTCTGGGTGGGCTGACTCCGTCCATCGGCTGCCTGAAGCTGGTAAAAGAGCATACGGGACTGAAGGTGGTTTCCATGAGCCGCCCCAGAGCTGCCGGTTTCTGCTATACCCAGGCGGAAACAGAGCAGATGTTCGCCGATGCGGAAGAACTGCTGAAAAACGGAAGCGATGGGATTGCCTTCGGATTCCTCACAGAGGAGCGGAAGGTAGACAGCGGGAAGACGGGAAAAATGATCGAGCTCATACACCGCTACGGAGGCGAGGCTGTGTTCCACAGAGCCTTTGACTGCGTGACCGACCCGGATGAGGCGATGAGGGAACTGATCCGTCTGGGAGCCGACCGTGTGCTTACCAGCGGCCTGAAGGAGAAGGCGGTCCAGGGAGCCGATATGCTGAAACATCTTCAGGAAACTTACGGAGATCAGGTGGAGATCCTGGCAGGCAGCGGAGTGAACAGCTCCAACGCCAAAAGCCTGATGGCGGAGACGGGAGTGACTCAGGTCCACTCCTCCTGCAAGGACTGGAAAGAGGATGTGACCACATCCGGAGAATGGGTGAATTACCGGTTTGCTCCCGCTCCCTATGAGGAATGCTACGATGTGGTCAGTGAAGATCTGGTGAGAAAGCTGGTTGAAGAAACGAAATGAAGGAGAAGCGTATATTCAAACGGTATGCGGTGACGACGGCAGCAGTAGTGGTTTCTGCCCTGCTGCAGGCGTTCGCCATGCAGGTGTTCTTAAGTCCGGTACAGATTCTTTCCAGCGGATTTACCGGTATGGCGGTGCTGATTGAGAAGATCACCTCCATATACGGGATCCATTTTTCCACATCACTGGGAATGATTGCCCTGAATATTCCGGTAGCCATATTCTGTTTCAAGCATATCGGAAAGAAGTTTGTGATCTTTTCCATGCTTCAGGTATTTCTGGCCAGCTTTTTCCTGCGGTTTGCTCACTTTACCCCTCTGTTTGACGATCCGCTGCTTAATATCTGTTTCGGCGGATTCATCTACGGAATGGCGATTGTGACGGCCCTGAAAGGAAATGCATCCACGGCAGGAACGGACTTTATCGCTCTTTACGTGTCCAATAAGACCGGAAAGGCCATCTGGCAGTACGTATTTCTGTTTAATGCCAGCATGCTCTGCATTTTCGGTTATATGTTCGGCTGGGAATACGCTGGTTATTCCATCATGTTCCAGTTTATTTCCACCAGGACCATTGACAGCTTCTATCACCGGTACAAACGGGTAACCCTTCAGATCACGACCCATAAGCCGGAAGAGGTGGTGGAAAAATACATCAGCAATTACCGCCACGGCGTATCGGTTATGAACGGCTACGGCGGCTACAGCAAGGAGACCATGAGTCTCCTTCACACGGTGGTATCTTCCTACGAGGTGCAGGATATCGTTCATCACCTGAAGGAAGCGGATCCGAAGGTGATTGTGAATGTCCTCCCCACGGAGACATTTTTCGGAGGGTTCTATCAGAAGCCCATTGACTGACAAAAACGGCCAAGAGCCGAAAAACCATGCCCGGCCGGACCGGTCGGGGGAAAAGGAGAAGGATTATGCATAGATTGGGAATTTCCGTATATCCGGAGCACTCTACTCCGGAGAAGGATTACGCTTACATGGAGCTGGCTGCAAAATACGGCTTTACCAGGATTTTTACCTGTCTGCTTTCTGCCAGCAGCGACAGAGAGGTGATCAAAAAGGAATTCGGCGCATTTCTTAAGAAGGCTCATGAGCTGGGATTTGAAGTAGCAGCCGATACCAACCCGGAGGTGTTTAAAAACCTCGGGGCAACTCCGGAGGACCTGTCTGTTTTCCATGAGATCGGTCTGGATATCATCCGCCTGGACGGTCATTTTGATGAGATTCAGGATGTGCTGATCACCAGAAATCCCTACGGGATCAAGATCGAATTCAACGGAAGCTCGGATACGGATGTGGAGCGTCTGATCCGTCACGGAGCAGATAAGAGAAACATGATCATCTGCCACAATTTCTATCCGGAGCGGTACACGGGACACAGCCAGAAGACCTTTGACCGTTTCAATGAAAAATGGTCTGCCCTGGGGCTGACTACGGCTGCGTTCGTATCCAGCCAGCAGGAGCATACCTTCGGCCCCTGGAAGGTATATCAGGGACTTCCCACTCTGGAAGCAGACCGCACTCTCACCATCGACGCCCAGGTACGTCATATGATCGCCTGCGAAGTGATCGATGATATTCTGATCGGAAATGCCTACGCTTCCGAGGAGGAGCTGAAAGCCATGGCTTCCGTAAAGCTGACCAATACCACCATCAGAATGGAAGCGGATCGGGAACTGAGTCAGGCAGAGCAGGATGCGGTGTACGGCTGTGTTCACAGCGGAAGGAACGACGCCAGCGAATACTTTATCCGTTCCAGTTTCCCCAGACTGAAGTTCAAAAACAGGGAGATCCCGCATGTGCCCTGCGGGAAAAAGACGTTCCGCAGAGGAGACGTTCTGGTGGTAAATGACAATCTGGCTCATTACAGGGGCGAAGTGGAGATCGTTCTCACAGAGATCGAAAATGACGGTCAGAGAAACTGCGTAGGCCATATTGCGGATACGGATATGCGGATTCTGGACCAGATGGAAAAACGGCCGGATCACGTATTTGAGATCATCTGATCCGGAAACGGGAAACAGTACAGACAGAAAAGCGGCGGCAGAACCGGAAGAACGGGGATGCCGCCGCTTTTGTGCCGCTTCAGGAGAAGGGAAGCGGCGCAAAACACAGTTGCAACAGGATGGAGTGCAGGGTATAATATTTCCAGAGATAATGGGAAGGCTTCTGCCCAGGCCCGTTTGCTCACAGAAAACAGAAAATCGGAGACACAGAATATGACAGGAACCCTATATGGAATTGGAATCGGCCCCGGAGATCCGGAGCTTTTGACGTTAAAGGCGGTTCGGCT
>CALWRQ010000085.1 GCA_944383965.1 uncultured Lachnospiraceae bacterium
CCTTCTTCCTGATCTTTTTATTTATGGTTCTTTTCGATGCTCCATTTCTTTGATCTTGTCATAGAGAAAATCATTGACCGGAGTAGGAATATCGTGCTTTCTGGCCAGCTCCCGGATCGTACCGGAAAACAGTTCTACCTCGGTGGGACGGCCGGCACGCAGATCGCGGCGCATGGAAGAAGTCCCGATGCCTTCCAGTCCATTGATCTGAGTAAGCCAGTCGGAGATGATCTGATCATCCACAGGGATTCCCTCTGCCTGACCGACCAGTACTGCCTCCTTCATGGCGCTGATCATGATCTGACGGGGTTCGCCTTCCTGCTTGATACCGTCATAGTCTGTTTCGAAAACAGCTACAGCCTGGCAGATTCCTGTATTGAACACCAGCCGTTCCCAGAGATTTTTCTTCATGTCCGTCAGATAACGGTACGGGAAATTCATACTGTCAAAAAAAGAAGTAAGAGCACGGATAAAGTCAGAAGGAAGTCCGTCCCTTGTTCCGATATTCAGAGTTCCCATTTCAGAATATTTGATATGAGGGCCGGACCGGGAAACATTGGTTCCCTGCACAGTGCAGAGAAGAACACGGTAGTTCCCGAATGCGCGGCTGAGCATATCATGGCTGGTTATGCCGTTGATAAAGGAAAGGATGACAGTATTTTTGCCTATCTGACTGCCGATGCGCCGGATCACATTGTGAAGTTCACAGAATCGCATGGCAAAGATCACCAGATCGGCAGGATCTTCTGTTTCAAAAGGCAGAAAGGTAAAATTGCAGGACTCACCGTTGCAGGTTACCTCTGTATGACGGTATGTCTCAATAACCTCTTCATCGGCAATGAAACGGACGCTGCCGGCCGGAAGATGACTGTTCAGAAAATGCCCGTACATAAATCCCAGTGTTCCGGTTCCGACAATTGAAATTTTCCTGATATCCATAAGCTCTGCCCTCCTTTGAAATCTGTTCCATAAAACATAGAGGGAAGACATATATTGCGCAATTTTGCAATTATATGCCGGATTCTCTGATTTTGATTATGGCATGGGAAAAATATTCTGTCAATACTTTCTTGATTTTTCAGGAAAGGAATCCGCCTATTCTTCAATTACATGAATTTCCAGATAGTCGAAGTCAATGGATTCGATGAAATTATCCTGGTTGAACCGGGTTTTGTCATGAATCTGGAAGTCATGGATATTGGAATCCAGCCAGATGGGCTTGCTCAGGTCAAATGTGCAGCATATTTCATCCAGACTCTGAAAAACCATCTGTGTCCGTGAAAGAGAATAGTCTGTCTGGCAGGAGACCGTATCCTTGATCAGACGATTTTCCTTCCAGATTTTTCCCCACATTCGAAACATTGGAACACCTCCTTTTCCAGGCATGTTTTTCTAAAGTATACAGGAAACAGGAACTTTTTGGCAAGGGCAAAATCCTGTCGGTACCCCTTGTGAAAGAGCTGTATTTGTAGTAATCTATTACCATATGGCAGTACGAAGGAGGAACCGTATATGGTGCAGCAGCAGACGACAGATCAGATTGCTTTTCTGATCCAGGCCAGGACCGCTCTGGAGGAGCTGGGGGTGGTGACAGATCGGGAGAAGCAGCTGAAGATTGATGAGATCAAAGTGGGAAAAACTCTGGAGGTAGAGAAGAAAACTCTGGAGGAAACGATAAATTCCACTGTCCGCAAACGCCGGGAGGCCATTGCTTCCAGATACGACGCGGAGATGGACAAGGCGGAGGAAAAACTTAAGAAGGCCCGGGTTAAGAGGGAAAAGGCCAAAAATCAGGGCATGAAAGAGAGGATCTCAGAGGAAACGGCAGATCTGAGAAGCGAGAACCGGGATGTGCAGATGCAGATCAAGACTCTGTTCAAACAGAAGCACATACCGGCATACTGCAATACAGGATGGTATTATGCTCTGTTTTTTCCCAGACATCTTGGAGAACTGGTTATATTTCTGGTTACGGTTCTGATCTGCTTTCTTGCGATTCCTTACGGGGCTTATATGCTGGTTCCTGAGAGACAGCCCCTTCATCTGCTGGGAATCTATTTTCTGGCGGTGCTTATTTTCGGAGGTTTTTATATCCTTGTTACGAACCGCACCAAGGCCCGTCACATGGAAACGCTGAAGGAAGCCAGGCTGATGCGGGATCACATTTATTCCAATAACAAAAAGATCCGGCTGATTACAAGAAGCATTCAGCGCGACAAAAATGAGAAGATGTATGATCTGGAAAAATATGATGATGAAATTTCTCAGCTGGAACAGGAGATTCAGAACATTGCATCTCAGAAACAGGAGGCTCTCAATTCTTTTGAACAGGTGACGAAGACGATCATTTCCGATGAAATCCTTTCCGGCGCCAAACCCAGGATTGATGAACTGAGCGCCCGGTACAGGGAGATCAAAAAGGCGATTGTGGAGACGGAAGCAGAGATGAAACAGAAAAATCTGGAGATCACCGGGAAATATGCCGGATATCTGGGAAAAGAATATATGGATCCCATGAAGATCGGAGAGCTGATGGAGATCATCCGCAGCGGACGGGCGTCCAATATCAGTGAAGCGATAGAGGCAGCGAAGGCGGCGAAAAGCCAGTAGGTTCTGTCTGTGCATAAAGATCATGGTCCATGCCTATAATAGAGTATAAGAAAATATTACAGGCGGGATGATATGAAGCTGCTGGATCGGATCAGGCTGTGCGGAAGCCGTGAGATATATTATTTTGATGGGAAGAAAGAAAAGGAAATTGAAGACTTTGCACTGAGGCTTTACAGCATGATCAGGGGAGAGATGGAGACCGGACGCTGGAGCGGGATTCTGTTTCTCTGTATCGGAACAGACCGATCTACAGGGGACAGTCTGGGTCCCCTGATCGGTTATAAGCTGAAGGAAAGGCGGATCAGAAAGGCAAAAGTGATCGGAACTCTCGAAAAACCGGTTCATGCCATGAATCTGGAAGAGTATCTGAAGGTTGTAAAGACCCGTTATCCCGGATATCTGACCGTAGCGGTGGATGCTTCTGTGGGAAATGCAGAGCATGTGGGGTATATTACTCTGGGAAAGGGACCGCTTAAACCCGGGCTGGGTGTGAGCAAGGAGCTGCGTGAGGTGGGAGACCTGTTTATTACCGGTATTGTAGCCAGCTGCGGCAGCCATGATCCGCTGATGCTTCAGAGCATAAGGCTGTCTGTAGTCATGCGGTTGGCTGACTGCATCAGCGACAGCATTTATTTTGTCGAAAAGTTATGGGACAAGGCGGCCCCGGTTTGACAAGTTTCTCCGAAAGAACGTGCTATCATTTATGAGATAAAATGATAGCGGGGTGAATCATATGGGAGAACTTTATAATCTCTGTCCCAAGCTGCCGAAGAATATCCGGCAGATCGGGGAACGGGATCAGGTCATCAGGTTATATGTGGAAGACTATGTGAATACGTACTTAAGAAGGCTGTATCCGACGGGAAGCGAAAACCTGCGGTGCGGCCTTTTATTGGGCTGTCTGGAAGAAAATGAGGGAGCTCCCTATATTTTTATAGACGGAGCTCTGGAAATGGAATGTATTTCAGAAGGAGGGCAGCTGGAACTGACCGATCAGGCATGGAAGAAGGCATATCAGGAAATGGAAGAGCTGTTTCCGAAAAGAGATGTGCAGGGCTGGTTCCTGTGCGGAGCACCCGGAAGTCAGCTCAGTCCGCTGAACTACTGGAAGCAGCATGGAAAATATTTTCCTGGTAAAAACAAGATCATGTATCTCAATTCCGGTATGGAAGGGGAGGAAGCTCTGTATACTGCATCAGAGGACGGATTTTACAGGCTGAAGGGATACAGCATTTATTACGAACGGAATCAGATGATGCAGGATTACATGATATCCAGAAAGGATATCAAGCGCGTGGATGCAGGAGCAGACGATACGGTGATCCGTGATTTCAGAAGAAAAATGGAGGAGAGGAAGGAGGAGATCAGAGACAGAAAAAGTACGGTACATACTCTGGGAGGAATCTGCGGAGCACTTTCTGTGGCGGTGCTTGCCGGAGGAATCGTCATGTTCAATAATTATCATAAAATGAAGGAGATGGAGAGTGTTCTGGTTTCTGTACTGCCGGAAGGATCCCGTCTGCTGGAGGAATGGGAGCCTGGCCGTCTGCTGCCTTCTGCCGGACCAGAAAAAGAAACGGAAACGTTCGGACGGGAAATAGAAAAAGAGGAGTTTCCTGAAGAGACAGAGATTTTCACAGAAACGGAAGAAATAGGAAGAGCGGAAAATGAAGCGGAAAATGGACCGGCAGAGAAGGAACAGACAGAAACTCAGGAGTCAGAACCAGAAGAGGCGGAAACTTCTGAATTGCCGGCGGCAGACATTCCCTCTCTGGAGGAGGCGGATGAACGGATCACGGCTCTGGGAGAGTCTCTGGAGGCAGCCGGTACCTATGTGGTGCAGGAGGGAGAGACGCTGTACGGCATCTGTCTGAAAAAATATCAGAATCTGAGCAGGGTTGAAGAGATCTGTGAGCTGAACGGACTGGATGATGTGAATAAAATCAAGGCAGGACAGAAATTGATTCTTCCGTAGAAAAAGGTAATGCGTTTCTTTTGGAAATGTTGTATACTGTTTGTGTAAAAAACAACCATTTCAGGAGACGGCGCAGTATGAGCGATATGAGTTCCATGAATCGGGAGCGGAAAAAGACAGAACTGAGAAAGCAGATGATCTCTTCCGGGAACGGGGCCAGAGCCGCGCAGGAAGAGGCTGCTTCGGGAGATCGGAAAAAGAGCGGAAATAAGGGCAGAAAGTGGCGCATCATTCTTATTTTTGCAGTACTGATCGGGATACTTGCAGCGGGAGGACGTTACTATTTCAAAGGACGCCAGTATACGGAGTACCAGGTTGTGTGGGAGACAGCTCTGGAAGAGGGCGGAACGGTAGGATATAAAAGTTTCGGAACAAACGTTTTGAAATATACCAAAGACGGAATTTCCTATATTGATAATCAGGGAAAAACAGTCTGGATGCAGAGCTATGAGATGAAAAATCCTGCAGTATGTGTGAACGGAGACTATGCTGTAGTGGCAGACCGGCAGGGAAATACCATGATCATCTGTGATGTCAGCGGAGTTCTGGGACAGGCGTCCACGGTTCTGCCTATTATTAATGCAGTGATCTCCCAGAATGGTGTGACTGCGGCAATACTGGAAGATTCTGCGGCCAGCTACATTCAGTATTATAACAGAGACGGGAGCAGCATCGATCTGTCTGTAAAGGCAGCCATGGCGGGAGACGGCTATCCGGTAGATATTGCTCTTTCCCCTGACGGAAATCAGACCATTGCCTCTTATATGTATATCAGCGGCGGTGAGCTGAAAAATCGAGTGGTATTTTATGATTTCTCAGAGATCGGAAAGAACCAGAAGCATCTGGTCGGGGGCTTTGATGAAGAATTCGCGGATGTTATTGCCGCCAAAGTGATCTATCCGGATGATACCCATGCCTGCGCGTTTACGGACAGGGGAATCCGGTTTTTCTCTTCCCGGAATCAGGCGGCAGTGCAGCTGACCGGACAGGCAGATGTGGATGAGACCATTGAAACCGTATTTTATTCAGAAAAATATGCAGGATTTGTGGTACGGACTTCAGGAGGGGAAAATCCATATCGTCTGGAGCTGTATAAAATCAACGGAGACAAGGTATTTTCTGCCGAGTTCAATTTCCAGTATAAACATGTGGACATTTCCGACGACCTGGTGATACTTTATAATGAGGAAGCATGCCTGATCTATAATACCGCAGGGAATCTGAAATATTACGGAGATCTGGGAATGGAGATCGAGAAAATGAATCAGGGACGCAGCGCAGGTTCCGTGATCGTCACGGGTACACAGGTGATGAAGGAAATCAGGCTGAAATAAAGATCTAAAGAAAAGAGGGAGGCATTTTATGTCAAAGAAATGCATTGGAATCGACATCGGGGGAACGACAGTCAAGCTTGGAATTTTTGAAGAAGACGGTACACTGATGGAAAAATGGGAGATTCCTACCAGAAAAGAAAACGGCGGAGAAAAAATCCTGGGAGATATTGCAGAAGCTCTGAATGAAAAGCTGACGGAAAAACAAATTTCACAGGAAGAAGTGATCGGAGTGGGAATGGGACTCCCCGGACCGGTTCTTCCCGACGGATACGTGGAGGTATGCGTAAACCTGGGCTGGAAGGATATGAATCCGGAGAAGGAACTGAGCGCGCTTCTGGGCGGAATGAAGGTAAGAAGCGGTAATGATGCCAACGTGGCGGCTCTGGGCGAGATGTGGCAGGGCGGCGGAAAAGGCTTTCAGGATATTGTGATGGTTACCCTCGGCACGGGCGTGGGAGGCGGTGTGATTCTGGATGGAAAGATCATAGCCGGACGCCATGGATTGGGAGGAGAGATCGGGCACATTCATGTGAGAGACGGAGAGGCAGAGTACTGCAACTGCGGAGGACAGGGATGTCTGGAGCAGATCGCATCTGCTACGGGAATTGCAAGAGAAGCCAGAAGAGCCATGGCTGCATCGGATAAGCCTTCGGTTCTCCGCCGGTTCGGAGATCAGGTAACAGCCAAGGATGTTCTGGACGCGGCAAAGGCAGGAGACGAGATGGCAGCAGAGGTGACCGAGACGGCGGCCCGCTATCTGGGACTGGCCCTGTCTCATGTGGCGCTGACGGTAGATCCGGAATGCTTTGTCATCGGAGGGGGAGTTTCCAAAGCCGGTACATTTCTGACGGATCTGGTAGACCGGTATTATAAGTACTACTCTCCCATATCAGAAAATAAAGGGACGATCAGTCTGGCAAAGCTGGGGAATGATGCGGGAATCTATGGAGCCGCAAAGCTGATTCTGGACTGACGGCAGAGATCCCACGAAAACAGCAACGGCCTTATTTCTCATAAGGCCGTTGAACTGGAATGAGGAGACCCCGGCGTCAGAGACAACCGGGGCAATTATGAAAAATCTATGTGCAATTTAACTATATTTCTATATATATTGTGATGTTTTCTATGCAATTAATATAAAAAACAAATATGAATAAAATATGAACTCTATGTTAATAGATTATGAAACATGGAGCATAGGAGGTACTTGGATGGAACAGAAGGAGAGGCGGACCATCGTTATTGGACATAAAAACCCGGATACAGATTCCATTTGCTCCGCCATTGGGTACGCAAACCTGAAAAGAGCAGTTACGGGGGGCAGATATATCCCCGGACGGGCAGGGAGCGTCAGCCGGGAGACGAAATTTGTGCTGGATTATTTCGGGGTTCAGGAACCGGAACTGATTAAGGATGTACGGACGCAGGTAAAGGACATTGAAATCCGGAAAACAGCAGGAGTGGACAGAAATATTTCTCTGAAAAAAGCCTGGAATCTGATGCAGGAAGCAGGGGTAGTCACACTTCCGGTCGTGACGGATGACGGGGTTCTGGAAGGGCTGATCACAGTAGGCGATATCGCAAAATCCTATATGAATGTTTATGACAGCAGCGTTCTTTCAAAGGCGAATACTCAGTATGCCAATATTGTGGAAACTCTGGAGGGGCTGATCATTATCGGCGATGAAAGGGAATACTTCAAAGAGGGAAAGGTACTGATTGCCGCCGCAAATCCGGATATGATGGAATACTATATTCAGCCCCATGATCTGGTCATTCTGGGAAACAGATATGAGTCCCAGCTTTGTGCCATCGAGATGGAAGCAGACTGTATTATTGTCTGCGAGGGAGCGGCAGTATCCATGACGATCCGGAAGCTGGCTCAGGAAAGGGGATGTCTGGTAATGACGACTCCTTACGATGCATTTACTGCGGCCAGACTGATCAATCAGAGCATTCCCATCAGCTATTTCATGAAAACGGAAAATCTGATCACGTTTGAGCGGGATGATTATATCGATGATATCCGTGAAGTGATGGCAAGCAAGCGGCACAGAGACTTCCCTATTCTGGACAAGGAAGGAAAATACTGCGGAATGATATCACGCCGGAACCTGCTGGGAGCCAGAGGCAAACGGGTGATCCTTGTGGACCACAACGAAAGGACCCAGGCGGTAGACGGAGTGGAGAGCGCAGAGATTCTGGAGATCATAGACCATCATAAGCTGGGCACCATTGAGACCATTTCTCCCGTATTTTTCCGTAATCAGCCTCTTGGATGTACGGGCACCATTGTCTATCAGATGTATAAGGAGGCGGGAGTTCCGGTAGAGAGGGAAATCGCCGGAATCCTGTGCAGTGCGATTGTATCGGATACGCTGCTGTTCCGTTCTCCCACCTGTACGGAGGTAGACAAAAAGGCTGCTCTGGAACTGGCGGAGCTGGCCGGGATTCAGATCGAAAAATATGCCGGGGAAATGTTTGCGGCAGCCAGTGATCTGAAGGGAAAGACGGAAGCAGAGATCTTCTATCAGGACTTCAAAAGGTTCAGTGCCGGAAAGAAGACCTTCGGAGTGGGACAGATCAGTTCCGTCAACGAAGAAGAACTGGAGGAGCTGAAGGGAAGGCTGATTCCTTATGCCAGAAAAGAGAGAGAGGAAAAGGGCGTGGACATGATGTTCTTCATGCTCACCAATATCCTGACAGAATCCACGGATCTGATCTGTGAAGGACAGGGATCGGAGCAGATGATCATCAATGCTCTGAGAGGAACGGTGGATGAAACCTTTGAAACGGTGGTTCATCTGCCGGGAGTGGTTTCGCGTAAGAAGCAGCTGATTCCGTCCATTATGATGGCAGTACAGAATTAAGGAAACAGGATCGGAGAAAACTTTTCCGAAGGAATGAAGAATGAGGGTGTACATCACCCTCATTCTTTGCTATTATATAAGCTGTGAAATAAATAGACGTATAAACATCATGATAACTTATAAAGGAGGATGGATATGGCAAGACAGGTTTGGAAACCGGGAAACATGGTATATCCTGTTCCGGCGGCTATGGTCACTGTGGCAGACAAGGCGGGAAATACCAATATTATTACGGTTGCATGGACAGGAACGGTCTGCTCCGATCCGCCTATGGCCTACGTTTCCATCAGGCCGGAGCGGTATTCTCACCATATGATTGAGGAAACAGGGGAATTTGTGATCAATCTGACTACAAAGGAGACTGCTTTTGCGACGGATTACTGCGGAGTAAAGTCCGGCCGGGATGTGGATAAATGGAAAGAAACCGGTCTGACCGCAGAAAAGGCATCCAAGGTATCCGTGCCGATTATCCGGGAGTGCCCTGTGAATATTGAATGCCAGGTAACAGAGATCATGCGTCTGGGATCTCATGATATGTTTCTGGCAAAAGTGGTGGCAGTGGACGTGGATGAGTCCTATATGAATGAAAACGGAAAATTTCAGCTGAACGAAACAGGGCTGATGGCCTACTCTCACGGGGAATACAGAGAGCTTGGAAAAACAATCGGAACTTTCGGCTACTCTGTGCGGAAAAAGAGGTAGGAATATGAAAGAAAATGAAAAGGGGAAAAGGGGAAACGTAACACTGATCGGCATGCCGGCTTCCGGGAAAAGTACATTGGGAAGATTGCTGGCAGAAGCTCTGGACTACGAATTTGTAGATGTGGATCGGATCATTGAGGCGGAGGAGAAAAGACTTCTCCGGGAAATCATTGCCGATGAGGGAGATGACGGGTTCATGGAGATTGAAAACCGGATCAACGCCGGACTGAAGCTGGACGGCTGTGTGATCGCTCCGGGGGGGAGCGTGATCTACGGATCAGAAGCCATGGATCATCTGAAAGAGATCAGTACGGTAGTTTATCTGAAACTCAGCCTGAAGGAAATGGAGAGAAGGATCGGAAATCCTGTGGAGCGGGGAGTGGTTCTGAAAAACGGGATGACTCTGAAAAAACTATATGATGAACGGACGCCTTATTACGAAAGATATGCGGACGTAACGCTGGATGAATCGGGAAAGACTCTGGAGGAGTCGGCGATGCTTCTGGCTGACATCATAAAAAACTTCACGAAGGAGAAATGAAATGAGCAGAAAAAGCAACTATACCAGTCCCTATGACTTTTATGGAAGGATTCCGTTAAAGGATGCCATTCCATTAGGTCTTCAGCACGTGCTTGCCATGTTTGTGGGAAATCTTACTCCGCTGCTGATTATTACGGGTGCCTGCGGAATTACGGGAGGAAGCGATCTGGCAGAACTTCAGGTGGCTCTTCTCCAGAATGCCATGCTGATCGCCGGAGTTGTAACACTGATTCAGCTTTATGCGGTAGGGCCTGTAGGAGGAAAGGTTCCGATCATTATGGGAACCAGTTCCGGCTTTATTGGTGTATTCAGCAGTGTTGCCAATATGCTGGGAGGCGGAGTGGTCACCTATGGAGCCATGATGGGAGCTTCTGTGCTGGGAGGTCTGTTTGAAGGAGTTCTGGGAGCATTTTTAAAACCCCTCAGAAAATTCTTCCCGGCTGTGGTAACAGGAACCGTGGTTCTTTCCATCGGCCTTTCCCTGATCGGCGTGGGAATTGCCTCTTTCGGCGGCGGCAGCGGCGCCAAGGATTTCGGATCGGTGGAGAATCTGCTGATCGGATGCGCTGTGCTGATCATCATTATTGTAATGAAGCACGGAACGCAGGGAATAACCAGTTATTCTGCCATTCTGATCGGAATTGTAGCCGGATATGTGATCTGCGGAATTATGGGACTGTTTCTTTCTCCTGTAGGTGTTGCGGCAGACGGAACCGAGTATCTGAAGGCCTGGGCATTGAACTGGGATAAGGTGGCAGAGGCAGAATGGTTTGCTGTTCCTCAGATCATGCCGGTTCCTATCGTATTTGACATTCGTGCCATTATTCCGGTGATGATCATGTTTATCGTGACGGCTGTGGAAACAGTAGGAGATATTTCCGGTGTGATGGAAGGCGGAATGGGAAGAGAAGCTACGGATACGGAATTGTCCGGCGGTGTGATCTGCGACGGTCTGGGGTCTTCCCTGGCTGCCCTTATGGGAGTGCTTCCCAATACTTCTTTCAGCCAGAATGTAGGTCTGGTGGCCATGACCAAGGTAGTGAACCGGTTTGCCCTGGCTACAGGAGCTGTATTTTTGATTTTCTGCGGTCTGTTTCCCAAGCTGGCTGCTCTTGTATCCATTATGCCTCAGAGTGTGCTGGGGGGCGCAGCAGTGATGATGTTTTCTTCCATTGTGGTCAGCGGTATCCAGCTGATTACCAAGAAGCCCATGACAGCCAGAAATATCACCATTGTTTCCGTGGCGCTGGGATTGGGGTACGGAATCGGAGCCAACAGCAGCGTGCTGGTTCACCTGCCGCAGGCGGTTCAGCTGATTTTCGGAGGATCCGGAATCGTGCCCGCTGCACTGGTGGCAATTGTACTGAATGTGGCGCTGCCGGGAGAAAAGGCAGAATAAAAGAGAAAAAGAAAAGGTACTGCATTGATATGCCCCCCTGTCAAGTAGACAGGTCAAATATCTAAAAGAAGATGCTCTGAATCAGTCGCACGATTTCGTGCG
>CALWRQ010000086.1 GCA_944383965.1 uncultured Lachnospiraceae bacterium
ATCAATAACTCTCCTTACTTCTCCTTTTCGTCTGAAAATACAGGCACAGAGTGTTTATATTATAGCACACCTGGTAACAATTACAATTAGAAAGAAGAAATCAGGGAGGTTAATTTTATGAAACTGAATTCCGGCATTGTGCTCAGTGCCGTATGCTTTCTTACCGCCGGTCTTCTCTTCCTCGCCCTCGCGCGGACGTCGGATACGGACCTGGCCAAAGAACTGGCACCTCAGGTACTGAGATTTCATATCCTGGCAAACAGCAACCGGCATGAGGATCAGGAGCTGAAGCTGGAGGTCCGCAGCCTGCTTCTGGACCTGATCTACGACGGACTGGAAGAAGATCCGTCCCAGCCGCTTACAAAAGACCGTGTTGTTTCCTTTATCCGGGAACAGGCTGAGCCGCTGGCACAGGCCGCCGAAGCGTTTATCTGCAGCCGGGGATTTTCCTATCCGGTTCAGATCCGGATAGAGGATTCCTATTTTCCTGTAAAATATTACGGCGACATCCGGTTTCCGGAAGGGGTTTACCAGGCTGCCAGAGTAACCATCGGAGAGGGGAAAGGGCATAACTGGTGGTGTGTTCTCTATCCGAAGCTGTGCTTTGTGGAAGAATCCTGGGCAGTCATGCCCGAGGAGTCAAAAGAAGTGCTTTCCGGAGCTCTTCCCGGAACAGACTGCAGCGTTCTTGTAAAGCCCAGGCCCGAACTGTCTCTTCAGTGGAAGCTCTCCGATCTGTTCCGACAATAAAAAAGGCATCCGGACGGCTGTATCACAGCCCCCAGGATGCCTTTCCCTGTATGGATTTCTTTCCTGCAGCGAGCCTTACTGTTCCGGCGCTGCCGAAATGCTCAGGCCTTTTACCTGCCAGAGGTAATCTTCGTAGGCTTTCTGCATGCCGATATCGGAAGACAGCTTTGCGCTTTGAGCCTGGAGATAAGCCAGCTCGCCCTGAAGGTATTCCAGACGTCCTATCATCCCCAGACTGTATTTCTGATCCAGCGCCTTCCGTTCTTTTTGTGCTGCCTCCCAGGCAGCATCCGCTCCTTCCTTGGCCGCCTTCTGCTGCATAAGAGTGCTGTACAGGCTTTCCATGGAGATCCTTACCTTTGCTTCCCCGTCTTTCAGATTGCGGTCTCTCATTTCCTGCTGGGGAGTACTGGTAGCCCTGCTTCCGTGACGTACGGAAATCAGATCATAGTTATTGTTTACAGCTTTTTCCGTATCTGCTTCCAGATCAATACGGGCAACAGCCTCCATATCCGGCTCCGGAACTGCTCCGATCTGTATCTCCGCATCATAAGGCCAGCCGGTCATCATGCAGATGCTGCTTTTCAGACTGCTTCTGCTGTCCTCTGCAGCCTTTAAGCCGGTCCGGGCTGTTTCCAGACTGTTCTCCGCCCTTTTTACATCATCTGCCGTAGCCATTCCCAGGCTCTGCTGCGTCTGAGCAGAGAGGAGCGCAGCTTCTGCCAGCTCCACGCCTTTGGCCGCTGTCCGGCAGCCCAGATCCAGCTGGGCATACCCCTGTACCATCTGCTGCACGCCCCGGGTCAGCATATCCTCTGCCGAAACCATGCTTCTCTGGGCAGACATCCGTTCTGCGCCTTCCACCACATCCTTGTACTGGTTGGCCATCTGAATCAGGATCTGGGCATTCATCTCATAGCTCATGTAGGCTTCCAGATTTCCCTCTTCTTCCGCTTTGTCTCTCTCCCGACGCAGCTCCGCAGCCCTTTCCTTATACTCCGTCATCCCGTTTCTGTAGATTTCCAGAGAATCGTCCATGGTCATCTGGGCCTGCTGCATATTCGGATTAAACAGTGTGACTCTGGCTCTGATCTCATTATATTCCAGCACATCGTCCAGCAGCTGCTCCTGAACCTTCTCATCATAATCAGAAAGGGAAGCGGCGCCGGCCGGCGCCGAAAACAGGAGGGAAAGAACTGCCGTAGTCCCAAGGCAGCCTTTCCAGAATCGTTTTCCGCACTTCATTCCCTTTCACCTCCTAGTTCAGTGCCATATTTCCCTTCAGTGCCCAATCATAGGAATCCATGGCCGCCTGAAGAGAAAGTTCCTTCACCCGCAGATCAGCCTGCTTTTCCAGGCAGGAATTTCTGGCCTGAAGATATTCCAGCTGTCCGATCATTCCCAGTTCATATTTTTTCTGAGCCGCAGCCAGAGCGTTCTCTTCCAGTTCTTTGGCTGACACTGCCTGCGTGTAGGCATCTCTTGCCTGAAGCACGCTGCTGTAGAGATCCGTCAGGCCGGAAGCGATCTTCTGCTCATCATTGGCGATAGTCTGTTCCTGGATCTGACGATTCAGGGTATTGTCCGAGTTTTCCAGCTTCCGTCTGTCAACAAGAAGCGTATAGTTTGCCTCCAGAGCCTTTTCCCGGTCCGTTTCCGGATCCATTCCGTCAATGCGGCTCACATCCAGTTCCGGCATGGGTGCGATCTCCGGTTCTGCATCGTATGTCCATCCGGTCATCACCTGCAGATTCTGCTTGACGGACCGGATACTGCTTTCAATGGTAATTATGGCAGATTCCGCCGCTTTCACCGCTTCCTTCGCATTCAGCACATCATTTTCCGTGGCCATTCCCAGACTCTGACGGACAGAAGTCGAATTGAGAGAGGCCTCTGCCAGTTCTCTGGAGAATTGGGCCGTTTTGAGATTTTCCTGAAGCTGATAATACTGGTTCATGAGATTCTGGGCGGTGCTGGCCAGAGCGGCCTCTGCCTGATCATACTGCCACTTTATGATCATTCCGTCCGATACGTTTTCATCTGCCATTTTCTCCATCTGCTTTGCCTGGGCCTGAGCAGACTGGGCCGCAGAATAGAGCATGGCATATCCGCTGTCCTCCTCCGACGGCCACTGAATACTGGAATACAGTGTCTCTGCCGCATCCCGGTAATCTTCCGCGATCTCATTGGAGCTTTTCCCCTTATAGTCCTCATAGGACAGCTGGTTGTTCTGCACTGTGGAATTATATTCATGAATCAGATCGGGAATCTCACCGTATTCCAGGACGTTGTCCCGCAAAGCCGCCCACTCTTCCGCCGTTCTGGCAAACTCCGGACTGGCCGCCCGGGTCTCCAGGGGAGCGGCTGTGAGAACAGCCGCCAGAGAAAGAGAAAGGACTCTCCTCACCCGGTCATAGTTTCTTCTCATTGCAATTCCTCCTTAATCAACATTCCACTCCTTTTCCTTTCTTCTTCTGTTCATCAGAGTATAATAGATGGGAAGCATCAGAAGGGAAAGGACGGTGGACGCGCACAGTCCGCCCACATTGACCAGCGCCAGACCCTGCATCAGCTCTCCGCTCTGTCCGTACGCCAGCGCCATGGGAATCATGGAAATCACCGTAGTG
The DNA here is from genome assembly GCA_944383965.1 of uncultured Lachnospiraceae bacterium. Lineage (GTDB taxonomy): Bacteria > Bacillota > Clostridia > Lachnospirales > Lachnospiraceae > Lachnoclostridium_A. The sequence continues at coordinate 3,378 of CALWRQ010000086.1, forward strand.
AGCGTAGTCATCAGAATGGGTCTCAGTCTGGTGGCTCCTGCTTCGATCAGAGCCGTCTTCATATCTTTTTCTCTTCTGTACTGATTTACCGTATCCACATAAAGAATTCCGTTGTTTACCACCGTTCCGGCAAGCATCAGGAAGCCCAGAAGAGACGGCATGCTGATACTGGCGTCTGCCAGGTACAGGAATCCGAAGGAACCGATCAGCGCAAAGGGAATGGTGGTCATTACCATGATAGAGAACTTGGGCGATTCAAACTGAGCAGCCATGACCACAAATACCAGGAAGACCGCGATGGCGATCGCCTGAAGCAGAGCCGTAAACTCCTCGATCATCATCTCATCCACCGCATTGGGCGCTGTGCTGATCAGAGCCGTCATATTCGGTTCCACAACCTCTCTGTTCAGGACCTCTTTCGCCTTCATGCGGTCTGTGTCCGCCTGATCCGTATAGTCTGCAGAAATCGTCACCTGATACTGCTTATCCGATCTGGTGATCGTCTGCGGGCTGTCTTCAAACACCACGTCCGCCACATCCGTGAGTGCTACGCTCTTTCCGGAGGCGCTGGCAAGCAGCATTCCCTTCACCTGATCAATGGTACGGTACTTATCCTTTGGATATTCCACCTTCACACTCACATCGTTTCCGTCCACTTCCAGAGAAGTAGCTTCCACTCCCGAAAGCATGGAGTTCACCGTTGAGCCGATCTGCGCCGGACTCAGCCCTTCTGCCGCAGCCTTTACCGGATCCACATTGATCTTGACCAGAGGAGCGGAGTTTTCCAGGCTGGAATGAACGTTCGTTACATCCTGCCTGCCGTTCATCTGCTCTACGATCCGATCCGACACTTCTTTCAGCTCATCATACTGAGTACTTTCCAGAATAAAATCCACCGAGCTGACGCTGGTATTCATCATACTGGTGGAAGACGTCTCTTCCACCGTCACACTGCAGTCCGGCATCTGTGTCAGATGGCGTCTCCACTCTCTTGCCACATCCTTGGTCTCCATGGTCCGGTCATCCTTCAGGTAGGCGCTGATAGAGGCAGAGGAACTTCCCATGCTTCCCATTCCGGAGCCTCCGTAAGACAGGCTGTAGGAATCCAGGTTTTCATCGGCAGAAATGTAGTCCTCAATCTGGCGGAGAAGAGCATCGGCCTTTTCCAGCTTCAGTCCGGGGCGCATATCCACGCTGATGGAGATCTGTCCTTCATCCACTGCCGGCATCAGTTCAAAACGCAGCTGGCTTGCCAGGAAGAAAGAAAACAGAAGCAGACCGATGGAAGTAAACATGACTGTTTTTTTCTTGGGGAGCAGCTTTTCCATGATTCTTCTGTACCCGTTCTGCAGCATTCTCACCGGACCGGACAGAGGAGCATTCTGCTTCTCTCTGGGCTGATACATCATGTAGCAGAGCGGTACAATGGTCATGGCTGAAATCAGGGAAGCCAGCATACAGAATACAATGGTAAAACCCAGGGGCTTGAACATCTGTCCGGACATTCCCTGAAGGAAAGCCAGGGGAAGAAACACCACGCAGGTCGTCGCCGTAGAGCCTATAATCGAATTGATCACAATTCCGGCGCCTTCCAGGGCAGCCTTGTGATATTCCCGGAATCCTACTTTGTCTGTGGCCCGGAAACAGCTTTCCAGCACTACAATGGAGTTATCCACCATCATTCCCACTCCCAGCACAAGGCTTCCCAGCGTGATTACATTCAGGGAAAAGCCGATCAGATTCATCAGAATCAGAGATGTCATGATCGAAATGGGAATGGAGGTACCTACGATCAGAGACGCCTTGATCTCTCCGAAAAACAGGAAGATAATAACCATGGAAATAATGACTGCCAGAATCATCGTCTGATAAACAGAGGAGAGAGAGGCTTCAATATCCTCGCTGGCATCATATACCGTGGTTACTGTCAGGCCGGAAGTATTTGCCTCCAATGTTTTCAGTGCTTTTTCCACGTCTGAGGACATTTCCATAGCGCTGCTCTTCTGCTGCTTTTTCAGAGAAAGCGTTACCGTATCCTCTCCGTTATAGCGTCCGATTCCCGATGCATCCTCCAGAGCATAGCCCACGTTGGCTACGTCCTCCAGATAAATGGTATTTCCGTTTCCCACCGTAATGGGAATGCTCTTCAGACTGTCCACCGTATCAAATGAGAGTCCTGTGGTCACAGACAGGTCCTGACTGCCCACCTCTGTGGATCCTGCCGGATAGGACAGGCTGGAACTCGCCAGGGCTGTTACCAGACTGTTCATGGTCAGATGATACTGCTCCAGTTTCTCCGGAATCACCTCCACCTGAATGTACTGCTCCTGCCCTCCGCTGATGTCCACACTGGCCACAGAAGATATTTTCTCCAGTTCAGGGGCCAGCTCGTTGTTTACATAGTTATAAAGATTATCGGCAGACGTGTTGTTCACAGAAAGCATCATGCTGGCTGCTTCATTAAAGTTGAATTCCATAATGGTGGGAACATCCACATCATCAGGAAGAGAAATATTGTCCATTTTCTTCTTCAGATCGGAATATGCCTTATCCATGTCTGTGCCGTATTCATATTCCAGCAGCACCAGAGACATATTTTCCGCAGACATGGACGTTGTACTTTTGATGCCGTTCAGGGTACCCACTTCATCTTCTATGGGCTTGGTCACCAGCTCTGTCACATCCTCCGGGCTGGCTCCTGCATAGACCGCGCTTACTACCATCATCGGCATGTTCATCTCCGGCGTGAGCTCCATTTTGGCCGACAGCATGGAGGATATTCCGAATACGATCAGGCAGAGAACCACCAGGATCGTCGTAACCGGCCGTTTTAATACTGCTTTCGTTAAACCCATTGTTCTTCTCCTCCTTTACTGCTCTGTCTGAGAAGTGCTGTCTGCCGGTGCCTGGGATTCTGCAGGCCCTGCACTGTTTTCCTCTTCCAGAACTGCCGGCGCACCGTCATAAAGTTCGGAGTTCCATGTGGTCAGGACCATGGCGCTTCCGTCTATTCCGGACAGGATCTGAGCTCTTTCCCCATCGTAGATTCCCACTTCTACCGGAATTTTGTGGATCGTTCCTTCCTCATAAGTATAGACGAACGCATCTCCTCCCTCATAGTAAACCGTATCTACGGGCACTGTCATCGCATTTTCAGCCTTCTCCGATACAACGGACAGCTTTACCATCGTGCCCGCAGCCAGCCCCTGAGCTCCCGGCACGGTTCCTTTCACCGGGAAAAGACCGCTGGAGGCATCCACAATGGCGCTCACCTCCGTGATGGTTCCGTCATACTGGCTTCCGCCCTTTTCCACCAGCACCGGATCCCCCGGAACAATTCCCCCGGCAATTTTTTCCGGAACAGAAAATTTTACCATCATCCCTTCTCCCCCTGTGATCACACATACCGGAGCCGACTGGGAAATGAGATCATGAGTCTCTGCATCCAGGCTTTCCACCACGCCGGCAATAGGAGCGGTTATGGTCGTATATTCTGCCTGGGTGTCATAGTTCAGCTTTGCCGCATCATACTGAAGCTGGGCCTGTGAGGCTGCAGACTGGCTCTGTTCAAATGCCTGTGCCGAAATATCGCCGCTGGCATAGAGCGCCTGCATTCTGGCCAGGTTGGTCTGTGCATCATTCAGGTTCACCTGCGCCGTTTCCATAGAGATTCTGGCACTGTCCAGCTGCTTGTTGTCAATGGTAAGAATCGGCTGTCCCTGCTGTACATGGTCTCCTGTTTTTACATATACTTCCTTTACTTCACCAGCCAGTTTGGGAATAACAGATACCATATCCGTAGGCTCTACCGTTCCGGTAAGCTCCCGGTACAGAGTGATGGTCCCTGTCTCCGGCTGTTCTGCCCTCACCACCGGAGGCGCAGCCGGATCGGTCGTTTCCGCCGGCTTAAGATATCGGGGTACGATCAGTACGGCCAGTACTCCTGCCACAACAGCTCCTGCAATGATTTTTGTGCGTTTTTTCATAATATCCTCCTCTAATTTTCGCGGTGTTCCAACACCCCATATTTCAAAATATCCATTTTCCTGAAAAAGGATCGTTTTATCTGGTCCGTTTCCCAGCCTCCTCTGTACCGCTGGGCAAATGCCATCATCAGAACCATCATGCAGAATTCCATCGTGACCCGGAAATCCTCCATGGAATTCAGCCGCAGCCCACTTTTGTCCATATGATCATAAATCCACCGGTCAATCTCTTCTCCGTCTCTGCAGCCCTGTCTGGCTTCTCTCATGAACCGTTCTGCTTCTGCGTAGTTGAGAATGTTCCTCATGATCTTCGCCAGATGACCCGTGTAGTCCTGATACATGACCTCATGAAACAGATCTTCCATCATATGCCAGAAATCTCCTTCATTTTTCAGAAGGCTCTGTCTGCAGAATTCGTGGCACTGCCGCTTCATATCCTCAAATATATAACGAAGCACATCTGTTTTATCTTCAAAATAGGTGTAAAAGCTGCCTCTGGAAATTTCTGCATTTTTAATGATCTGATTAATGGAAACCTTATCAAAAGGTACTCTGGAAAATTCTTCCACAGCTGCCTGGAGAATGCTCTTTCTTTTCTCCTCCGGAAGCCTGTAAAACCTTTCGCTGGGCATACCCTCCATCCTTTCCTGTATGTTATGCTGTCCTTTTCCGTCTTTGCCTGATCCTTCCGCCGGAAAGGAATCCGTCTTTTTCCAGAAAAGTGACAATCTGTCACTCATTATAGTGACAGTCTGTCACTTTGTCAATTCCTCCCTTTTATTTTTTACATTTTCCTTACACTCCCCGATCGTCTTTTCCCGACAGACAAAAAAGGCACCGCAGGATCCTTTTCCCGATCCTGCAGCACCTTTCTCCGAGCTGATCATTCCTGTGTTTTTTTCTGGCGGTCCAGCAGTTCCTTCAGTGCTTCGTCACTGTCGTCCACCCATACATCCTCTTCTTCTCCGTTCAGGCCCAAAAACTCTGCCAGGCGCCGCTCATCTCCGCCTTCATTCCATTCCTCTATGTACAGGTCAATATCCTCAAAAGGAATCTCTCCTGCCAGATATCTTTCCTTGAATGTCATCCGTTCTCCTTCTCTGTGATGTTCTTCGTCACCGTAATCTCCTGATTGTCAATATGCTCCCGAATGGCTGCCTTTGCCTCTGACACCTTTCTTTCCCGGATCGCCTTCAGCACCCTCTCATGTTCCAGAATCAGAATCTTCCTCTTATCAGCATCCTTGATATATTCCAGACGATAGCGGTACATCTGCTCCCGCAGGTTGTTGAGCATCTGGATCAGCTTGGCGTTCTGGGTTCCGCTGTAGATCACATCATGGTAGTGCTCGTCCGTTTCCGCAATCGCCATGGCATCTCCGTCTGCAATCGCCTTTTTAAAGTCATCCTGCGCAGTCTGCAGGTCAGCGATCTCCTCTTCCGTCATTCTCTGGCAGGCAAGCTCAATGGCCAGCTCCTCCAGAGCTCTCCGGACTTCCAGAACATCTCTCAGGCTTCTGGCAGAGATTCTGGCTACCTCCGCCCCCTTCCGCGGAATCATCAGCACCAGCCCCTCCAGCTCCAGCTTCCGGATGGCTTCCCTGATAGGAGTGCGGCTCACCCCCAGACGCTCTGCCAGCTGAATCTCCATCAGACGCTCGCCCGGCTCCAGCTCTCCTTTCAGTATCGCCTGGCGCAGGGTGTTGAACACTACATCGCGGAGAGGAAGATACTCATTCATCGTAACTTTCAAATTATAATCCACTGCCATTGGAAACCTCCCTGTTGTTGAAAAAATTAGTGAGATAGACCTGTCTGACCCGGCTGGAAAGCCGGCCGTTCCTCAGGGTCCAGTATGCCTTCTTCGCCTCTCCGTCATTCTCGAACAGACCGAACACCGTAGGACCGCTGCCGCTCATCATGGCATTCAGCGCTCCGCACCGCATCATCACATTTTTAATGTCTCCGATCACGGGATAGCGTTTCTCTGTCACCGTCTCCAGAACATTTCCGAATTTTCCCGCCATTCCCTTCAGATCCCCTGCGCGGATGGCATCTGTCAGTCCGTCAATATCGGGGTGATCCTCCGGCCGGAGTTCATTGGCATGAAGGTTTTCATATACCCACTTTGTAGAAACACTTATATTGGGCTTTGCCAGCAGAATACGGCACTGAGGCACCGGAGGCAGGGGGGTAAGAATCTCCCCGATTCCCTCTGAAAGCGCGGTTCCGCGCATCAGGCAGTACGGCACATCCGCCCCGATTCTCACTCCCCGCTTCTTCAGGTCCTCCATGGTCAGTCCCAGACCGAACATCCTGTTGACCCCGAACAGAACGGCGGCGGCATCACTGCTCCCACCGGCCATGCCTGCCGCCACAGGGATGAATTTTTTCAGCCGGATATCCAGTCCCTCCCTGATCCCGAATTCCTGCATCAGAAGATCTGCTGCCTTCCATACCAGATTATTCTCATTATTGGGCAGATAATAGAGATTGGTCTCCACATGGATCCCGCCTCTTCCATTGACCCGCAGATCCACGCTGTCATAAAGTCCAACTGTCTGCATGACCATTTTTACTTCATGATAGCCATCCTCCCGTCTCCGGAGGACATCCAGGCCCAGATTGATCTTTCCATGGGCCTTCAGGCACATATGCTTTATCATAGGCACACCATCCGAATTGTATTTGTTTATTTTTTTGTATACAATATATTATATTCCAACTGGTGGGAAAGTACAAGCCCTTACGGGTCTATTTTTTCATTCTCCTTGTTTCCCTCCCGGCGGAAATACCGATACTGCCTGTCCTCTTTCAAAAAAGCAAAACCAAGACCGGCTGCCAGCTTCTCAGACGGTGTGTTATCCGGAACAATTCTGGCCAGAACGGGAACTCCCAGTTCCCTCTCCTCCCATTCCAGCGCAGCCAGGCAGCCTTCCCTGCCGTATCCCTTTCCTCTCCAGGGTCTGAAAATATGGTAGCCCATCTCCACGCACTCTTCCTCTCCCTCCCAGGGAGCAAAACCGATCTTTCCCACCAGTGCTCCGTCCGACCGGCGGACCGCCGCCCAGATGCCGTACTGAAAAAATGCGTACTGGTTTCTGATGTACGCTTTCATTTTTTCCCGGTCCAGAAACACCTCGTCCCCCGGTCCCGTACACTCCTCCTCCGGTATGCTTTCCAGATCGTTTTCCGTAAACTCCCGCAGAATCAGGCGGTCTGTCACGCAGATCACCCAGGGGAGTCCCAGTCTGCGCCTTGCTGCCCGCTCCAGAAATGCTTCGTCTGCATCTTCTGCCCGTTCCACTGCAAACGGAGCCGGAAGAAAGTTTCCTTTTTTTCCGATCACAGCCACAGAGGCCCTTCCGGCCGCATCCGCAGCCAGAAGAGCCTCTCTTTCATCGGAAAGCACCACCGTGTACGGTTTCCCGTCTATGTTCACCGTTCGTTCTTCCCTCATATATCCCGTTCTTCCTATCCGGCTTATACTTTCTCCGGTTCCGGATAATCCACACCGAATGTCTCTGCCGTCATTCTGGCAATCTTCTGTTCTTTCATGGGTCTGTCGCTGTAATCCGTACGTGTACCTGCAATCTTGTTCACCACATCCATGCCTTCTGTTATTTTTCCGAAGGCCGCGTAGGCTCCGTCCAGATGAGGAGCAGCCTTATGCATGATAAAGAACTGAGATCCGGCACTGTCCGGATGCATGGCTCTGGCCATGGAGAGAACTCCCTCCGTATGCTTCAGATTATTGGGGAATCCGTTCTGAGAAAACTCTCCCTTAATACAGTAGCCGGGACCGCCGATACCTGTTCCCTGAGGGCAGCCTCCCTGAATCATAAAGCCGCTGATCACCCGGTGAAAGATCAGTCCGTCATAATATCCTTTTTTTACCAGGCTGATAAAATTATTGACCGTATTGGGAGCAATCTCCGGATACAGCTCAGCCTTCATAATATCTCCGTTTTCCATTTCAATGGTAATGATCGGGTTTGCCATTTCGTATCATCCTTTCCTGAATGGTTATTCTGTCTTCCCATTCAGTATACCATTCCATCTTCCCGGGCACAACCGGAAAATCACCCGGAT
>CALWRQ010000087.1 GCA_944383965.1 uncultured Lachnospiraceae bacterium
GGTCAGTCACAATACCCCCTGTTTGAGATTATCTATTTCCCGACAACCCCTTTTTTCTGCATCAGGGGAAAGACCGCGCCGGAACAGCAGAAATGAATGGAGCTGTCCGGAAGGAAGCTGAGCCAGGATAATGGCAAGGAACATAAGGCAGCATCCGGCCAGCTCTCTGGAACTGAGGGTTTCATGGAGCAGCACCCATCCGGCCAGTACGCTGAATACGCTTTCCAGACTCATGATCAGGCTGGCTACAGTAGGATCCACGTGACGCTGGGCAATTACCTGAAGGGTGTAGGCCAGACCGCAGCTGAGCACGCCGGCATAAAGGACGGGGGCCCAGGCATGGATCACGGCGGAGAGGCTGGGAGATTCAAAAAGCAGGGCAGGAACGGCACAGATGATTCCGGCGGTAAAAAACTGGATACATGACATTTTCACGCCGTCCACCCGGGGAGAAAAATGGTCGATCACCAGAATATGCAGGCTGAACAGCAGACCGCAGATCAGCAAAAGCACATCTCCCAGGTTGAGCGCCTGGTCTCCGTTCCAGCAAAGAAGATACAGGCCGCCAAGGGCGATGACGACAGCAGCCCATACGGACAGTCCCGGGCTGCGCCGGATAAACAGACCGAGAATGGGAACGATCACGATGTAGAGGGCAGTGATAAAGCCTGCTTTCCCCACAGTTGCATAGAGCAGACCGATCTGCTGGAAAGAGGAAGCGATTCCCAGAAGCACTCCGCAGGTGATTCCGCCCATCCAAAGGTCTCTCTGCCGGAAAGAACAGGAATCCTCCGTTTTGTTCATACGGCTGAGAAAGGGAATCAGCGGGAGAAGGACGCAGCCCCCGATCAGAGTCCTTACGGAGCCGAAAGTAAAGGGACCCAGCACATCATTTCCCACACTCTGGGCCACGAACGCACCGCCCCAGATCAGAGCGGTGAGGGCCAGCATAAAGCTGTATTTCAGTTGATGTTTCATAAATAACTCTCCCTTATATTGATTGCATACAGGCGTTAGTATAGCACAGAGGGAAGGGAAGAGACAAGAGAAGGTTACAAAAGAAGGAGGGACAGGGCGGGGGCGGGAAGGAAAAAGCTACAAAAATGTTATAAGGGGAAACGAACCGTAGCGCATAAAGGAAAAATGTGATAGAATACTGTATCGTAGCGGAAAAATACGAATTACACAGGAAGACAGACATAAGAGAGGCAGACAGAATGAAGATCAGAGACATACTGGGACAGGGAAGACCAACCATTTCTTTCGAGGTGTTCCCGCCGAAAACAGCAGAAAACTATGAGTCGGTAAAAGAAGCAGCCCTGGAGATTGCCAAGCTGCAGCCGGCATTTATGAGTGTTACATACGGCGCCGGCGGAGGAACCAGCCGTTATACGGTGGATATTGCGGCAGCGCTGAAAAATCAGGGAGGAGTTACGCCTCTGGCTCATCTGACCTGCGTTTCCTCTACCAGGGAAAAGGTACATCAGGTACTGGCAGAACTGAAGGAGCAGGGGATTGAGAATGTACTGGCCCTTCGGGGAGATATTCCTGCGGACGGAAGGGTGGCTCATGACTATCGGTATGCGTCCGAACTGATCCGGGAGATCAGGGAGGCCGGCGATTTCTGCATCGGAGCGGCCTGCTATCCGGAAGGTCATGTGGAATCGGAAAACAAGACAGATGACATCCGCCACTTAAAGGAAAAGGTGGAGGCCGGCTGCGACTTCGTGACTACACAGATGTTTTTTGACAACAATATTTTATATAACTTTCTGTACCGCATCCGGGAACAGGGAATTTCGGTTCCGGTGGCGGCAGGAATCATGCCGGTGACGAACAAAAGCCAGATGAAGAGAATCTGCCAGATGTCCGGTACGGAACTTCCGGCAAGATTCAAAGCGCTTCTGGACCGGTTCGGAAACGATCCGGCGGCTATGAAGCAGGCGGGAATCGCCTATGCCACGGAACAGATCATCGACCTGATTGCCAACGGAGTGGACGCCATTCATGTTTATTCCATGAATAAGCCGGAGGTGGCCGCCAGAATCCGGGAGAACCTTTCGGACATTATAAAATAGAAGATCCGGGAGGAACGGCCAGATGGATGATGAGCGCGTACTTAGAGAAACGCTGCGGTATTTAGGCTATAAGCGGGAACAGCCCGACAGTCAGATTGCCGCACTTCTGCAGGAATGTATGGAGGAACTGAAAAAAGCAGTTTCATTCCGCCATGTGAAGCGGGAGGTATCCCTGCAGCTTACAGAGAAATGGGGAATCTGCACGGAATTATTTACGGCAGAGAGCCGGAGCCTGTCCAGAAACCTGAAGGGCTGTGACAGGCTTCTGGTATTTGCCGCCACTGCAGGAATCGGTGCCGATCAGCTGATCCAGCGATATGAAAGAGTGCGGATGAGCAAAGCGGTGGTAATCCAGGCCATGGCTGCTGCCATGATCGAGGAGTACTGCGACTGTCTGAACAGGGAATGGAAGGAAGAATTCCGCAAGGCAGGCAGATATCTGCGCCCCCGGTTCAGCCCGGGATACGGAGACTTTCCTCTGGAATGTCAGAGGACTCTGATCAGAGGGCTGGAGGCAGGAAAAAGGATCGGCCTGACCCTGACGGACAGCCTGATCATGATGCCGTCCAAATCTGTGACGGCGGTAATAGGAATCAGCTCACTGCCGGCGGACTGCTTCGTGGAAGGCTGCGAGGCATGCGGCAGGACAGACTGTGAGTATCGGAGAGATTAGTATGGGAATTCGGGATGAACTGGGAAAAAGAATCATATTTTTTGACGGCGGCACGGGAAGTCTTCTTCAGGAGAGAGGACTGAAACCCGGGGAACTGCCGGAAACTTGGAATATTCTCCATCCGGAGATCGTAACGGAACTGCATCGGAATTATCTGGAGGCAGGGAGTGATATCGTCCTTACCAATACATTTGGCGCGAACCGTCTGAAGTATGACGGGAAAAACAGCTGGGATGTGAAGGACGTTGTAAGGGCAGCAGTGGAAAATGCCCGCCGGGCAGTGGAGGAGGCAGCGAAAGAAACGGGGAAACGGGGCTGGGTAGCTCTGGACATGGGTCCTACGGGAAAACTGCTGAAGCCTATGGGAGACCTGGCTTTTGAAGACGCCTGCGCCATCTTCGGAGAGGTGGCCAGGGCGGGAGCCCAGGCCGGAGCGGACTGCATTCTCATCGAAACGATGAGTGACGGTTATGAGATGAAGGCGGCGGTGCTGGGAGCGAAGGAAAATACAGACCTTCCTGTATTCGCTACCATGACTTTCGATGAAAAGGGAAAACTGCTCACCGGAGGAGATGCTGCTTCTGCAGTTGCCCTTCTGGAGGGCCTGAGAGTAGACGCCCTGGGAATCAACTGCGGATTGGGGCCGGTACAGATGAAGGCCATTGTAAAAACGATTCTGGAGGAGGCATCTGTTCCGGTGATCGTAAATCCCAATGCCGGTCTTCCCAGAAGCGAAAACGGAAAGACGGTCTATGACATTGACGCGGATGCATTTGCCCGGGAGATGGAGGAAATGGCCCGTATGGGAGCATGGCTGCTGGGCGGCTGCTGCGGTACCACTCCGGACCATATCAGAAAGACGGTGGAGCGGTGCGCTTCCATAACGCCTCTTCCCATTACGGAAAAGGAAAAAACCGTAGTATCTTCCTGGTCACATCGCGTGGAGATCGGAGATGATCCTATTTTAGTGGGAGAGCGGATCAATCCGACAGGAAAAAAGAAGATGAAGCAGGCGCTCCGCGAGAATGATATGGGATATATTCTGGAAGAAGGAGTAGGACAGCAGGAAAAGGGAGTTCATGTGCTGGATGTGAACGTCGGACTGCCGGAGATCAACGAGCCGGAAATGATGGAACGGGCAGTGACGGAACTTCAGGGAGTTCTGGACCTTCCTCTTCAGATCGATACCTCCGATATGGAGGCCATGGAGCGGGCGATGAGAATCTACAACGGAAAGCCCATGATCAACTCTGTAAACGGCAAGGAAGAGTCCATGAATGCCGTGTTTCCGCTGGTGAAAAAATACGGAGGCGTGGTGGTGGCCCTGGCTCTGGATGAGAACGGGATTCCGGAAACGGCCCAGGGGCGGGTAGAGATTGCGAAAAAGATCTACAGCCGGGCGGCGGAATACGGAATCAGAAAGAAGGATATTCTGATCGATGCTCTGTGCCTGACGGTAAGCTCTGACAGCCGGGGAGCGGTGACAGCGCTGGAAACCCTGCGCCGTGTCCGGGATGAGCTGGGAGGAAGAACCACTCTGGGAGTGTCCAATATTTCTTTCGGGCTTCCTCAGAGAGGGGTGATCAATTCGGCGTTTTTCGCCATGGCGCTCCAGAACGGACTGTCAGCTGCGATTATCAATCCCGGTGCAGAAGGAATGATGAACGCCTACTTCAGTTACCGGGCTCTGGCAGGTCTGGATCCGCAGTGCGGGGATTATATCAGCCGCTACGGCGGACAGGCAGGAGGAGAAAAGGCCGCTGCACCGGCTTCCGGAACAGAAATAAAGAGTCTGGGGGAATGTGTGGAGAAGGGACTGAAGGAGCAGGCGGTTCAGGCAGTAAAGATCCTGCTGGAAACGGAAGATCCTCTTGAGATCATTCAGAGGGAAATGATCCCGGCTCTGGACAGGGCCGGCGTCAGATTTGAAGCGGGAACCCTTTATCTTCCTCAGCTGCTCATGTGCGCAGAGGCTGCCAAAGCCGCTTTTGAACGGATCAAGGACAAGATGCTCTCCTGCGGGGAGACACAGGAGAAAAAAGGCAGGATCATTCTGGCTACGGTGAAGGGAGACATCCATGATATCGGGAAGAACATTGTCCGGGTCCTGCTGGAAAATTACAGCTATGAAGTGCTGGACCTGGGAAAGGATGTTCCGCCGGAGACGGTAGTGGAAACGGCAGTGAGGGAAAAGATCCGTCTGGTAGGGCTGAGTGCCCTGATGACAACCACCGTTCCCAGTATGGAGGAGACCATCCGCCAGCTGAGGGAGAAGGCACCCTGGGTCAAAGTGATGGTCGGAGGTGCAGTGCTTACGGAGGAGTATGCCGGAACTATCGGCGCGGACTGCTACTGCCGGGATGGCATGGCATCGGTAAAATATGCGGAGAATCTGTTTTCAGAAGACTGCAGATGATGAGAAGGAAGGGAAAAATATGTATCGCTGCTGTATTTTTGATCTGGACGGCACCCTGCTGGATACCATCCACGCACTGACCTATACTACCAATCGGGTATTGAAGCGACTGGGACTGGGAACCGTGGATGAAGAACATATGAAACACTTTGTGGGAGACGGCTATCGCATGCAGATGGAGCGGAGCCTGAAATATGCGGGAGATCCGGAGCTGACCCATTTTGAGGAATCTCTGCCTATTTATATGGAAGAATTTGCTTCCAACTGCCTGTATGAGGTCAGGCCTTATCCCGGCATCCGGGAAATGGCGGAGTTTCTGAAGTCCAGGGGAGTAAAGATGGCAGTGCTGTCCAACAAGCCCCACCCCAGAACCGTGGAAACCATAGAGGCTATTTTCGGAAAAGGCTATTTCGATGCAGTCTGCGGAGAAAGGGAAGGAGTGCCGAAAAAGCCTGATCCCAGGGGAGTATTCGCTCTGGCCGAGGAACTGGGAGTTTCTCTGGAGGAATGCCTTTATTTCGGAGATACCAATACGGATATGCTTACGGGGAAAAATGCAGGAGTGGATACGGCAGGGGTTCTCTGGGGATTTCGGGACAGAGAGGAACTGGAGGCATTTTCCCCTAAATATCTGATCAAAGATCCGAGGGAGGTAAAAAGGATATTCGGAGAGAAGGAATGAGGAAAACGATAAAAATGACGGCGGTCCTGACCACTCTGGTGCTGGCTCTGCTGTCAGGCTGCAAAAGCACATCGGAGGGATGGGAGGAGGACGGCCGCCTGAAAGTGGTGACGACCATTTTTCCTTATTATGATTTTGTCAGACAGGTGGCCGGAGAACGGGTGGATCTTAAGCTGGCGGTGCCGGCGGGAATGGACAGCCATTCCTTTGAACCCACTCCGGCGGATATGAAGCTGATTCAGGAGGCTGACCTGCTGATCGCAAACGGAGGGGAAATGGAGCACTGGCTCCATGAGGTTCTGGATGCTCTGGAAGTGCCGGATCTGGAAATGATCTCCATGATGGACTATGTGGATGTGTTTGAGGAAGCGCATGTGGAAGGAATGGAGGAATCTGCCCATGATCATCATGAACATGTGGATTCTCTGGGCAGCGACGGCCATGAAGAGGAGATTGAGTACGATGAGCATATCTGGACGTCACCGAAAAACGCGGTGATCATTGTGAGTCAGATTGCAGACAAACTGGAGCAGATGGATCCGGAAGGCGCGGAATTCTATGAAGAAAATGCAGAAAACTATGTGGAGCAGCTGAAAGAACTGGACAGAGAGTTTGAACAGGTGGCGGCAGATGAAAAGAGAAATATGATCATCGTAGGGGGAAAATTTCCGTTCCGGTATCTGGCTGAGGCATACGGATTTGAGTACCGGGCGGCTTTTTCCGGCTGCAGTACCGATACGGAGCCAAGCGCCAGCACCATTGCTTACCTGATTGACCGGGTAAAGGAATTTCACATACCGGTGGTCTATTACCTGGAACTGTCCAGCCCCCGGGTGGCCGAGATCATAGGAGAAGAAACAGGGGCCAGGCCTCTGCTCCTCCATTCCTGTCATAATGTGACAAGAGCGGAGTTTGATTCGGGAATTACTTACCTGGAGCTGATGAAACAGAATGTGAAAAATCTGAGAGAAGGACTGGATGAATGAAACAGCCATTGATTACGTGTTCGGGAGCCGGCTTCGGATACGAAAATTTTGATGTGGTGACAGATGTGACCATGGAAATACTGCCCGGCGATTATATCGGTGTGGTAGGGGAGAACGGAGCAGGAAAGAGCACGTTCATCAAAGGCCTTCTGGGCCTGCTGAAGCCTACCAGCGGCACCATTCATGTGGCGGACGAACTGAAAAAAACGGGGATCGGGTATCTCCCTCAGCAGACGGCTGCCCAGAAAGATTTTCCGGCTACGGTATGGGAGGTCGTCCTGTCCGGGACCCTGAGCCGGACCGGTTACCGCCCTTTCTATTCCAGAAAAGAGAAGGAACTGGCGGAACTGAATATGGAGCGGCTGGGAATTACAGATCTGAGGAAAAAATGCTACAGGGACCTGTCAGGGGGGCAGAAACAGAGAGTTCTCATTGCCAGAGCGCTCTGCGCTACAGAACAGCTTCTGATCCTGGATGAACCCATTACCGGACTGGATCCGTCCGCAGCCCAGGAATTTTATCAGGTGGTGCGGAAACTGAACAGAGAGGAGGGGGTAGCCATTCTGATGGTATCTCATGACATTCAGAACATGGTGCGCCAGGCAGACAGGATCCTTCATCTGAAGCAGAAGGTGCTGTTCTGCGGCAGCGTGGAGGAATACAGAAAAAGTCCTCTGGGAAAGCAGTTTTTAGGAGGTGGGGAGGAATGAGCCTGATCAGTGAGATGCTGTCCTATCCGTTTCTGGTAAGAGCTCTGACAGGCGGGATCCTGGTATCCCTCTGTGCAGCGCTCCTGGGCGTGAGCCTGGTGCTGAAAAGATATTCCATGATCGGTGACGGACTGTCCCATGTGTCTTTCGGAGCGCTGTCGGTGGCCATTGCCTTTGGCTGGTCGCCCCTTCAGGTGTCCATCCCGGTGGTCGTGATCGCGGCCTTTTTCCTGCTGAGGATCACAGAAAACGGGAAGATCAAAAGTGATGCCGCCATTGCGGTGATCTCGGCCAGCGCTCTGGCTCTGGGCATTACGGTGACGGCGCTGACTACGGGAATGACCACGGATGTGAGCAGCTATATGTTCGGAAGCATCCTGGCCATGAGCCGGGAGGATGTAATCCTGGCAGCTGTACTGTCCGTAGTGGTTCTGTTTCTGTTTATTTTCTTTTACCATAAAGTATTTGCCGTAACGTTTGATGAAAGCTTTGCCAGAGCTACGGGAGTAAGGGTATCCTGGTACCATATCCTGTTTGCCGTACTGACAGCAGTGACCATTGTGCTGGGAATGAGAATGATGGGAGCCATGCTGATTTCCAGCCTGATTATTTTTCCGGCGCTTACGGCCATGAGGCTGTTTAAAAGCTTCCGTGGGGTTATCATCGCTGCCGGAGCCGTGTCGGTTATCTGTTTCTGCCTGGGCATGGTGATCTCTTATCGGATCTCCACCCCGGCGGGAGCCAGCGTGGTACTTGTAAATCTGGCTGTATTTCTGATATGCACGGCTGTTCAGGCCATACGGGGGAGGTAGGAGAGAAATGGAAGAGTTGAAAAAAACAGGATGGTTAAAAGGGATCACTTCCCTGTGGCATACCCATCTGTCCCAGACCCAGTTTATTGCATACGGCTTTTTCGCAGTGATCCTTATAGGCGCGCTGCTGCTGACCCTGCCCTTTGCCAGCAGGGATGGACAGAATGTGGGATTTCTCAGCGCCCTGTTTACGGCGACCAGTGCTACCTGCGTGACCGGGCTGGTAGTGGTGGATACCTGGTCTCAGTGGACGCTGTTCGGCCAGATCGTGATCATCAGCCTGATACAGATCGGAGGTCTGGGATTTATCACCATCGGAGTAGGCCTGTCCATTGTGCTGAGAAGAAAGATCGGCCTGAAGGAGAGAGGACTGCTTCAGGAAAGTGTGAATACCCTTCAGATCGGAGGCG
Organism: uncultured Lachnospiraceae bacterium; assembly: GCA_944383965.1. GTDB lineage: Bacteria > Bacillota > Clostridia > Lachnospirales > Lachnospiraceae > Lachnoclostridium_A. The sequence goes on from CALWRQ010000087.1 coordinate 8,768, forward strand.
TGGTGAGGCTGGCCAGAAAGATCCTCATAGGAACGGCTTTGTTTGAGGGGACGGGGGCGGTGCTGCTGGCAATCCGGTTCGTGCCGCAGTACGGACTTCTGAAAGGGATTTATTACGGGATTTTTCATTCCATATCGGCTTTCTGCAATGCTGGATTTGACCTTATGGGATTCCAGGGGCAGTATTGCTCCTTCGTGAACTATTATGATGACTGGCTGGTGAATCTGGTGATCATGTCTCTCATCGTTATCGGAGGAATCGGCTTTATCGTATGGGATGATGTGAGCAGGAACCGCCTGCATGTACGAAAATACATGCTTCATACAAAGATCGTGCTGCTTACTACAGGAGTGCTGATTTTCGGAGGAGCATTCCTGTTCTATCTGATGGAAAAGAACGGGGTTCTGAAGGATATGACGGCGGGAGGCCGTATCCTCTCATCTCTGTTTGCATCGGTTACGGCCAGAACCGCCGGGTTCAATACGGTGGATGTGGCGGCGATGACAGACGGCAGCAAGTTCCTGACGATCCTGCTGATGTTTATCGGAGGAAGCCCGGGATCCACTGCCGGAGGAATCAAAACAACCACCATTGTCGTTATGCTGCTGTGTCTGGTTTCCAATATAAGAAGGGAAAACGGCCTGAATGCCTTCGGGCGCAGGATTGAGGATGATACCATCAAACAGGCATCGGCGATCATGATGACCAATCTGGTTCTGGTGCTGGGAGTCAGTCTGACGATTATGGCAGTCCAGCCGGAACTGATCATGTCGGATGTGCTGTTTGAAGCCTTTTCAGCCATGGGTACGGTAGGAATGACTACCGGCATTACAAGGAGTCTGGAACCTCTTTCCAGAGTTCTGATCATTCTGCTCATGTACAGCGGAAGAATCGGAACTTTGAGCTTTGCCCTGGCTTTTACCCAGCAGAAGAGAATCTCCCCGGTGAAGCTGCCGGTAGGACGGATCACCATTGGATAATGATAGGAGGATGAGGAAATGAAGTCGATTTTAATCATCGGAATGGGACGTTTTGGACGTCACCTGTGCATGAACCTGGCAAAACACGGAAACCAGATCATGGTCATCGACATGAAAGAGGAGAATCTGGAAGGAATGCTCCCCTATGTGGTCAGTGCCAAGATCGGGGACTGTACCAATGAAGAAGTGCTCAAAAGCCTGGGAATCGCCAATTTTGATGTGTGCTTTGTCTGCATCGGCACCAATTTCCAGAGCAGTCTGGAGATTACCAGCCTGATCAAGGAAATGGGAGCCAGACATGTGGTAAGCAAGGCGACCAGGGATATTCATGCAAAGTTCCTGCTGCGGAACGGGGCGGACGAGGTGATCTATCCGGACCGGGATGTGGCGGAACGTCTGGCAGTGCGTTTTTCTGCCAACCATGTGTTTGACTATATCGAGCTGGCGGACGGCTATTCCATTTATGAAATTCTTCCCCTGGAGGAGTGGATCAATAAAACGCTTGTGGAGCTGGATATGCGGAACCGTTATCATATCAACGTGATCGGTGCAAAGCAGAGCGGAAAGATGGATCTGATGCCTACGGCCAATCACCGCATCCGTCCCAACGAGCATCTGATCATTGTAGGGCGCAAGGATGATATCAATCTTTTATTAAAGAAATTATAAAAAGGAGGAAACTGCAGCTATGACCAAGATCGATATTATTTCCGGCTTTCTGGGAGCCGGAAAAACAACCTTTATTAAAAAACTGCTGGAGGAAGCGATTGCCGGAGAGCAGGTCGTACTGATTGAAAATGAGTTCGGTGAGATCGGCATTGACGGAGGATTTCTGAAGGATGCGGGAATTGAGATCCGGGAGATGAATTCCGGCTGCATCTGCTGTTCTCTGGTGGGAGATTTCGGAAAGTCTCTGGAGGAAGTGCTTACCAAATATCAGCCTGACCGGGTGATCATCGAGCCGTCAGGAGTGGGGAAGCTCTCTGATGTGATGAAAGCAGTAAAGGATGTGGCAGCCAACCTGGATGTGGCTCTGAACAGTGCAGTTACGGTAGTAGACGCTTCCAAATGCAAGATGTATATGAAAAACTTCGGTGAATTTTTCAACAATCAGGTGGCCTATGCAGGAACCATCATTCTCAGCCGTACGGATATAGCGGATAAGAAGAAAGTGGATGCGGCAGTCAAGCTGCTTCGGGAAGCAAATCCGAAGGCTGTAATTGTTACCACACCGGTAGCACAGCTTTCCGGTGCTCAGCTGCTGGAGATCATTGAAAAGCCGGATACCATGGAAGAGGAACTGATGAAAGAGGCTCTGGAGGCTTTTGAGGAAAGTCATCATCATCACGACCATGACCATGGGGACAGCTGCGGCTGTGGCCATGACCACGATCATGATCACCATGACCACCATGACCACGATCATGATCACCATGACCACCACGACCACGATCATCATGACCATGAGGACAGCTGCGGCTGCGGCCATGACCACGACCATGATCATCACCACCATCATGCGGATGAGGTCTTCTCCAGCTGGGGAACGGAAAATGTACCGGCCATGGAAAGAGAAGCTCTGGAAGCGGTGCTGGATGAGCTCGCCTATGGAGCAGCTTACGGAGATGTGCTCCGGGCA
>CALWRQ010000088.1 GCA_944383965.1 uncultured Lachnospiraceae bacterium
CCTTTTGCTTCAAATAACAACTCGCCCATTTGTCACCCTCCTTACTTGGATATCGTCTTGCGATTACGGTTGATGGTAAGCGCTACGGCAACAATAATGATGACTCCCTGAATCACTTTTTTCACATACGGGTCAACTCCCATAAGAGTCAGCCAGTTAGCGAGCTCTGTATATATCAAAACTCCGACAAAAGCAGATAGCGCCCCTCCCTTGCCTCCGGCCAGTGAACCACCGCCGATCACGATTGCTGTCACTACGGGAAACATCTGATTCAGACCGATGCTGGATTGTCCTAATTTAAGACGTATGCACTGAAGAATTCCTGCCATGCCTGCAGTGCATCCGCACAAAGCAAAAACCTTGATTTTCGTAAGCCCGATATTGATACCGGTAGATGCAGCCGCCGTCTCATTGTCACCAATGGCGTACACCGCACGTCCGAACGCCGTATAATTCAGAATCAGAGCGCCGGCAATAAAGATCAGAAATGCAATAATGGTAATATAAGGAATTCCCAGAAACTTTCCCTGGGACAGTACAATAAACAGTTCGTCCTTTACCTGTATAGGCGTTCCCTGATATACCAGAACAGCTACACCTGTCATAATACTTCCCACTGCATAAGTTACAATAAACGTGGCAATCCTTGCTTTTACATGAATGAAACCGGTCAGCGCGCCGATCATCGTGCTGATCAGCACCACAGCGATAATTCCGAGAAGGCCAAAATCATTGCTGTTGGAGTTATTGACTACCAGAAACGCCACAAATGACCCTGCAAATCCCATTACTCCCTCTATGGAAAGATCAATACTTCCCAGCAGCAGCACATAGGTCAGGCCAACGGAAATTACAAGAGGGATGGACATCTGGTACATAATATTAACTACATTTCCCCAGGTAAAAAAATCTTTCTGGGATACGGCTCCTATCATTGTCATGATAATCAGCAAAATCAGCGGCGCATATCTTCTTATCTTATCTTTCCTCGCATCATCCTTGACCTTCTGCGCAAACTGCTGTCCCACGGATAATGTAGCTAAAGATTCTTCCCATTTATTCTTCATTCTATTATCCCCTTATCATTAATTATCATGGAACACTACTCCCCTTTGAAAGAAAGTGGGTTTGCCATAAGGCAAGCCCACTTTACCATTACCTACTCCAGACTATTATTCCTGATATTTATCAATACAGAAGGACAGGTCATTGTAGTCGTAGCCAGGGTCCTTAGTCTTAATAAACTTATCAATGATCTCGTTCGCATTATCTTTGGTAACCAGAGTTGTCTTACAGAAGATCAGGCGCTCGTTGTCCGGAATGGAGGTCGGATCCAGCATTCCAAGAGCTGCCTGGATTGCATAGGATGCACCGTAACCGGCGATCATGTAGCCGTTGTTGGCGTTGGTAATTACCATATCTCCGTCATTTACTGCATTCAGAGCTGCCTCAATGCCGTCACATCCGCTGACCATTACCTTTCCGTTCAGCCCCTTGTTCTTCAGAGCCTCTACTGCACCCAGTGCCATGGTATCATTTGCAGAGTAGATTCCCTTCAGATCCGGATATTTCACCAGCCAGTTCTCTGTCAGGGTCATAGCCTCAGACTGGCTCCAGCTTGCGGTCTGGCTGTCCACAACCTCAATGTTCGGATAATCCTTTAAGGCCTCTTCAAAGGCTTTGTGTCTGTTGGTAGCGGAGTCATCGCCTAACAGACCCTGCAGCTCCACAACCTGTCCTTCGCCGCCGATGGACTCAAACAGCGCTTTTGCTGTTGCCTTACCAATGGCGATATCATCCAGCATCAGGCTTGCCACAAAATGCGGATAATCCTTCGGATACAGGCCTTCTGCTCTGTGAGCCAGAATGGTCACGTAGTTTCCGGACTCTTCGCAGAGTTCTGCGATATTTGCTGTATTGGCGGTAGAAGAAGGATCCACTACAAAGATTGCCTTATCGCCGTACTGAGCAATATAGTCTTTGATTCCCTGCAGCTGCTTGTTGTCATCACTGTCACAGGTAAGAATATCTGCCGATACTCCGTAAGCCTCTGCTGCCAGTTTCGCTCCTTCTGCTTCCTGGGCCCAGTATTCATTGTCCATGGAATGAATACAGATAGCCAGATGATAATCAGAGCCTGCCAGAGTAGCCGCTGCCTCGGTCTCCTCTGCCTCGCCGGCCGGTTCCGCTGCCTCCGTTGCCGCTTCCGTTGCCGCCGCCGTCGTCTCAGCCGGCTTGCTGGAACATCCTGCCAGTGCTGATACTGCCATCGCTCCTGCCATCAATACCGCAAAAATCCTTTTTTTCATGTTACAACCTCCTTTTATTATAATAGTTTTTTATACGTAAATGCCCCTCCGGCATTTAGTATTCTTTCTCTCCCATACGGTTCTGCGCATTGATCACCGCACCCACGATTCCTGCCTGAGGATCCTTATGGGCCGGCACAAAATATATGGATTCTCTCGGATAGGGAATCCTCAGATTTTCCCGTACCGTACGCTGAAAATATTCCATGGGAAAATCCTTCATCTCCACCACTCCGCCTCCCAGAACAACACATTTCGGATCCAGAATGGTAATTTCTGTTGCTGTCGCAATAGCGCAGGCACGGACAACGGCCTTCACATCTTCCTCCTCCCCATGAAGAGAGAAAATCTCTTCTATGGGACATCCGTACTTGTTCTTCGCAAGAGCCGCCAGGGTTTTCCCGCTGGCCTTCAGCTCAATGCAGCCGTTTTTTCCGCATCCGCATTCTCCGTCAAAATCAAGAACGGGTATATGTCCCAGTTCACATGCGGAACCGGAATTCCCGATATATACTTTTCCGTCAATGCACATGGCATTTCCCAGGCCTGTGCCGATAAATACCCCTGCAACGATTCCCCTGCTGTCCATGCCGCTCTTCCATATCTCATAGAGCAAAGCCGTATTCACATCCCGCTCCATAAAAGCCGGAAACCCCAGTCGTTTCTCCAGTATATCCACCAGTGAAATATGATCAAGGCCCTTGATATTGGGCGAATTATAATTCACCGTTCGTTCTCTGTTCATAAGAGACGCAAGAGAAAGAGTGATGCAGCAGAACGCTTCTCTGCCGTATCGGTCTATAAAAGGCTGAAGCAGTTTTTCCAGATATTCTCCCTTATCTTCCGCTTCAGACAGAAAGCTGCTGGGTTCTTTTTCAAATTCCATAACCTGCAGAGTCTGACCCACCACCCCGTATCTGAGGTTGGTTCCTCCGATCTCTACTGATAAAAATAGATTTCTCACCTGTGTCCTTCCTGCCGTTAAGCTTTTCCGGCGCTGCCCATTACATCTATTTTATGAAGATAGATTTCCTTCATCATCACCCGGTTCTTCAGTGTAAATACCCTGCTGTCGATTGCTCCCGGATTTTCCGCCAGGATTTTTCTTGTATTAGCCAGTGCACTGATCCATCCGTCGGTCGCAATATTAACCTTGCAAACGCCCATCTTCGCAGCCCTGGTCACCTGCTCTTCCGGAATTCCGGCCACTGCTTCAATATGTCCGCCGTACTGGTTGATCATATCTACGAACTTCGGATCAATGGCCGACGCCCCATGAAGCACAATGGGAAATCCCGGCACACGCCTCATCACATCCTGAAGGATGTCGTAGCGGAGCTCCGGCAGTGTCCCGTCCGGGTTGGGACGGATCTTTACCAGTCCGTGGCAGGTGCCGATGGAAATCGCCAGGCTGTCGCACCCCGTCTTTTTCACAAATTCCTCCACTTTTGTCGGATCCGTGTAAAGACTGTTCTGATTTCCTGCTTCTCCTCCTTCTTCTGCTCCGGACAGAACCCCAAGTTCTGCTTCCACCGTAACTCCGTGACGGTGTGCATAATCTACCGTTTTCTTTGTCAGCGCCACATTCTCCTCGAAAGGCAGCGCGCTGCCGTCAATCATAATAGAAGAAAATCCGAATTCCACTGCATCCACGCACTGTGCAAATGTCATTCCATGATCCAGATGAAGCGCCACAGGAATATTCAGCCCCTCATTCTGAATACGATCAATTCCCGACTGCACGATTCTGGCAAGGATTTCATAGCCCAGCTGTCTGTGCAGATTGGGAGAAGCCAAAAGGATCACCGGTGACTTCTTTTCTATCACCGCATCCATGATCGCATTAAACTGTTCAATGGAAATAAAATTAAATGCAGGCACCGCATATCCTTCCGCATATGCCTTCTGAAACATCTCCTTGGTGTTTACCTGGCCAAGTTCCGTATAATGATACAATTCCGCCACCTCCAGTTTTATCTGTCATCCAGTCCGACATAGGGAGTTTTCAGCACCGTATACCGGGGACATTCTCCGATCAAGGGCATCACATACTCCAGGAATTCTTTCTTTATATAATGACGGTCCTCTGTCACGTAACTGAGAGAAAGGCTTTTGTCCTGCTCCGCTACCTGCTCCAGATTTACCAGGCCGTATCGTGCGTTATATTCCTTTCCATTTTCCCTTTCTATGGTCACCATTTTCATGGTTTCTCCCCGGACGGCCGCCCGCACTGCCTGTCTTCCCGCCTCTTCTGCTTCTTTTCTGTCAATTTCCGACACATCGTGGGCTCCGCATCTCTGCATCAGCCCCAGATCAATGCCGCGGATCTTACATTGGAAATGCTGCCGCAGAAGACCGCTCACATAAGGGGTAACCCCTCCCATGTTCTTCTGCATATCCATCCCCTTATTCACAGAAGTATCTTCAAACAGGAACTTTCCGTCCGCCGTTTTGACTCCTTCTGCAATTACCGCAAAACATTTCCCCTTTTTTTTCAGTACCGTTCCCACATCTTCAATAAAGTTCTGCCGGTCAAACACCACTTCCGGAACATAGATCAGATCCGGTCCTCTGTCGATCTCTCCTGCCGCCAGAGCTGCTGCCGCCAGAAAGCCTGTATTCCGGCCCATAACCTCTGCAAACATGATCAGAGGGGTATCATAGGTCATCATATCTCTCGCCAGCTCCGATACCGTAAGTGCCACATGCCTGGCTGCCGACGGATATCCAGGGGCATGATCGATGCAGGAAATATCATTATCCACCGTTTTCGGGATTACGATCAGCCTGATCTCATATCCCCGGCTTTTCAGGAATTTCCCCAGCCGGAGTCCCGCCCGGGCTGATCCGTTTCCTCCGTTTATGAACAGATACCGGATATTCCGTTCCTTCAGTGTCTCCAGAACTGCCCTGTAATCCTTCTGATCCGGGTCCTCCTCACTGATTTCATATCTGCAGGAGCCGAAGATCATTGACGGAGTAAACGGAAGGCGTTCCTCTTCTTCCATAGTCTCTGTCACATCAAACAGCCGGTTTCTGATCACTCCCAGAATTCCGTGCTCTGATGCATAGATCCTGTCAATTTCGGCACTTTTTCTGCATTCCCGTATCGCACCGTAGGCCGATGCATTGATCACTGCCGTCGGTCCTCCCGACTGGATATACAGCGCGTTGGCCTTGTTTTCCATACCCTGCCCTCCTGCAATATGAGGTCTATTCCGTCCGGAGCCTGGGATAAAGATCCTTTACCCTCTGATAAAGTTCTCTGAATATTTCCTGCTGCTCCCTGTAGCGTTTCACATGTTCCATAATCGGTTCCACAGGATCCTCATTGATTTTTACCACCGCAGCGCAGGCTTCCTTCATATCTTTATAAACTCCGCATCCCACTCCGGCCATCAGAGCTGCGCCCTGACATGCCTCTTCTTCCGTTTTTGTGGTATAAACGGGCATTTCCATAATATCTGCCTGAATCTGCTTCCAGGTAACTCCTTTCGCAGCTCCGCCGGAAGAAATCATCCTGTTCCTCGCAATTCCCATCTCATCCAGTACTCTGGCGCTCTCTTTCAGATTGAAGATGACGCCTTCCATGGTTGCCCGGATCATATGAGCTCTTTCATGCTTCATTCCCATTCCGAAATAGATTCCTTTTGCATAGGGATCCATCACCGGAGTTCTTTCCCCTGCCAGATAGGGGATAAACAGCAGTCCTTCTGCTCCTGCCGGAACCAGTCCCGCCTCCTTATCCAATTCCCCGTACGGCCGTTCATCTTTCAGCACTTTCTTTTTCAGCCAGCTGAGCGTACTGCCTCCGTTCAGAGCTCCGCCCTGTACATACCACCTGCCGGCTGCCCCGTGACACCATGTCTGAAGACGCATCTTTCTGTCATATACCGGCTGATTTACCGCTACAGCGATCTGAGACGCCGTTCCGATGTTGCAGGCCATGATTCCTTCCTCTGTCACACCGTTCCCGATCAGCTGGGCAGCGGAATCTCCGGCCCCGTATACCACCTTCGTGTTTTCTGACAGTCCGGTTTCTCCTGCCGCCCGGGAAGAAACACAGCCTGCAATCTCCGCGCTTCCGTTCACTGCCGGCCAGATATCCTCCTTCAGTCCTGCCCGTCTGATCAATTCCCTGCACCAGCATCTGTTCCTTACGGAGAATGCCAGAGTTGCGCTGGCATCCGCTTCATCAGTGCCGATCTCCCCCGTAAGGCGATAGCGGATATAATCCTTCGGAAGCATTACGTAATGAATTCTGTCATAAATTTCCGGCTGATGGTTCTTGAGCCAGAGCAGTGAACAGATCATCATCCCTGCCCCCGGCTGATTCAGCAGTTCCGTATCTGTCAGCTCTCCCGCCAGTTCACGGATCGCTGCCGCTTCTTTTGCTGACCTCTGATCCATCCAGATGATCGCCGGGCCAACCAGCTTCCGTTCTTTGTCCATCGCCACAAGGCCGTGCATCTGACCGGAAAATCCGATGCCAAGCAGTTCTTCCGGATCGATTCCTGATCCCGCCAGAGCTTCTCTGACTGCCTCTGCCGTACATTTCCACCAGATCTCCGGATCCTGCTCTGCGTAGGACATTTTCGGAGTCATGACTTCATATCCTCTGTGAGCCACAGCCAGGCTGTTTCCCCGGCTGTCCATGATCAGAACCTTAACACTGGATGTTCCCAAATCAATTCCTGCCAAATATCCCATATTCTCACCTTTGAATGATTTCAAGTTCCACACCGTTCGGATCTGTGATCAGCATCGTGCTGCATCCCAGTTTTTCCACATAAGACGGAGCCTTTCTCACCGGTATTCCCATTCCGGTACAGAGCTGATACAGTCCATCCAGTTCATCCGTTTCCAGACAGAAATGGCGGTAGGTACCGATATCCGTTTCTGATATCTGCTTTTCCGGCTGACTGTTTTCATAATCAATCAGTTCCAGTCTGACTCCCTGGGGAAGTCGGAAATAGGTCAGCGTATGATCCCCCATATGGATAAAGCCTGCTTCCTCCAGTCCCAGTATTTCTCCGTAAAACGTTCTGGATTTTTCCAGATCCTTCACATTGATCGTAATATGATCCAGTCCTGTTATGCTCACCGGAATTCCCCCTTCACTCTGCCACGATCACATCTGTTTTGGCTGAAATCGCATCATAATCTTCTTTTTCAATATCCGAATCAATGATCAATCCGTTGATCTCCGACAGTGCGGCAATCTGGGCAAAAGTTACCGTTCCCAGTTTGCTGCTGTCACTCATCAGGTAGGAAGCGCAGCAGACGCTCAGGATTTCCCGGACGCTCCCCGCCGTTTCATAATCCGGAGCCGTAATTCCCCGCTCTACGCTGAAACCGTTGCATGAGAAAAATCCTTTGTCAATATTGATCCTGCCAAGAAACTCATTGGCTCCGGGAAGCGTCGTGTAGTGATAGCCTCTTCTTACCAGTCCGCCCAGTATATATACATTAAAATCCGTGTGTTCCTCCAGCCAGACTGCATACCGGATATCATTCACAATCACGGTCAGATTTTTCTTTTCCGGGAGAAGTTTCACCAGTTCGAATGTGGTCGTTCCCGTAGTGACTGCAATAATGTCACCGTCATCGATCAGTTCCAGCGCCGCCCTGGCTATGGCTTTTTTCTGCGGCATCATCTGTGCTTCCTTGTCAACCGGAGAAAGCTCTCTGCCCATCTTGGAATTTCTGATAGCGCCCCCGTGGGTCCTGGTGATCAGTTTTCTGCTTTCCAGCTGTTTCAGATCATTTCTGATGGTAGATGCAGACACTCCGAACATTTCACAGAGAACCGGAACAACCGCTTTTCCGTTGGAATTGATCGTTTCCATAATTTTTCTCTGGCGTTCTTCCGCGAATAAATTCTTATTTTTGATGTTTGTGGTTAATTTGTCCATTAAAATCACCTTTTATAAATCAGATTATAGCAAATTAACCAATAGAATGCAATATGTAATTCTCAATTTTTATTAATTGTTTTTCATTTCATTGTGTTTTGTTGTTGTTTGTTGTTGTTTTTGTCTATTTTCCTTGACAAAACGAAGATTTCTGTTAACATTTGAATTAGAACATCTTAAGTACCTGCAACCGTGAAAACTGTCTAATATTTAAGATAAGGAGGGAGTCTAAATGGTAACCCGATATGAAGATTCTGCCCAGCTGCAGCAGTTTGCCGACCGGATCCGATTTCATTCCATCAAGGCCATGCATGCCAGCAGGGGAGGCCATGTAGGAGGGGTTCTTTCCCTTTGCGAGCTTATGGCCGTCCTGTACGGAAGTGTCATGAACTATGACCCGGCCGATCCGGACAGCCCGGATCGGGACAAGGTTGTCCTCTCCAAAGGCCACTGCGGTCCTGCTCTTTACTCCGCCCTTGCTCTGTCCGGTTTTTTCCCGCAGGAAGAACTGACCACCCTGAACCGCAACGGCGGCCGTCTTCCCAGCCACTGCGACATGAACAAGACTCCGGGAATCGATATGACTACCGGTTCTCTTGGTCAGGGTGCCTCCACCGCAGCAGGAATGGCTCTTGGGAAAAAGATGAAGAAGCGGAAAGGGAATATCTTTCTGATCCTGGGTGACGGAGAGCTGAACGAAGGCCAGGTCTGGGAAATGGCAATGTTTGCCAAACATCATCAGCTGGATAACCTGATTGTCTTTGTTGATTGGAACCATCAGCAGCTGGACGGCTACACCTCCGATATCTGCCGGCTGGACAATATCGAAGGAATGTTTTCCGCCTTCGGCTTTGAGGCTGTCACCGTAAACGGGCATGATGTGGATGCCATCCGGATCGCTGTGAAAAATGTCCTTTCTGACAAAAACGGAATTCCGAAATGTATTGTTCTGGATACGGTAAAGGGAAAAGGCTGGAGCCTTACAGAAGGGAAAACCGGAATTCATCATATTGCCATTACTGATGAAATGATGGAAGAGGCCAAACAGGAATTTGCAGAAAAGGGGGTTGTGATCGAATGAAAGAATATGCAACCGATATGAGAACCGCTATGGCAGATACACTGACAGAGCTCTGCAGAAATGATGAACGGATCTTATGGCTGGATTCCGATCTGATGGCCTCCTCCGGAATGAACAAGTTCAGATCTGCTTTTCCGGAACGCACCATCAACTGCGGAATCCAGGAGGCCAATATGCTCGGTGTGGCCGCAGGGCTCTCTGAAGAAGGCTTTTTCCCCTTTGTTCATTCTTTCGCTGCCTTTGCCAGCAGAAGAATCGCAGACCAGATTTTTGTATCAGGGATTTATGCCAAACAGAACATCTGCATCGTAGGCAGCGACCCCGGGATATCCGCCGGTCCCAACGGAGGAACCCACATCAGTCTGGAAGATATCGGTATTCTCCGCTCTCTTCCCGGAACCATTATCCTGGAGCCCTGTGATCCTGTCCAGCTGAAGTCCGTTCTCCGTCAGATTCCTCAGAGAACCGGGGTATTTTACCTCCGTCTTATGCGAAAAAGTAAGGATCAGTTTTATCCGGACGGCACAGAATTTCCTATCGGGAAGGCTTCTCTGATCAGGCAGGGATCCGATATAACCATTATCACCTGCGGGACCGTCTGCATCAAAGAAGCTCTGAAAGCGGCAGAAGCGCTGGAAGAGAAGGGAATTCACGCCAGAGTGATCGATATGTTTACCATCAAGCCCCTTGATCAGGCGGCAGTTCTTCAGGCCGCTTCTGAGACAAAGGCTGTGATTACTCTGGAAAATCACAATATTTTCAACGGTCTGGGATCTGCCGTGGCAGAGGTACTTGCTGAAAACCGCTGCTCTGTTCCATTCAGAAGACTGGGCGCTCCGGACAGGGCAGGCGAAGTGGGTACTGCCGATTACCTCATGAGTAAATTTTCCATGGATGCCCAGGCTGTCCTTGCCGCCGCCGCAGAACTTCTCCCATAATCCGAGCCCAAAAATGCCGCGGAATATTCCGCGGCATTTTTCTGTTTTCGGCTGTCCGGCATGATATCCGTCAGACGTCGGTCCATCAGTCTTTGACTTCCGGATATTCATTGCACAGCAGACGATAGGGCTTCTCATCCTCCTCGACCACCGGGAATCTGCCCAGCGGATTAAGGAAACGGTTATCCGTGTTGTCGTCGTTGCACATGGAAACCTCACCGATCAGCACCGGGCCTCCCTCCGGAATAATAAATTCATGGTACAGATAGGGATACAGGGTCAGGCTCTCGCCGGGATGAAGAATGATCTTGCTTCCCGCCGGCACTACATACTGTCTTCCATCCTGGCAGACGGTCACGTCTGTATCTGCCAGCTGCTCCGTTTCCTTATCTGCATTATAAAGGGTAAATTCAATATCATTTCCGCCCCGGTTGATAATGTCCTCCATCTTGTTCCAGTGGAAATGCATGGGAGAAATCTGACCGGAATCGCACATAATGATTTTCTCAGCATAAGGCTTTTTGTACTTGGGATTATGTACGTTTCCGTTGCGGATCGTAATAAGGGCCAGACCCAGACGGTCAAAATCCCCCTCTCCGTAATCCGTTACATCCCAGCCCAGCATATTGTCCCGGATCTCATCGTATTCATGTCCCTTGGTCTCCCAATCTTCCGGGGTAAAGCTCAGATAGGGCGGCAGTTCAAAACAGTGTTCCTTCAAAAGAGCTTCAAATTTTCTGATCACCTTGTTGATCTCCGAACGTTTCATGACAGTTCTCCTTTCTCTCTCATTCCGGCATGCTTTTATTTCAGAGCCAGAATCATTTTCTTTTTCTCTTCGATGGCTTCTCTGCCTTCGATCACCGTAAAGCGAAGCTGATTCACTTCTTTTTCAAAAGGCTGCAGATAGTGAACGCTGTTCTGCTCCACATGATATTTTTTACCGTACAC